>NZ_JBAMDJ010000001.1:0-366243 GCF_036961705.1 Pseudomonas sp. 3JA
ATTCTGCGACTGCTGCGCAGCCGAGCGGGAGCAAGCTCCCTCGCCACAGGGTAGTGTTTGGTCCGTGGACATGGTTAGTTGTCTGGCTTGATTGCGCTGTTGATCACTCCGCCAACAACACCGCCGCATCGAAGCCCACCCGCAAATTGCCCCAATGACGGCCGCCGAAGAAGAACGGTACGTCGATCTCGGTCATGATTTCCCCGGTATCGCGCAGGTAGGTCTGCAGCAGGAAACGCTGGACGTTGCCCGCCGCACGCAGGCCGATCGGGTCGTTGAAGATTCGCTTGTTGCGGCACACCGGCAAATCCACCGCCCGGTCGCCGGTTGGCGGCTTGGAGACCCAGCTGTTATTCACCGGGCAGTAGCCCTTGCTGTCGACAATGAACGAAACCTTGCCACCCGGCGTGCTGCGGGTGAGCTTGTCGCATTCCTCCTGGCAGATCTGGGCAAAGCGTTCGGTGTAGCTGGTCATGTACTGCTTGGGGTCGGTGCCGGGAATCGGTTGGTAATTCTGATCGAACAGGTTCAGGCCTTCACCTTGCAGCGCCTCCAGGCGAACCTGGAGCGTGTCGCGGCACTCGCTGGCGCGGGTGATGGCGGCGTCCAGCTTACCGTGGCCGAGCACGAAGCGACCCAGCAGCGCCTGGACCTTTTCGGCCACGCCGGACAGGTCGCGGGTGGCCGTTGCCGAATGCTGCATGCGCTGGTCGATCAACTGGCTGTCGGCGTGGATCTGAGTGACTCGGTCGTTGATCCCCGTGTTGCTGTCGGCGAACTGCTGGATATGGGTCGCAATGTCCGCCAGCTTGCCGTTGGTGGATTCGAAATCGCCGATCATGCTTTCAAAATGACCGGAGGCGCGCTCCACCACTTTCTGGGTTTCCCGGGCGCTGTGGCTGATCTGGGTGGTCTGTTCGTGGGTGGAGCTGACTTCCTCGAGCATGGCGTCGATGTTGCGTGAGATGTCATCGGTGGCCCGGCTGACGTTTTGTGCCAGGGTCCGCACTTCATCGGCGACCACCGCGAAGCCCCGACCGCTTTCGCCGGCCCGGGCGGCTTCGATGGCGGCATTGAGGGCCAGCAGGTTGGTCTGGGCAGAGATCTGCTGGATCAACCCGACAATCGACTTGATGCTTGAGGAACGCTGGTTCAAGGCGTTCACCAGCGTGGCAAATTCACCGAGGCTGCTGGAGATTTCGCTGATGTTGCCAGTCACTTCCAGCAGCTCGGCGTAGGAGTCGCGGGCCATGCTCAGGTTCTGGGCGGTGGTGCTGGAAATGCCCTGGGTCTGGCGCGAGACTTCTTCGATACGGCCCACGGCGGTGTTGCTCTGGTCCATGACTTCCTTGGCGAAGCGAGCCTGGTGGGTGGCACTGTCGCTGGAGTCGCTGATGTTCTTCAACGAGCGGGCCGATTCGACGGCGATGTGCACGGTCAGTGCCTGGACGTTGCTGATGATCTCCCGCTGCTTGGCCAGGAAACGGTTGCAAGTGCCGGCCAGCACGCGGATTTCGTCGTGAGTCACCAGCGGCAGGTCCTTGGACAGGTCACCTTCGCCGTTGGCGATCTCTTCCAGGGCCTTGGTCATGGCGGTGACGGGACGCACGATGAGGTGACGGAAATACCAGACCATGAAGCTGATCATGCACAGCGTCAGGAACGCGCCGAAGAGCAGGGCATGGGTGAGGCTGTCGAGCCGACCTTCGATCTGCCCAAGCAAGGCGCCGTCCAACTGCGCATTGCGCAACTGCAGCACGATCTCGGCGCGGGCGCTGAGAGCCACCCAGTACAGCAAGCCACTGACCAGCACCAACAGGAAAAGGCTCGATAGTTTTTTGGTGAGGGTATCGAAAAACCGCATCTCGATAGACTCGTACAAGGCCTTTAACGTCTGCATGCCGCTGCTCCTGGGCAAAAAAATCTCTCAATGGAATACATTCGACCGCGAGCGCCAAAGCTTTAGGGGCGGATAGGGCTATTTGATATCACCCTGGAGACTCTGCTGCTCTTCAGTCTGGCATGACGATAAGATAGAGATGTCAATACCTGTTGGAGCGAATTAGACGAAAGTCGTACTGCGCCTTGCCTGACGACTGCTACGGTTTGAAGTGCAAAACAATAAAAACAACACGGGAGGACGCCTCCATGTCCACTGAAAAGCAACAGGCTGCGCGTGCCTACTGGACGGAAAACCTACGCTGGATGCTGGTCTTGCTGGCTATCTGGTTCCTGGTGTCGTTCGGCTTCGGCATTTTGCTGGTTGATGCACTCAACACCATCAGTTTCTTCGGTACACCCTTGGGGTTCTGGTTTGCCCAGCAGGGTTCCATCTACGTCTTTGTGCTCGAGATTTTCTTCTATGTCTGGAAGATGAATCAGCTTGATCGCAAATATGACGTCCACGAAGACTGAGGGTGGCGCACATGGACACAAAAACCCTGATTTATCTGGTCGTAGGCGCCTCCTTCGCGTTGTACATCGCGATTGCAATCTGGACGCGTGCCGGCTCCACCAGCGAGTACTACGTTGCCAGCAAGGGCGTGCATCCGGTACTCAACGGCATGGCCACCGGTGCTGACTGGATGTCGGCGGCTTCGTTCATCTCCATGGCCGGGATCATTGCCTTCGCCGGTTACGACGGTTCGGTCTACCTGATGGGCTGGACCGGGGGCTACGTGCTGTTGGCGATGTGCCTGGCGCCGTACCTGCGAAAATTTGGCAAGTTCACCGTACCCGAGTTCGTCGGGACTCGTTATTACTCGCAGACGGCGCGGGTGGTGGCAGTGATCTGCGTGATCTTCATTTCCTTCACCTATGTGGCGGGACAGATGCGCGGCGTCGGGATCGTCTTTTCCCGTTACCTGGAAGTGGATATCAACGTCGGTGTCATGATCGGCATGGCCATCGTATTCTTTTATTCGGTGTTGGGCGGCATGAAGGGCATCACCTACACCCAGGTGGCGCAGTATTGCGTGATGATTTTCGCCTACATGGTGCCGGCGATTTTCATCTCGATAATGATCACCGGCAACCCAATACCGCAGTTGGGCTTTATCAGCGAAGTGGGCGGTTCGGGGCAGAGCGTGATCGAGCGGCTCAACGGTCTGGGTGCCGAGTTGGGCTTCAGCGCCTATACCGATGGCACCAAGTCGACAATGGACGTGTTCTTCATCACCATGGCGCTGATGGTCGGTACTGCGGCCTGCCCCATGTGATCGTGCGGTTCTTTACCACGCCGACCGTACGTGATGCCCGTAAGTCAGCAGGCTACGCATTGCTGTTCATCGCCATTCTCTACACCACCGCGCCGGCCGTGGCGGCCTTCGCACGTACCAATCTGCTGACCTCCATTCCCAACGTCAGTTATGCCACCGCGCCAGCCTGGTTCAAAGCCTGGGAAAATTCCGGACTGATTGCGTGGGCGGACAAGAACAACGACGGCATCATCCAATACAGCCCGGGTGCGGCCCTGGTCGGGGCGCCGAGTTTTACTGGTGAGCGTGGGGCGCATGAGCAGCGATTGCTCAAGAACCAGCTCTCGCCAGTGGCCAACGAACTCTACGTCGATAACGACATCATGGTGTTGGCCAACCCCGAAATTGCCGGCCTGCCGGGCTGGGTGATCGCACTGATCGCTGCCGGTGGACTGGCGGCGGCGCTTTCCACGGCTGCGGGGCTGTTGCTGGTGATCTCCACGTCGGTCTCACATGATTTGCTCAAGAGCAACATCATGCCCAGGATCAACGAGAAGCAGGAGTTGCTCGCGGCACGCATTGCCGCCGGTGTGGCGGTGCTGATTGCCGGATTGTTTGGCATTTATCCACCCGCGTTCGTCGCCCAGGTGGTTGCGTTCGCCTTCGGGTTGGCGGCGTCTTCCTTCTTTCCGGTCATTGTCATGGGGATCTTCTCCAAACGCATGAACCGCGAAGGCGCGATCGCCGGGATGATTGTCGGGCTGACCTTCACATTCACCTACATCGTCTACTTCAAGTTCATCAACCCGACGATGAACACGGCTGAACATTGGTGGCTGGGTGTTTCCCCTGAAGGCATCGGCACGCTGGGGATGGTCTTCAACTTCCTGGCCGCAGTGGTGGTGTCGCGCTTTACCGCGCCGCCACCGGAGCACATCCAGCACCTGGTCGAAGACATTCGCATACCGAGAGGAGCCGGTGCTGCCATCGACCACTGACCACTGATCAGCCCAAGACTGGGAGAGGGAAACAAACGAGGGCGCCGGACTCATCATCCGGCGCCCTCGTTTGTGCGCAGAGTCAAGCGGGGAGATGTTAGAAAGATTTACTGGGAATCATTCTCAAAGTATATTCCCTCGCATTTCCAACCCTCTGTGAGTGCGCGTCTTGAATCGTTCCACCCCTCTCGCTAATCGCAACGTCTTCATCAAGTGTGTATTGCCGACGTTGTCTTACTGCTTCATCGCAAGCCCGGTGTGGGCGCAGGCCGCTCTCGAACTCCCGGCCACGGACATCCAGGGCAGTCGCGTCACTCAGGACGAGGGCTATACGACGTCGCAAGCCAGTACGGCGAGCAAGAGCGATGTACCGATCAAGGAAGAGGCGCAATCGATCAACGTGGTGACCCAGCAGACCCTGGCCGACTATCAGGTGCGCTCGCTGGCCGATGCGATGAAGTTCGTCAGCGGCGTCAGTCAGGGCAACACCCTGGGCGGCTCGAGGGATTCGCTGGTCAAGCGCGGGTTCGGCACCAACGACGACGGCTCGATCCTGCGCGACGGTGTGCGTTCGAACCTGGGCCACAACTTCAGCGCCACCACCGACCGCGTCGAAGTGCTCAAGGGCCCGGCCTCGATGTTGTACGGCGCGCTGGAGCCCGGTGGCCTGGTCAACGTCATCAGCAAGAAACCGGAATACACGCAAAGCACCACGCTGAGCGGCTCGGCCTACAGCGAAGGCGGCGGCACCATGGCCTTGGACACCACCGGGCCATTGGGAGACACCGGCCTGGCCTATCGCTTGATTGCCGAGCGTGGTCACGAGGATTACTGGCGCAACTACGGGGTCAACGAGAGCACGCTGGTCGCGCCGTCCCTGGCTTGGACGGGTGAGCGGGCCTCGTTGAATCTCAGCTATGAGTACAACGAATATTCCAATCCATTCGATCGTGGGACGGTGTTCCGCAACGGGCATCCGGCGGACATCGACTACGACAAGCGCCTCGACGAGCCATGGGCCAAGAGCGTGGGAGTTCGTGAAACGGCCATCGCGCGGTTTGAGTATGAACTGAGCGAGGCGTGGAAAACCCGGGTGACTTACGGGTGGAACAATGACCGGTACAGTCTTTCGATTGCGCAGCCTGGCACCCTGACCGGAAATATGTTGAGCCGAAGGGCCAACGGCGCTCATTACGATGATGAAACCCGCTACGCGAGCTGGGATTTCATGGGTAAGCAGCAATTGTTTGGCCAGCGTCATGACCTGCTGGTTGGCGTTGATAACCAGGTGTCCGATCAATACCGTGGCAAGACCTACCGTGGGACGACACAAGGGCGCATCGATATTACCGCTCCGGTATATGGTAGCCTGGCAGAACCCAGCGTAATAAACCCGACCCAAAGCAACTTGAGCAACCAACTGACTTCCAGCTCGGTGTACCTGAAGGACAACTGGCACCTTGATGATCGTTGGATTCTGGTCGTGGGTGGCCGCTACCAACATTACGATCAATACACCACGCAGGGACTGGTCCCGGCACCGCCGGTTCGCGACGACAATGGCGATGCGTTTGTTCCGTTCCTCGGGCTGGTCTACAAAGTTACGGACGCCCTGTCGCTGTACGGTAACTACAGCCGGTCATTCAAGCCCAACGATGTCGTCGACAAGGACAGTCGTACCTTCAAACCGGAGGAAGGGCGCAGCTATGAGGTCGGCGCCAAGTACGATCCACTGCCGGGACTGAATATCAATCTTGCCCTGTTCGACATCGTCAAGAAGAACGTCGTGACCACCGTTGATGAAGTCTCCGAAGCCGCCGGCAAAGTCGGCTCCCAAGGCCTGGAACTCGACATCACCGGCCGCCTGGCCGACCGTTGGGACTTGATCGGCACTTACGCCTACACCCACACAGAAATATTGGACGATCCGGACGACGAGGGCCATCGCCTCTCCGACGCGCCTAAACACACCGCCAGCCTCTACCTGTCCCACCACCTGAACGTACCCGCCGAATTCGGTGCCTGGCATGCGGGGGCCGGCGCTCGTTACGTCGGCGAACGCGCCGCCAACAACGCCAACGATTTCTGGCTGAGCAGCTACACCGTCGCCGACGCCTTCCTGCGCTGGGACGCTCCAATGTTCGGGCACAAGACGTCGCTTCAATTGAACGTCGACAACCTGTTCGACAAGCAGTACTACCCCTCGTCCACTGGCAGCCAGTTGCAGGTTAATGTCGGCGAGCCGCGTACCGCCCGTTTGAGTGCCAGCGTGACCTTCTGAGGACATCTCAATAAGAGTGCCCGGATGACTTGCGAACGTCTTCCAGTCATTGCTACCGAATCTGCTCCACTGGGGAGCAGAGGGTAGAGTCGGCTTGCGGCAGTTTTTTCCTGCGGGCAGCCTTGCTGGCCTGGACCGGTGAGCTTGCCCGTGGCGAGGGAGCTTGCTCCCGCTCGGCTGCGCAGCAGTCGCAAAACCGGCTGATACGGTCGCCCTGAAGAACCGCCGGGACCTGCTTCGCACGCCGGCGGGAGCAAGCTCCCTCGCCACAAGGGATTTGTGGCGCATACAAATTCTGAGCCCCCAAAAACAACATCCAAGCATGATCTAGAAGGCGCTCCCCGCAGGAACCAAGCGTTTGGCATCAGCTGTGAGTAAAAATTTCCCCCTTTCAGGGCATTGAATCCCTGGCACCTGCCTTTTTGCACCTATTCGACCCGTTCCAGGGTTCGCTGGAGAAGGCTGAAATAAACGTTTCAGCCTTCTTACGGTGTTTTGTCGTATAAATGAAAACAAATTTCGCTTTTAAACAACTTTGCGATGGTTTTTCTAGCGCAGTCTTGAGGCATCGCGCTTAGGCACAGCCTTTGCTAGACCTCAACAGCGAAACCACCGAACCGTTGGATTCAGTACAGGAGTGACCACGCAGATTTAATCAGGGGGCGCACGTCATCCAGACGCAAAGGCCAGATCAGAGACCACTGCTATCGAGGTATCACGGAGAAACAGGGTTCATTAAAACAAAGCAAGGCCAGACCATTGGAATGACGAAGTGATAAGAAATGCCGTGTAGAACGCGGCTGGGAGTTGGCTATGCCCCACGCTTTTTTTAATGAAATGTACGACGCAAAGGGTGACTGCCGCCCGCATTACCAAGCCTTCTCGCGCTGGCTGGCGGACACCCCGCTTGAACTGCTTGAACAACGCCGCCGCGAAGCCGACCTGCTGTTCCATCGAGCCGGTATCACCTTCACCCTCTATGGGGACGAGCAGGGCACCGAGCGCCTGATCCCCTTCGATATCATTCCCCGCAGCATCAAGGCCAGCGAATGGCAGATGGTCGAGCGTGGCTGCATTCAGCGGGTCCAGGCCCTGAACATGTTCCTGGCCGACATCTACCATGGGCAGCACATCCTCAAGGAGGGCATCATCCCGCCCGAGCAGGTGCTCGCCAACGAGGGCTACCAGATCGCGATGCAGGGACTGAACCTGCACCGGGGCATCTACGCCCATATCGCCGGTGTCGACCTGGTTCGCGACGGTGACGGCAGCTACTACGTGCTGGAGGACAACCTGCGTACCCCCAGCGGCGTGAGCTACATGCTCGAAGACCGCAAGATGATGATGCGCCTGTTCCCCGAGCTCTTCGCCGCCCAGCGCGTGGCCCCCATCGATCATTACCCGAACCTGCTGCTCGACACCCTCAAGAGCTCAAGCCCCCTCGAGAACCCCACCGCCGTGGTGCTGACCCCGGGGCGCTTCAACAGTGCCTATTTCGAGCACGCGTTCCTGGCCCGTGAAATGGGCGTGGAACTGGTGGAGGGCGCTGACCTGTTCGTGCGTGACGACCATGTGTACATGCGCACCACCGCCGGCCCACGACAGGTGGACGTGATTTATCGTCGCCTTGACGATGCCTACCTCGACCCGCTGTCGTTCAACCCCGATTCGATGTTGGGCGTGCCCGGGCTGATCGCCGTGTACCGCGCGGGCAATGTGGTGCTGGCGAACGCGGTCGGCACCGGCGTGGCCGACGACAAGTCGATCTACCCCTACGTCGACGAAATGATCCGCTTCTACCTCACCGAAGAACCGATCCTGAAGAATGTGCCCACCTGGCAGTGTCGCAAGCCCCAGGACCTGTCCCATGTGCTGGCCAACCTGCCGGATCTGGTAGTCAAGGAAACCCAGGGCTCCGGCGGCTACGGCATGCTGGTCGGGCCGGCCGCCAGCGCGGCGGAGATCGAAGATTTCCGCGCGCGCCTCAAGGCTCGGCCTGAAGCCTACATCGCCCAGCCCACCTTGAGTCTGTCCACGTGTCCAACCTTTGTCGAGAGCGGCATCGCACCGCGCCACATCGACCTGCGTCCGTTCGTGCTGTCGGGCAAGGAAACGCGCCTGGTGCCTGGCGGGCTGACCCGCGTGGCGCTGCGCGAAGGCTCGCTGGTGGTGAACTCGTCCCAGGGCGGTGGCACCAAAGACACTTGGGTAGTGGAGGACTAAGACATGCTTTCAAGAACTGCTTCGGACCTCTATTGGATGTCCCGCTACCTGGAGCGCGCCGAGAACCTGGCGCGCATGCTCGAAGTCAGCTATTCGCTGTCGCTGATGCCCCAGGCCGGGCGCAGCGATGGCCATGCGGAACTGGCGATGTCGCTGCTGGCGGCCGGTACGCTGGACGACTACAACGCCCGTTATGACGCGCTCAACACCGAGCGCATGCTGCATTTCTTCGCCTTGGACGAAACCAACCCCGGCAGTATCTACAGCTGCCTGCGAGCTGCGCGGACCAATGCCCATGCCGTGCGCGGGCGCATCACCGCCGACATGTGGGAGAACATCAACGCCACCTGGCTGGAAATGCGCAACATCGCCAGCAACGGCCTGGGGCGCTACGGCATCAGCCATTTCTGCGAGTGGGTCAAGGAGCGTTCGCACCTGTTTCGTGGCGCGACGTCGGGCACCATCATGCGCAACGATGCCTACTGCTTCATTCGCCTGGGGACCTTTATCGAACGGGCCGACAACACGCTGCGGTTGCTGGACGCCCGCTATGAGATGTTCGGCGAGGAATCGGAGGAGGTCAGCGACAACTCGGCCCGTGGTTACTACCAGTGGAGTGCCTTGTTGCGCGCGTTGTCTTCGTTCGAGGCGTTCAACGAGATCTACCGCAATGCGCCCAATGCCGAGCAGGTTTCCGAGATGTTGCTGCTGCGCGCTGACGTCCCGCGCTCGCTGCATGCCTGCATCGAGGAACTGGACCACATTCTCGCCAGCCTGCCGGGCAACAACGGCCGGCCAGCGCAACGCCTGGCCGCCGAACTGAATGCACGCCTGCGTTATTCGGGGATCGATGAGATCCTGGCGTCGGGCCTGCATCAATGGCTGACCGACTTGATCGGGCAGATCCGCCACTTGGGCCAGACCGTCCATGAGTCTTACCTGGAGGTCGTATGAAACTGTCCATACGCCACGACACGACCTACAGCTACGCCGATGAAGTCTGCACCAGCATCCAGTTCCTGCGCCTGACGCCCCGGGACACTCAGCGCCAGCGTATCCTGCAATGGCACCTGGAACTGCCGCGACTGGTCCGCAGCCAGCTTGATCCCTATGGCAACATCCTGCATGTGATGACCATGGACGAGCCCCACGGTGCCTTGATCCTGACAGCTTATGGCGAGGTGGAAATCCATCAGTCCATCGCGATGGAACCGGACAACCAGTCGCCGCTACCTTTCCTGCGCACCAGTCGCCTGACCCAGGCGGATGAGACCCTCAGCGCCTTCGCCGTCGAGCAATGCGCCGGCCGGCGTGATCGTACGGCCTTGACCGATCTGATGAACGGTTTGGCGGCGCGGATGCCCTACAGCCCTGGCACGACCGCGGTCAACAGCACAGCCGCCGAGGCGTTTGCCGGTGGGACGGGGGTTTGCCAGGACCATACCCACGCGTTCCTGGCCTGCGCTCGCAGCCTGGGCATTCCTGCGCGCTATGTTTCCGGCTATTTGTGCACCGAGGATGAAAGCCACCTGGCGAGCCACGCCTGGGCGGAGGCCTGGCTGGATGATGGCTGGTACAGCTTCGATGTGACCAACCGCCTGACCCTTCCAGACCGCCACCTGAAACTGGCGGTCGGCCTAGACTACCTCGACGCCTGCCCGGTACGCGGCATGCGCCGGGGGGGCGGGGCGGAACAGATGCAGGCGCGGGTGCAGGTGAGTTCGATGGTGCAGGTGCAGCACCAATAACCCGCGGAACCTGGTGGCCTCATCGCGAGCAGGCTCGCTTCCACACTAGGAGATTGACGGTGGACGTCATTGTCGTGAACACCCGAGAATCTGTTGTGGAAGCGACCTGGTCGCGATAAGGCCGGTACTCATCGCCCCGTGGCGAGGGAGCTTGCTCCCGCTGGGCTGCGCAGCGGCCCCCAAGGTATTTTCCTGACACACCGAGTCGGCAGGTCCCGGGGCCGCTTCGCGCCCCAGCGGGAGCAAGCTCCCTCGCCACAGGGTTCGCTGTCGCCCATCACTTGGTTGAACACTCCCACAAGATCCCACTCCCTCCTTGCCCTCCAAAATGAAGCTTTCATGACAAAAGTTCGGTAGCACATCGCCATTCCCGTCATGCCTGTGTGACGTGTTCAAGGGGACCTTTCAGGTCGTTTTGGAGCCGGGGCGCGAAGCCGGGAGTGAGGCGATGGGGACTATGGAACGTTATTCGAAAGTGGGCATGCAGGAGCTTGACCAGCGGCTGTCGAAGATCGTCGAGGCGGCGCGCAAGCAGCCGGTTTCGGTGTATCGCTACGGCGCGCCGTGGGTCTGGATTGTTTCCCAGGATGACTGGCAGGGCGCGCTCAAGGAAGTGTCCAGCTACATTCCGCAAGGCCATTCACTGGTTTTGCTACGCCCGCAGATCGACGACCTGCTGGATGACCATCGCGATGTGTTGCAGGGGCTGAATGCCGGCGCCCAGATGCTGATCGCACCGCAAACCGCCATGCATATCCTCTTGCTACAACTGCTCTATTCGGTGCCCAGCGAGCAGCAACTCTACGAACAACTCAACTACAACCTGCTGTTTCGCTGGTTCGTCGGCCTGGACCTGAACCAGAAGGTCTGGAGCTTCAACGTCCTGAGCAAAGACCTCGCCACACTGCTGGGCGACGCGCGGGCAGTGCGGCTCATCCAGAAAATCATCGGTGAAGTGTTCTGTGGCGCCTTGCTGCAAATGCCGGAGTTCTCCTTGAACTTCGCGCTTTTGCACACCTGGCTGGCCCGGCACGCCACGACATCGACCGCAAGCAATTGAGCCGTACTTTGAATTCAGGGGGTGGTGTGGAGCATTTCTTCAAATCGCGGCCGGCGCTGTGGGGCTGGTTGCTGCTGGCGGTCGGGGGGCCGGCGGCAATCGCTGCAGAAGGAGGGCAGGAGGCCGAAGCGGTACCGACGCGCCTGGTGGACGTGAACGAGTATTTCGTGCGGGGCAACACCGTGCTCGATGCCCGGGCCATCGAGGAAGCGGTGTACCCGTTCCTCGGCCCGCAAAAGGCCTTGAGCGACATCGAAGGTGCCCGGGAGGCCTTGCAGAAGGCCTATCAGGCCCAGGGTTATCAATCGGTGTTCGTCGAACTGCCCGAGCAGAAAGTCGAAGACGGCATCGTCTACCTGCAAGTCAGCGAGACCAAGATTGGCCGGGTGCGGGTGGTGGGGGCCAAGCATTATTCCCCCGTCGAAATTCGTGATGACGTGCCAGCGCTCAAGGAAGGCGAGGTGCCCGATTTCGCCCAGGTCCAGGCAGAACTGGCGCTGCTTAACAAAACCCCGGGGCGCCAGGTCATGCCGCTGGTGCGCGAAGGCCAGCGCCCCGGCACCATGGACGTGGATTTGCAAGTCGAAGACCAAGACCCCTGGCAGGCCAGCCTGGGGGTGAACAACGACTACAGCGCCGACACCGAGAAGCTGCGAACGGTCGCCAGCCTGGGCTACAACAACCTCTGGCAACTGGGCCACAGCGTTTCGCTGACCTTCTTCACCGCGCCCCAGGACACCGAGAATGCCAAGGTCTGGTCGGGCTCCTACACCGCGCCGCTGAGCGAACGCTGGAGCGTGCAGTTCTCGGGTTACCAATCCGACAGCAACGTGGCGACCGTCGGCGGTAGCAACGTATTGGGCAAAGGCCATTCCTATGGGGTGTCGGCGATCTACAGCCTGCCGTCCACGGGGGCATGGGCCAACAGCTTTTCGGTCGGGGTCGATTTCAAGGACTTCGAGGAAGAGCTGAACCTGGGCGGCGCCAGCGACAAGGCACCGCTCAAGTACGCGCCATTCACCTTCGCCTACAACGGCTTTCGCTACACCGAAACCAGCCAGTTGGGCCTCGGCCTGAGCCTGGTGGCGGGTACCCGCAGTCTGCTGGGCTACGGCAGCTCCGACGAAGAATTCGACTACAAGCGCTATCGCGCCAGCCCCAGCTTCGCCGTACTCAAGGGCGACGGCAATTACACCTTCACCTTCGCCAATGATTGGCAGACCGCCTCCAAGGCCGCCTTCCAACTCGCCTCCGGGCCACTGGTTTCCAACGAACAATTCTCGGCCGGTGGCGCCACCTCGGTGCGTGGCTACCTGGCCGCCGAGCGCACCGGTGATGACGGCTACCTGCTGTCCCAGGAGCTGCGCACCCCGTCCTTGGCCAAGTTTCTCGGCAGTTATGTCCAGGAGTGGCGCTTCTATGCCTTCGCCGAAGGCGCGCAGTTGTACCTGCGCGACGAACTGCCCGATCAGGAAGCCGACTACAGCCTCGCCAGCGTCGGCCTCGGCACCCGCGCGAGCCTGAGCAAATGGCTGTCCGGCAGCCTCGATTGGGGCTATCCGCTGCTCGAAGGGCCGAACACCTCGAAACAGGAATCGCGCCTGCACTTCAACCTGCAAGCGACGTTTTGAACCCAGGAGTCATGTCCATGCAACGCTTACTGTTATCCCTGTTTATCTGCCTGGGGCTGGTGCTTCCGGCGACCGCCAATGCCTGGTGGCAGGACGATTGGCACTATCGCAAACAGATTTCGGTGGACACCACCCCCCAGGGCGCCGCCATCGCCCAGGCTTTGGGACGCACGGCGTTGCTGGTGCGCCTGCACACCGGCAACTTCACCTTCGACGGGGTCAAGGAAGACGGCTCGGACCTGCGCTTCGTCAGTGCCGACGACAAGACCGTGCTCAATCACCAGATCGAAAGCTTCGACCCGCTGATGGGCATGGCGCTGATTTGGGTCGATGTGCCCAATGTGGAGGGCGGCCAGCGTCAGGACGTGTGGATGTATTACGGCAACCAGAAGGCGCCGGCCACAGGCAGCGGCCAGTTGCCCTTCGACCCGGACTACACTGCGTTGTATCACTTTGAAGGCGCCACCGGTGTACCGCCCCGGGATACCACGGCCTACGGCAACAATGCCCAGGGCGCAGCCGGTGTCAGCATCGACGGCGTGATCGGGCGTGCCTTGCAGTTCAACGGCCAGCCGCTACTGTTGCCCGCCAGCCCTTCGATGCAACACAGTGCCGGTGCGGCGTTCACCTTCAGTACCTGGCTGCGTCAGGACCAGGCCAGTGGCGAACAGATCATCCTGGCCCGTCGCGAAGCCACCACCAGCCTGTTGATTGGCGTGAACCAGGGTGTGCCGTTCGTTGCGATCAATGACCAGCGTGCGGTCTCGACTCAGCCGCTGAATCCTGGCCAGTGGCAGCACCTGGCGTTGACCGCCTCGGGCGACCGGGTTGTGCTCTACGTCAATGGGCGTGAAACCGCGAGCCTGGCGGTGGCGATGCCCGCGTTCAACTCGCCGATGGCCTTGGGCGCAGACGTTTCCGCCGGTGCCTTCGCGCCATTTGGTGGGGCCATGGACGAAGCGCGCCTGTCCAAGGTCGCCCGCCCGGCGCCACTGTTGTTGGCTGACGCCAATGCCCAGGGCGCCGAATCGAAACTGGTGGCCTACGGCGTCGATGAAGAGCAGTCCGGCTTCGGTTTCGGCAGCCTGGGTTTCCTGCTCAACGCCGTGCCGATGGACGCCTGGGTGATCATCGGGGTGCTGGTGCTGATGATGTTCCAGTCGTGGATCATCATGATCCGCAAGAACCGCATGGTCAGTCGCCTCAGCCTCGCCAACGAAGCCTTCCGCGAGCAGTTCGCGAGGATCGGCACGCGCCTGGAAATGTTCGCCGACGACCAGGACCTCGCCCAGCGCCTGCAACATTCGTCGCTGTGGCGCCTGTACCTGGTGGCCGTCAAGGAAATCCGCACCCGTCGCGAGCAGGGCGCCGACACTTCGTCGGTGTCGGCGGCCACCATCGAAGCGATCCGCTGTTCCATGGATGGCGTGCGTACCCGGGAAAACCAGCAGCTCAGCTCGAAGCTCTCGACCCTGTCCAACGCCATCGCCGGCGGCCCGTACATCGGCCTGCTTGGCACCGTGCTGGGGATCATGGTGGTGTTCCTCGGCACGGCCATGGCCGGTGACGTGAACATCAACGCCATTGCCCCGGGCATGGCCGCGGCATTGCTCGCCACTGCGATGGGGCTGTTCGTCGCGATCCCTGCACTGTTTGGCTACAACCGCCTGATCACCCGTAACAAGGAAGTCAGCGCCGACATGCGCGTGTTCGTCGACGAGTTCATCACGCGCCTGGCGGAGATGCACGGCGAAGGCCAGTCCGGTGAAGCGGCGCATCGGCGCAATCATCACGCCCCATCGTCCGTACCGGCCTGAGGAAATCGCCATGGCTAGCGTAAACGCTTCACACGATGACGACGATGACGCGGCGGTCGACAGCATCAACATCACGCCGCTGGTGGACGTGCTCATGGTGGTGTTGGTGATGTTCATCCTCACCGCCACGGCCCAGGTGTCGGGTATCCAGATCAACCTGCCCAAGGCCAGTGCCTCGGTGTCGTTGTCCGAGGCCAAGACCAAGGCGATTTCGGTGAACGACGGCGGGCAGGTGTTCCTCGATGCCTACCCGGTGACCCTGGCCGAGCTGGAAGAGCGCCTGCGCATCGAGAAGGCCCAGAGCCCGGACTTCCCGATCATCGTGCGCGGCGACGCCACGGTGCAGTACCAGAAAGTTATTGAAGTGCTGGATCTGTTGCGGCGCCTGGAACTGTCCCAGGTCGGTCTCGTGACCGGCAAACCGAGCCAGGGCTGACCATGACCGCCAGACTTCCCATCGATCCGCCCCCGGTGAAGACCTCGCCGCTGCGCCTGCTCAAGTGGGCCGCCGGCCTGGTGCTCGTCGCCGTGGCGGCCTGGCTGCTGTGGCAGTGGGCCAACGACATGAGTGGCGTGCGCCGTGAAGCACCGAAGGTGCCGACCATCATCCCGTTGCCGCCTCCGCCCCCACCACCGCCGGAGAAACCCAAGGAACCGGAGCCTCAGGTCGAGGAGAAGGTGGTCGAGCCAGAGCCGACTCCGGAGCCCGAAGAGGTCAAGCCCGAGGAAGAGGCGCCGCCGTCGCCAGTCGATGACCTGGCGAATCCGATGCAGATGGACGGCGATGCCCAGTCCGGCAATGACGCCTTCAACATCGGTGCCGGCAAGGGCGGTGGCATGGCCGGGGCAGGCGGTGGCGGTGGGCTGGGGAACGCCACTTACGGCCAGATGATGGCTGTTTCCTTTCAGCGTCTGCTGCGCGATGACCCCGAGCTTCGCAGGCTGGAGTTCACGTTGCAGGCCGATGTCTGGATCAGTGCCTCGGGGGAAGTCACCCGTGTGGAACTGGCGAAGTCCAGCGGCAACCCGCAGACCGACGAGAAAGTCATCGCTTCGCTGCGCGCTTCGCGGCATTTGAATGAACGGCCACCGGCCTCCCTGAAAATACCTGTACGCATGACATTTAAAGGAAAGCGTCCGGGCTAGTCGAAGTTCTAGAAAGTTTGCCAACAGGAGTTGTGTGCAGATGATTTCCAATGTGAATCGATTGTCGTGGGCAGTCGGCCTGATCGTTCTGGGCCTGTCCGGGCATGCGTTGGCCGCCCCGGCGCCTTCGGAAAACGCCACGATCAATCTGATCCGCCTGCTAGTACAGCAGGGCGTGTTGAAACAGGATCAGGCCGATGGCTTGATCGCCCAGGCTGAACGGGAAGCCGTGCAGGCCCGCCAGGCGGCCACGGCGGTTGCCGCAGCGCCGGCCGGTGCGCCGGGGGACGTGCGGGTGCAATACGTGCCGAACATTGTGCGTGAGCAGATTCGCGACCAGGTCAAGGCTGAAGTCATGGCCACCGCCAAGCAGGAAAACTGGGCCCAACCCAATACTTTCCCGGACTGGGTTTCGCGCATCAGTTTTGACGGCGACATTCGCCTGCGGGATGAGTCGCGCTATTACTCGGGCACCAACAGCAACGAAATCGTCGACTTCGCCCGGCTCAATGACAAGGGGCCCTACGACGTCAACCCCAACAGCAGCTCCAGCCTGCCGCCGTTGCTCAACACCCGTGAAGACCGCGAGAACCTGTTCCGCCTGCGCGCACGCCTGGGCATGAAGGCCGTGATTGCCCCGCAATGGACGGCGGGTATCCGCATCGGCACCGGCTCGGACAACAACCCGGTGTCCACCACTCAGACCCTCGGTGGCGGCTTTGGCAAGAAAGACATCTGGCTCGACCAGGGCTACCTGACCTGGAAGCCTTCGGACGAATTGACCTTCACCGGCGGGCGTTTCGCCAACCCGTTCTTCTCCACCGACCTGTTGTATTCCGGTGACCTGAACTTCGACGGTGTGGCGGCGAACTTCAACCACAAGCTCAATCAGGACTGGGGCGTGTTCGGTACCGTTGGCGCGTTCCCGGTGGAGTACACCAACGACACCAGCACCAGCAATGGCAGCGACAAGGAAGAGAGCGACAACAAGTGGCTGTACGGTGCGCAACTGGGGGCCAACTGGGCCATCAACGACAGCAACCGCATCAAGGGCGCGTTGGCCTATTACCGCTTCGACGACATCGAAGGCCAGCGCTCTTCGCCGTGCCAGCCTTGGGCCGGTGATCCAGGCTGCGACAGCGACGGTTCACGCGTTGCGTTCATGCAAAAGGGCAACACCGTGTTCCTGTTGCGTGACATCACGCCCAATCCCCTCAACCCGTCCACCACGCCACAGCCGCAATACGTCGGCCTGGCCTCGGAATTCAACCTGCTGGACCTGAATCTGGCCTGGGACACCGATCTGCCCGAAGACCTGAAGCTGCGCAGCCAGGCTCATTACGTCCACAACCTGGGCTACGACGAAGGCGAGATGCGCAAGCGCTCCGCGGGGCAGTTCGCCAACAACCTGGACAGCAATGGCGAGGTGGAAAGCGGCGCCAACGCCTGGATGCTCCAGTTCACCCTTGGCAACTCGCTGGAGCTCAAGCGCGAGGGCGACTGGAACCTGTTCGCCGGCTACAAGTACATCCAGCCCGATGCCTTGCCGGACGGCTTCAACGATTCGTCATTCCATCTGGGTGGCACCAACGCCAAGGGTTATTTCCTGGGTGGCAACTATGGCCTGGCGAGCAACGTCTTCGCCACCGGTCGCTGGTTGAGTTCCGAAGCGGTGTACGGCGCGCCGTACGACATCGATGTCTTGCAGCTTGAAATCAACACGCGCTTCTAAGCGCAGGGAGGTCTCATGAAAAGGCGAGCCAAATACCCATGCCCGGCCGCGTTATTGGTGCTGGGCCTGCTGCTCAGTGGCGTGGCTCATGGAGAAGGCCTGGAAGAGCGGCTGCGGGCACAACTGCGCAGCACCACCGCCCAGTTGCAGGCCCTGCAAAGCGAGCAGGCCCAGGCCAGCGCCGCTCGCCAGGCTGCCGAGAGCCAGGCCAGAGAAGCCCAGGCGCAGATCAAGCAATTGACCGCACAACTGACCAAGGCCCAGGGCCTGAATGAGCAACTGGCTGGGCATCAGCAAAACCTGCAAAGCCAGGCCCAGGCCCAGGTGGCGGCCAGCAACGAGCAAATTGGCAAGTTCAAGAAAGCCTACGACGAGCTGCTGGTCCTGGCTCGCGGCAAAGAGGCCGAGCGCGCTCGCCTGGAGGCGCAATTGACCGAGCGTGACACACAAGTGCAGCAATGTTCGGTCAAGAATCAGCAAATGTACGAAGTCGCCAAGGCGCTGCTGCATGCCTACGAAACCATCGATGTGACCGACATCGTGAAGATCCGCCAGCCGTTCGCGGCCAAGGCCCGGGTGCGTTTCGAAGAGCTGGCCCAGGGGTTTGGCGATGATCTCTACAAGAACCGTTTCGATGCCCCCCAGGCCTCGATCACTCACTGAACAGAACAAGGAAGAAGCGAACATGACCTCAATGATTGAATACGTTGGTGCAAAATCCCTGACCGAGTGGTTGCAGGCCGCGGGCTATCGGGTCAATGAAACCGAGCAGAACGGTATCGTGCAGCTGCTCAGTGCCAGCCAGGGCATCGGCTTCGCGGTGCGTTTGGGTAATCCTGCGCCGACAGCGGGCCAGTACCTGGACTTCACGTTCAGTTGTGCCTTGCGGGTTCAGGGCGAGTTGCCAGTTGGGTTGGTGGCGTTGTGGAACGCCTCGCGTCGCTTTGCCCGGTTGTCGCTGCAGGGCGAATTCCTGGTGATGGAAATGGACGTCGTGGTTGCGGCGGGCGTGAGTGTCGATCATCTGCGCAGCCACCTGGAACTGTGGGACCGCCTGTTGCAGGAGTTCATTGTCTACCTGCGTGAGTACAGCCAGAACGCGGCGCGCCTGCAAACCCCGGCCGATCCAGTCGAAGCGCCATCGGAGGAGGCCGTCGCATCGTGAAAAAGCCGACCTTCGTCATCAGCGCCGCCGCACTGGGGCTGATTGCCGTGGCGCTGGTGCTGGGCCTGCGGCCAGGCAACGATCCGGTCGCCGCGGTGCAGACCGCCAGCGTTGTTTCGGCCGACACGCCGAGCTTGGCCCGACTGGGCAATCAGCAGGTCAGCCCCGAAGAGCTCAAGACCTTGCTGGCCGCACTGGCCCCGGAGGTTCGCCAGCAAATGCGTGGCAATCGCGCTGCACTGGAAGGCTGGATCCGTGCGCGCCTGGCGGAAAAGGCCGTGTTGGAGCAGGCCGACGCCCAGGGTTGGCGCGAGCGGCCCGAGGTGCAGCGGCAGACGCGAGCGGCGGCTGAGCAGATTGTGTTTCGCGACTACATGCAGTCGGTCAGCCAGGTGCCGGCCGGGTATCCCAGTGACGAAGAACTGAAGCAGGCTTACGACGCCGGGAAAGCCAACTGGACCGCACCGGCGTTGTACCGCGTCAGCCAGATTTTCCTGGCAGCCACCGAGCCGCAAACCGTAGAGGCGGTGCGCCGGCAAGCGTCGGAACTGAGTAAAAAGGCCCAGGCGTCACCTGTCGAGTTTGCCGCCCTGGCCAGCCGTTTCTCCCAGGACCGCACCAGTGCCGAACGCGGCGGTGACAGCGGTTACCAGCCGTTGCAGCAACTGGTCCCGCCGGTGCGTGAGGCGGTGGCGCGCTTGAAAGTCGGCGCGGTATCGGACCCGGTGCAGAGCCCGGCAGGGTTCCATGTCATCAAGCTCACCGATCAACAGCCGGCCCGGGAAGCGACCTTGGAGGAAGTCCGCGAACGCCTGACCCAGGCCTTGCGTGCCCAGCGCCAGGAACAGATCGCCAAGGCCTACCTGGACGGTATGCTCGACACGGCCACATTGAGCATCGATGGCGCGCAGTTGAGCAAGGTGCTGGAGGAGGGGCTTTAGACCGTTCACACCAGACCCGTGGCGAGGGAGCTTGCTCCCGCTGGGCTGCGTAGCAGCCCCCTCACGAACTGACCGCAGTCCTTTAGTGAGAGCCCGGCAGAGCTTTTTGGGGTTGCTGCGCAACCCAGCGGGAGCAAGCTCCCTCGCCACAGGGTGTTTGTGCTGAAGACTCGCGCAGCACCACGTATTCGTACAACCGACAGGGAGTCACCCATGACCTTCACCGAGCCCGCAGGACGCCAGGCTGTCACCGCATACCGCACGCCGTTGCGTGTCCCCGATCCCTGGCTGACATTGGCCGGCGGTATTGAACCGCAAGTGGCGCAGTGTTTCCTGGTCAGTGCCCGTTGCGGCTGCTTCATGCAAGCGGCCCGTAGCCTCAACGTCAAGGCAACCTTTCTGCGCAAACAGTTGGCGCAGTTGGAGACGCGGCTGCAACGCTCGTTGTTCAGCTTCCAGGGCAGCGCCTTGACCCTCACTCGCGAAGGCCGGCAGTTGCAGGCGCGATTGATTACTCTGGCCCACGAAAGCGCGCCGCCGTTGAACGAACAACCCATGATTCGCCTCGCCGTGGCCGAGTCGATTCTGCATGACATCCTGGGACGCGACTTGATCTCGTTGCTACGGCGCAATGCCCGCGTGCGACTGCAGATCATTACCCTGGACAGTGACCTGGCGCTGCAAGCCGTCAGCGCCGACCTGGTGCTGTGGTTGAGCGATGCCCACACGTTAGGGCAGGGGCCGAGTTTCGCCACGTTGCCTGCGGATCGCCTGGCGCGGCTGGACTATGTGCCGCACATTGCCAAGCGTTACTCCCGCTCGGCCACGCGCCCGGACTGCCTGGACGACCTGAACGATTACATGCTGGTGCAATGGCAGGCGGACCGACACGTGGACGGCTTCGCCCCGTGGAACGCCCTGATAGAACAACGCCGGGCCGGTGTGGTGCAGGTGCAATCCTACGAACTGATGCTGGAAATGATTCGCTGCAGCGCCTGCATCGGCCTGTTGCCGCAGTACATGAGCCGTTTCGACCGAGGCCTGGTGGCGTTGCCGCAAGTGTTCGGCTTGTCGATGCAGCGGCACTTGTGGATGGCCGTCAGTGTCCAGGCCGAAGGCTCGCCAGAGGTGCAGATGCTTCGTGAGCTGATCCATCATACGCTGGATGAGCGGCGGGATTGGTTCCAGGCATAATCGAAAAAAGGTGTCTCGCCCTTGTGGGCGCGAGCTTGCTCGCGATAGCGGCGTCCAACTGAACCACCGCTCCCACAGGTTCCCCGTAGTGCCTGGTGCGGCTTATAGTGATCGGCCTTGTACCGTCTCCAGGGAGGAGCCGCATGTCCGAATCATCGATCACCCTCGTACGCTTCACTGAAACCCACATCGCCGGTGTCACCGCGCTCTACAACGATCCGGCGGTGACTCGCCAGGTGCTGCAGATGCCTTTCCAGTCCACCGAAGTCTGGCGCAAGCGCCTGGCAATGGACGACGAGCGTTTATTGAAACTGGTGGCCCTGCACGAGGGTGAAGTCATCGGCAACCTGGGGCTGGAGCAGTTTTCCCGCGTGCGTCGTGCCCATTGCGGCAGCCTCGGCATGGGCGTGGCGGTCGCCTGGCAGGGCAAGGGTGTGGGCTCGATGTTGCTGGCCGCCGCGTTGGATGTCGCGGACAACTGGATGAACCTGCGGCGGGTCGAGTTGACGGTGTACGCCGACAACGAAGCGGCCATCGGGCTGTACCGCAAGTTTGGCTTCGAAACCGAAGGCCTGATGCGCGACTACGCCGTGCGTGACGGACGCTGGGTGGACACCCTGGCCATGGCACGGTTGCGCTGAAAGGCCCAGCTCGCAGGCAAAGAGGGCTTTTACGTACGCCAACGTCTTGAACCTGTCATCATCGCTCTTCGCAGTACTCCCTTAATCGAGGACCGGCCCATGGACGATGTACAGCAATTGGGCGAGATGCTTCGTCACTACGCCGACAGTGAAGCGCACAAGAAACAATTGCACCAGGCCCAGTCGACGGTTTGGGCAGAGCAGATCAAGGCGTTGTATGGGCAAATCGAACAATGGCTGGCGCCTGTCATGGCGCTCGGTCTGCTGGAACTGAGCCGTGAGACGTATGTGGCGCACGGGCCGAGTGAGCCGGTAGAGACGTCCGGTTTCAAGACTGAAAAACTGACCTTGACCATTACCGGTAGGCCGGTGGAATTCGTACCGGAGGTGATGGGCGTAGGTGGGTTGATTTCATTGTCGATCATTGGCCTGGCCGCGACCCGTCACGGCAGTATTTCCCTGGTTTGCCAACCTCCATCGGTGCAATGGCAATGGCGCCGGACCAACGGGTTGAAGGACCCCGACACGTTTGCCTTCGATGCCAACTTCCTCGCACAACAGTTACAGAGCCTGATACCGCGCGAGCGCGGCTGAATCACGCATTCTTTTCAGAGCAGGCAAAAAACTGTCCATTGGCTATACCTGTAGTTCCGGCCCCGCCTCGTGTGGCTTACAGGAGTGACAGCATGAAGTTTTCGTCGATGATCGGCACTGTTTGCATTGCCTCGCTCGCCTTGGCGGGTTGCTCCAGCAAAGTCACACAGCCGGATGAGTACTCCGGGTTCCTGGGGGATTACAGTCGGCTCAAGGAAGAAAAGTCGCCGTCGGGGGCTGAGGTGATGCGTTGGGTCGATCCGAAGATCGACCCAGGCAAGTACACCAGTCTCTATATCGAGCCGACACAGCTTTACCCCAAGCCGCAGCCGACCGAGAAGATCCCTCAGGCGACGCTGTCGGGTATCACCGCCTACTACGATCAGGCCCTCAAGCGGGAAGCAGGAAAATCCTTGCCCCTGGCGACAGCGCCTGGGCCGGGTGTATTGGTGATGCGCGCGGCCATCACGGCTGTCGGCAGCAAGACCGAAGGCTTGAAACCGTATGAGGTGATCCCGATTGCGCTGGTGGCGGCCGCTGTGAGCACGGCAAGCGGCATTCGCGACCAGGAAACCACCCTGGGCACCGAAGCGGTTTTTCTCGACGGTGGCAACAACGCGGTGGTCGCCCAAGTGGTGCGCAAAGGCACGGGCAAGCCGTTGTCCAACGAGTCCCAGGTGATGAAGCCCGATGACGTCAAAGGGGTCATCGATGGCTGGGCGTCGGATTTGCATCAGTCGTTTCTGAAATTCAAGGCTGAATAGCCACCGCCGCAACCTCACGCGCCGGCGTCCAAACCACGACTTTTTATGTCCAACCATAGGTCGCGCAAGCATTTCGTGGTTAACTCCGGCCTTCACCTTTTTCAAACCTGTTAGAAGGAATCCGTTCATGGCTCAAGTCACCCTCAAAGGCAACCCGGTCCAAGTCAACGGCCAGTTGCCACAAGCCGGTAGCAAGGCGCCAGCCTTTTCCCTGGTTGCCGGCAATCTGTCGGACGTTTCCCTGAAGGACTTCGCCGGCAAGCGTAAAGTGCTGAACATTTTCCCAAGTGTCGACACGCCGACCTGCGCCACCTCCGTGCGCAAGTTCAATGCCCAGGCCAACGGCCTGACCAACACTGTGGTGCTCTGCATCTCCGCCGATCTGCCGTTCGCCCAGGCGCGTTTCTGCGGCGCCGAAGGCCTGGAAAATGTCCAGAACCTGTCGACCCTGCGCGGTACCGAGTTCATCCAGGACTACGGCGTGGCGATCGCCGATGGCCCACTGAAAGGCCTGACCGCCCGTGCCGTGGTGGTGCTGGACGAAAACGACACCGTGCTGCACAGCGAGCTGGTCAAGGAAATCGGTGAAGAGCCGAACTACGACGCTGCGCTGGCCGTTCTGAAATAAAGTATTTATTACAATTGTTAACGGCCTGGCCCTGTCCAGGCCGTTTTCTTTTGTGCTTCAACGTCTTAGCTGACTATTCGAAAGGTAAGCCCAACGTAAATTGCCGGTAAAGGCGCTTTGCTAAACACCCGCCAGTGCTTATCGTTCAGCCTCCCGTAAAAGAAGTCCACGCGTCCAATGGTTGATCACTCCATGCAATCCTCTGTTTCCCGCAATTCCCGTCGCTGGCTGTTCGGCCTGTTCATCGTATTGGTCGTCGCGGCGCTGACCTGGAAGTTCTGGCCCAGTGGCTCGGCGCAGAAGCCTGGGGCAGGGGATAAGGCCGCGGCGGGGCACATGGGGCGCTCGGGTGGCATGCGGCCAGGGTTCGGTGGGGCGACGGGGCCGATTCCGGTACGGGTGGCGCCGGCGGTGACCGGGGATTTCCCTCTGTACTTCAAGGCGCTGGGCACGGTCACCGCGCTCAATACCATCAACGTGCGCAGCCGCGTGGGGGGCGAACTGGTCAAGATCGCCTTCGAAGAGGGGCAGATGGTCAAGGCCGGGGACTTGTTGGCCGAGATCGACCCGCGTCCGTACCAGAACGCCTTGCTCCAGGCCGAAGGCACGTTGTTGCAGAACCAGGCCCAGCTGAAAAATGCCCAGGTAGACTTTGAGCGCTATCGCGGCCTGTACGCCGAAGACAGCATTGCCAAGCAAACCCTCGACACCGCCGCGGCGCTGGTGGGCCAGTACCAGGGCACGGTCAAGACCAACCAGGCGGCGGTCAACGACGCCAAGCTCAACCTAGAATTCACCAAGATCCGCGCGCCCATCTCCGGGCGGGTCGGTTTGCGGCAATTGGATATCGGCAACCTGGTGGCGGCCAACGACACCACGGCCCTGGCAGTCATCACCCAGACCCAACCCATCAGCGTCGTGTTCACCTTGCCGGAAAACAACCTCGACACGGTGCTGGCCCGTTATCGCAGCGGGGCGAAACTGCCCGTCGAGGCTTGGGACCGGGGCGATGTGAAGCTGCAGGCCAGCGGCGTGCTGCAAAGCCTGGACAACCAGATCGATGTCACCACTGGCACCTTGAAATTCAAGGCCCGCTACGAGAACCGCGACCAGTCGCTGTTTCCCAATCAGTTCGTCAATGTCCGCCTGCTGGCCGACACCCTCAAAGGCGTGACCCTGGCGCCGACGGCGGCCATCCAGTTCGGGACCAATGGCACCTTCGTCTATGCCCTGGATGGCGACAAGAAGGTCACCATCAAAAAGCTGAAGATCGGCGCCAGCGACGGAGCGAATACCGTGGTCACCGAAGGCCTGGCCGCCGGTGACCGGGTGGTGCTCGAAGGCACCGATCGCTTGAAGGAAGGCAGTGAAGTGGAAGTGGTCAGCGACAGCCAGGAAGTGCCCACCACGCCGACCGAGCACCTGCAGGGCAAGTCCGCAGCGGTGCCCGCTGAGCCGGTTGCGGCCGACAAGGCGAAAAAGGGCGGCGCATGAATCTCTCGCGGCTGTTCATCCTTCGCCCGGTCGCCACCACCCTGAGCATGCTGGCGATCATCCTGGCCGGCCTGATCGCCTATCGGCTGCTGCCGGTGTCGGCCTTGCCCCAGGTCGATTATCCGACCATCCGCGTGATGACCCTGTACCCGGGCGCCAGTCCCGATGTGATGACCAGCGCGGTGACCGCGCCCCTGGAGCGCCAGTTCGGGCAGATGCCGGGCCTGACGCAGATGGCCTCCACCAGTTCCGGTGGAGCGTCGGTGATTACCCTGCGCTTCAACCTCGACATCAACATGGACGTCGCCGAGCAGCAGGTGCAGGCCGCGATCAACGCGGCCACCAACCTGCTGCCCACGGACTTGCCGGCACCGCCGGTGTACAACAAGGTCAACCCGGCCGACACCCCGGTGCTGACCCTGGCGATCACCTCCAAGACCATGCTGCTGCCCAAGCTCAACGACTTGGTGGACACCCGCATGGCGCAGAAAATCGCCCAGATCAGCGGCGTCGGCATGGTCACCATCGCCGGCGGCCAACGCCAGGCCGTGCGGATCAAGGTCAACCCCGAGGCCCTGGCGGCCAACGGCCTGAACCTGGCGGATGTGCGCACGCTGATCGGTGCCTCCAACGTCAACCAGCCCAAGGGCAATTTCGATGGCCCGACCCGGGTCTCGATGCTCGACGCCAACGACCAGTTGACTTCGCCCAAGGACTACGCCGAGCTGATCCTGGCCTACGCCAATGGCGCGCCGTTGCGGCTCAAGGACGTGGCACAGATCGTCGACGGTGCCGAAAACGAACGCCTTGCCGCCTGGGCCAACGAAAACCAGGCCGTGCTGCTGAACATCCAGCGCCAGCCGGGGGCCAACGTCATCGAAGTGGTGGACCGGATCAAGGCCCTGCTGCCGAGCATCACCGACAACCTGCCGGCCGGCCTGGATGTCACCGTGCTGACCGACCGTACCCAGACCATCCGAGCTTCGGTCACTGACGTGCAGCATGAATTGCTGATCGCCATCGCCCTGGTGGTCATGGTGACCTTCCTGTTCCTGCGTCGCGTCAGCGCCACGATCATTCCGTCGGTGGCCGTGCCGTTGTCGCTGATCGGCACCTTCGGCGTGATGTACCTGGCCGGTTTTTCCGTCAATAACCTGACCCTGATGGCCCTGACCATCGCCACCGGTTTCGTGGTGGACGATGCCATCGTCATGCTGGAGAACATCGCTCGTTTCATCGAGGAGGGCGACAGTCCGTTGCAGGCCGCGCTCAAGGGGGCGAAGCAGATCGGCTTCACGCTGATTTCCCTGACGCTGTCGCTGATCGCCGTGTTGATCCCGCTGCTGTTCATGGCCGACGTGGTCGGACGCTTGTTTCGCGAGTTCGCCATCACCCTGGCGGTGGCGATCCTGATTTCCCTGGTGGTCTCCCTGACCCTGACGCCGATGATGTGTGCCCGCTTGCTCAAGCGCGAGCCCAAGGAAGAGGAACAGGGCCGCTTCTACCGCGCCAGCGGCGCCTGGATCGACTGGTTGATCGCCGCCTACGGACGCAAGTTGCAATGGGTGCTCAAGCACCAACCGCTGACCCTGCTGGTGGCGGTGGGTAGCCTGGTACTGACGGTGGTGCTGTACCTGGCCGTGCCCAAGGGGTTCTTTCCGGTGCAGGACACCGGGGTGATCCAGGGCATTTCCGAGGCACCGCAATCGATCTCCTTTGCCGCCATGAGCGAGCGGCAGCAGCAACTGGCGAAAGTGATCCTGGCGGACCCGGCGGTGGAGAGTCTGTCATCCTACATCGGCGTGGACGGCGACAACGCCACGCTCAACAGCGGTCGCCTGCTGATCAACCTCAAGCCCCACAGTGAACGGGATGACAGTGCCACTGAGATCATCGCCCGCTTGCAGCCGCAATTGGATCGGCTGGTGGGCATTCGCCTGTTCATGCAGCCAGTGCAGGACCTGACCATCGAAGACCGGGTCAGCCGGACCCAGTACCAATTCAGCCTGTCGTCGCCGGACGCCGAATTGCTCAGCCTCTGGAGCGGGCGCCTGGTCGAAGCCCTGGCCCAACAGGCGGAGCTGACCGATGTGGCCAGCGACCTGCAGGACAAGGGTTTGCAGGTCTACCTGGTGATCGACCGCGACGCCGCCTCACGCCTGGGCGTCTCCGTGTCGAACATCACCGATGCGCTCTATGACGCCTTCGGCCAGCGGCAGATTTCCACCATCTACACCCAGGCCAGCCAGTACCGGGTGGTGTTGCAGGCCCAGGCCGGGGAACGGATCGGGCCCCAGGCTCTGGACCAGATTTACGTCAAGACCACCGACGGTGGGCAGGTACGGCTGTCGAGCCTGGCTCGGGTCGAAGAACGCCAGGCGCAACTGGCGATTGCCCACATCGGCCAGTTTCCGGCGGTGATGATGTCGTTCAACCTTGCGCCGGGCGTGGCCCTGGGGCATGCGGTGGACGTGATCGAAAAGGTCCAGCGCGACATCGGCATGCCGGTGGGCGTGCAGACCGAGTTCCAGGGCGCAGCCCAAGCATTCCAGGCGTCGCTGTCGAGTACCTTGCTGCTGATCCTGGCAGCGGTGGTGACCATGTATATCGTGCTGGGCGTGTTGTACGAAAGCTACATCCACCCGATCACCATCCTTTCCACCTTGCCCTCGGCGGCCATCGGCGCCTTGTTGGCCTTGATCCTCAGCGGCAATGACCTGGGCATGATCGCGATCATTGGCATCATCCTGCTGATCGGCATCGTCAAGAAAAACGCGATCATGATGATCGACTTCGCCCTCGACGCCGAACGCAACCAAGGCGTCGACCCGCAGACGGCGATCTATCAAGCTGCATTACTGCGCTTCCGCCCGATCCTGATGACCACCCTGGCGGCCTTGTTCGGCGCAATACCTCTGATGTTCGCCACCGGTTCCGGCGCTGAACTGCGCCAGCCCCTGGGCTTGGTGATGGTGGGCGGGTTGTTGGTGAGCCAGGTATTGACGTTGTTCACCACGCCAGTGATCTACCTGTATTTCGATCGCCTGGGCCGCCGCTTTGCCAAGCCAGAAGGGAAAGAGGTGCGGGTATGACGCTTAGCGTGGGCCGGACGCACACCCTGTGGCGAGGGAGCTTGCTCCCGCTGGGCTGCGCAGCAGACCTTTTTGTGAGTGCTGCGCACTCAAGCGGGAGCAAGCTCCCTCGCCACAAAAGTGCCTGCCACAAAAGTGTGTGCTGCATGACGCCTGATGGCTGGAGCGCTCACCCATGAACCTCTCTGGCCCCTTCATCCGCCGCCCCGTCGCGACCATGCTCCTGAGCTTCGCCATCACATTGCTCGGCGGCGTGTGCTTCGGCCTGCTGCCGGTTTCACCGCTGCCGCAGATGGATTTCCCGGTGATCGTGGTCCAGGCCAACTTGCCGGGGGCCAGCCCCGAGGTGATGGCTTCGACGGTGGCTACGCCCCTGGAACGTTCCTTCGGCGCCATCGCCGGGGTCAACACCATGAGCAGCCGTTCCAGCCAGGGTTCTACCCGCGTCATTCTGCAATTCGACCTGGACCGTGACATCAACGGTGCCGCCCGGGAAGTGCAGGCGGCCATCAATGCGTCGCGCAACCTGTTGCCCAGCGGCATGCGTAGTATGCCGACCTATAAGAAGGTCAACCCGTCCCAGGCGCCGATCATGGTGCTGTCGCTGACCTCGGATGTGTTGAAAAAAGGCCAGCTCTACGACCTGGCTTCGACCATCCTGTCCCAGAGCCTGTCCCAGGTATCGGGCGTCGGCGAGGTACAGATCGGCGGCAGCTCGTTGCCGGCGGTGCGCATCGAACTGGAGCCGCATCTGCTCGACCAGTACGGCGTGGCCCTCGATGATGTGCGCACCGCGGTTGCCGATAGCAACGTGCGCCGGCCCAAGGGCTCGGTGGAGGACGATCGGCGCATGTGGCAGGTCCAGGCCAACGATCAACTGGAGAAGGCCAAGGACTACGAAACGCTGATCATCCGTTATCAGGATGGCTCGGTACTGCGACTCAAGGACGTGGCGAAAGTCACCGACGGCGTCGAGGATCGCTACAACAGCGGTTTCTTCAACAACGATGCCGCCGTGTTGCTGGTGATCAACCGCCAGGCCGGGGCCAACATCATCGAGACGGTCAACGAAATCAAGGCGCAACTGCCGGCGTTACAGGCCGTGCTGCCGGCCAGCGTCAAGCTGAACCTGGCGATGGACCGCTCGCCGGTGATCAAGGCCACCCTGCATGAAGCGGAAATGACCTTGCTGATCGCCGTGGCCCTGGTGGTGCTGGTGGTGTTCCTGTTCCTCGGCAACTTCCGCGCCTCGTTGATCCCGACGCTGGCGGTTCCGGTGTCGCTGGTGGGTACGTTTGCGGTGATGTACCTGTACGGTTTCTCCCTGAACAATTTGTCCTTGATGGCGTTGATCCTCGCGACCGGGTTGGTGGTGGACGATGCCATCGTGGTGCTGGAGAACATTTCCCGGCATATCGACGAAGGTGTTCCCCCTATGACGGCGGCGTATAGGGGGGCCGAAGAGGTGGGTTTCACTTTGCTGTCGATGAACGTCTCGCTGGTGGCGGTGTTCCTGTCGATCCTGTTCATGGGCGGGATCATCGAGAGCCTGTTCCGTGAGTTTTCCATCACCCTGGCGGCGTCCATCGTGGTCTCGCTGGTGGTCTCGCTGACCCTTACACCGATGCTCTGCGCCCGCTGGCTCAAGCCTCACGTGCCGGGGCAGGAGAATCGCTTGCAGCGCTGGAGCCTGCGGCTCAATGAGCGGATGGTCCGTGGTTATGCCACCAGCCTGGACTGGGTGCTGCGCCATCGGCGCCTGACCTTGCTGAGCCTGCTGGTGACCATCGGCGTGAACGTCGCGTTGTATGTGGTGGTGCCGAAAACCTTCATGCCGCAGCAGGACACCGGCCAGTTGATCGGTTTCGTGCGTGGCGATGACGGGCTGTCGTTCAACGTGATGCAGCCGAAGATGGAAATCTTCCGCCGCGCCGTACTCAAGGACGAGGCGGTGCAAAGCGTCGCCGGTTTCATCGGTGGCAACAACGGTACCAACAACGCCTTCATGCTGGTGCGCCTCAAGCCGATCAAGGAGCGTAATATTTCTGCACAGAAAGTCATCGAGCGCCTTCGTAAAGAAATGCCCAATGTCCCCGGCGCTCAGTTGATGTTGATGGCCGACCAGGACCTGCAGTTCGGTGGCGGTCGCGAGCAGACCACCTCGCAGTATTCCTACATCCTGCAAAGCGCCGACCTGGCGTCGCTGCGCGCGTGGTACCCCAAGGTCGTGGCGGCCTTCAGGGCCTTGCCGGAGCTGACCGCCATCGACGCTCGTGACGGCGGCGGGGCGCAGCAGGTGACGCTGGTGGTGGACCGCGACCAGGCCAAGCGCCTGGGCATCGACATGGACATGGTCACCGCGGTGCTCAACAACGCCTATAGCCAGCGGCAGATCTCGACCATCTACGACAGCCTCAACCAGTACCAGGTGGTGATGGAGGTCAATCCCAAGTATGCCCAGGACCCGAGTACCCTCGAGCAGGTCCAGGTGATCACCGCCGATGGCGCGCGCGTACCGCTGTCGGCCATTGCCCACTACGAGAACAGCCTGGAGGACGACCGGGTCAGCCATGAGGGTCAGTTCGCGTCCGAGGGCATTTCCTTCGACATGGCCGAAGGTGTCACGGTGGAGCAGGGCACCGCGGCCATCGAACGGGCACTTGCCAAGCTCGGGTTGCCCGAGGATGTCATCGTGAAAATGGCCGGCACCGCCGATGCGTTCGCCGCCACCCAGAAAAGCCAACCGTTCATGATCCTCGGGGCGTTGCTGGCGGTGTACCTGGTGTTGGGTGTGCTCTATGAAAGCTACATCCATCCGTTGACCATCCTGTCTACGTTGCCATCAGCCGGGGTCGGCGCGTTGCTGTCGATCTACGCGCTGGGTGGCGAGTTCAGCCTGATCTCGCTGTTGGGGCTGTTCCTGCTGATCGGCGTGGTGAAGAAAAACGCCATCCTGATGATCGATCTGGCGCTGCAACTCGAACGTGCCGGGCAGACGCCACTGGAGTCAATCCGCAGCGCTTGCCTGCTGCGGTTGCGGCCGATCCTGATGACCACGCTGGCGGCGATCCTTGGTGCCTTGCCGCTGTTGCTCGGCGCCGCCGAAGGCTCGGAAATGCGCCAGCCATTGGGCCTGACCATCATCGGTGGGTTGGTGTTCAGCCAGGTTCTGACGCTCTACACCACACCGGTGGTTTACCTTTATCTCGACAAGCTGCGCCATCGCTTCAATCGCTGGCGCGGTGTGCGCACTGATGCTGCCCTGGAAACTCCGCTATGACCGACCGTTCGCCTTTCAATCTTGCCGCAACGCTGGCCACCGCCCGTGGTTCGCGGGTGCTGAGCCTGGTGCTGTGCGTGGCGATGCTCAGTGCCTGCGCCGTCGGCCCGGATTATCAACGTCCCCAGGCTGCCGAGCCGGTGCAATACAAGGAGGCCCAAGGCTGGCGCCAGGCCAACCCAAGCGATGCGATGGCCAGGGGCGCCTGGTGGGAGCTGTACGGCGATGTGCAACTCAATGCTCTGGTGGACCAGCTCAATGCGTCCAACCAGACCGTGGCCCAGGCCGACGCCCAATACCGACAGGCCCGGGCGCTGGTGCGCAACGCCCGTGGCGCATTTTTTCCCACCGTGGACCTGACCGTCGGCAAGACCCGCTCCAGTCAGGGCACGGGTAGCAGCAGTTCGAGCCTGAGCAGTTCGTCCAGCGGCATTCGCGACACCTATAGCGCCCAGGCCGGCGTCAGCTGGGAGGCGGACGTATGGGGCAAGTTGCGCCGCACCCTGGAAGCCGACGAGGCAAGCGCCCAAGCCAGTTTTGCCGACCTGGCGGCGATGCGCCTGAGCCAGCAATCGGAACTGGTGCAGAACTATCTGCAGTTGCGGGTGATCGATGAACAGAAGCGCCTGTTGCAGACCACCGTCGACAACTACCAGCGCTCCCTGAAAATGACCGAAAACCAGTACCGCGCCGGGGTGTCCGGCAAGGACGCGGTGGCTCAGGCGCAAAACCAGCTCAAGACCACCCAGGGCGACCTGATCGACCTGATCTGGCAACGGGCCCAGTTTGAAAACGCCATTGCCGTACTGGTCGGCCTGCCGCCGGCCGAGTTCAACCTGGCCGAGACCCAGGACATTCCGTCGCTGCCGCAGATCCCGGTGGCGCTGCCGTCGCAACTGCTCGAACGCCGGCCGGATATCGCCTCGGCGGAACGTTCGGTGATGGCCGCCAACGCCAACATCGGGGTCGCCAAGGCCGCGTATTACCCGGACCTGACCCTGAGCCTCAGTGGCGGCTACAGCAGCAGTACCTACGACAACTGGGTGAGCGTGCCGAACCGGTTCTGGTCGGTAGGGCCACAACTGGCAATGACGCTGTTCGATGGCGGCCAGCGTTCGGCAGAGGTCGACCGTACTGTCGCGGCCTACGATCAGACCGTCGCCACCTATCGCCAGACCGTGCTCGACGGCTTGCGCGAGGTGGAAAATTACATGATCCAGCTCAAAGTGCTGGAAGACGAAGCCCGCGTGCGCCAGGAAGCCCTCGACGCCGCCCGCGAATCCCTGCGTTTGACGCAGAACCAGTACAAGGCCGGGTTGATTGCCTACCTCGATGTGGTGACCGTCCAGGCTACCGCCCTGAGCAACGAACGCAGCGTGCTGAGCCTGCAACAGAGCCGCCTGATCGCCAGCGTGCAGTTGATTGCGGCGTTGGGGGGTGGTTGGGATGGGCAGCTAAAGACGGATGAGTAAGCCGTCGAGCCGATAATGCTGCACGGTATTAAGAGCCGAGATGCATTTGTGGCGAGGGAGCTTGCTCCCGCTGGGCTGCGCAGCAGCCCCTCTCAAGCTCACTCAATCAACCTGATCTACCGTGTCGCCGGGTTTTAGGGCCGCTTCGCGCCCCAGCGGGAGCAAGCTCCCTCGCCACGGGGAATTGGGCACGGCGGGGGTTAAGGGAGTGCCTCGAATCAGTGTCAGTTTCAAGAGCAAATCGGTTGCTCGACCGGGATGCTAGCAGCCCCTCTCAAGCTCACTCAATCAACCTGATCTACCGTGTCGCCGGGTTTTAGGGCCGCTGCGCGCCCCAGCGGGACAAGCTCCCTCGCCACGGGTCGATCTTCATGAAAGGCGAGCAGTCCCGCTTTTGGCCGATGCACTGCCTACGTCCTGTTGCGCTGGCTTGTTATAGTTCAAGCCTCTTTTCAGCCGGTAAAGGATCACTGCCATGTCGCAATACCAAGCGTTCAACGTCGAACTTGTAGACAACATTGCCCATGTGCAGATCAATCGCCCGGAAAAGATCAACTCGATGAACGCCGCGTTCTGGAGCGAGATCATCGAGATCTTCCAATGGATCGACGACACCGATGCCGCACGGGTGGTGGTGCTCAGCGGCGCCGGCAAGCATTTCTCCTCGGGGATAGACCTGATGATGCTGGCGGGCGTGGCCAACGAATTGGGCAAGGACGTAGGGCGCAATGCACGCCTGCTGCGGCGCAAGATCCTGCAACTGCAAGCCTCGTTCAACGCCGTGGACAACTGCCGCAAACCCGTGCTCGCCGCGATCCAGGGCTACTGCCTGGGCGGGGCCATTGACCTGATTGCCGCCTGCGACATGCGTTACGCGACCGAGGACGCCCAGTTCTCCATCAAGGAGATTGATATCGGCATGGCCGCCGATGTTGGCACACTGCAACGCTTGCCCCGGATCATCGGGGACGGCATGCTGCGTGAACTCGCTTATACGGGGCGCACCTTCGGTGCCGAAGAAGCGCGCAGCATCGGCCTGGTCAATCGTGTCTACAGTGACACCGCCAGCCTGCTCGACGGTGTGATGGGCATCGCCCGGGAGATCGCCGCCAAGTCGCCGATTGCCGTGACCGGCACCAAGGAAATGATCAGCTACATGCGCGACCACCGCATCGACGACGGTTTGGAATACGTCGCCACCTGGAACGCCGCCATGTTGCAATCGACCGACCTGCGCGTGGCCATGGCCGCCCATATGAGCAAACAGAAACCTGAATTTCAGGATTGATTGACCATGATTTCACGCTGGACCACCGCAGTACTCGATACCGCTCTTGCTGGCGGCTGGGCCGTCGCCCGCAGCCCTGAGGGCTTTCTGTTCGATGACAATGGCGCGCTGTTTCCCCGCGAATGGCTCAAGCGCCAAGACCTGTCGGTCCTCGCCGAGCACGGCATCGGTCACCTGGATGGCGAGCCGGTCTACCTGCTGGAATTGCACAGCTCGCTGGACATCCCAGGCTGTAACTGGAAAGGCCTGCGGGCGTTCATGCTCGAGGATGACCACACGCTGTACAAAGTGTTGGGCTATGCCGCGCAGATCGGCACCTGGGCCCGCGAACATCGTTTCTGTGGCAGTTGCGGCAAGCGCATGGGCCAGATTCCGTTGGAACGGGCCATGTATTGCGATGCCTGTGAGCTGCGGCACTATCCGCGGATTTCACCGAGCATGATCGTGTTGATTACTCGCGGCGATGAAATCCTGCTGGCCCGTTCGCCGCGTTTCGTCCCGGGCGTCTACAGCACCCTGGCGGGGTTTGCCGAGCCTGGCGAATCGGCCGAGGATTGCCTGGTGCGCGAGGTTCGCGAGGAAGTCAGTATCGAGGTGAAGAACATCCAGTACATGGGCAGCCAGTGCTGGCCGTTCCCCCATTCGATGATGCTCGGTTTCCACGCTGAATATGCCGGTGGCGACATTGTGCCCCAGGAAGATGAAATCGAGGACGCCCAGTGGTTCAACGTCCATGACTTGCCACCATTGCCGGCCTCGCGCTCCATCGCCCGCTACCTGATCGATCTGTATGTGGCGCGGCGCTTAGGCCACGCTGAACCAGTGCTGCCAGGCTAGACGTACGGTCAAGCCCAGCACCACGGTGATGAACACCGGTCGGATGAACTTCGCACCGCCGCTGATGGCGGTGCGAGCGCCGAAGAACGCGCCGATCATCACCGACAGGCCCATGCTCAGGCCGATGACCCAATCCACTTGCCCGGAAAAGATGAACACCGACAGCGCCGCGATGTTGCTGACGAAGTTCATGCTACGGGCCACGCCACTGGCCTTGACCAGGTCGATGGGGTAGAGCAGCAGGCTGCTCACAGTCCAGAACGCCCCCGTACCCGGCCCGGCCACACCGTCATAGAAACCCAGGCTGAAGCCCTGGGGCGACTGCCATGTCTTCTTGATCGGTGCATCGCTGTCCAGAGGTGCCTTGGGCGTGCCGCCGAACAACAGATACAGGCCGCAGGCGAAGACGATCACCGGCAGCATCTTGTTCAGCCACTCGGCGGGCAAGTAATGGGCGACGATGGCGCCGGTCAGGGCCCCAACCAGAGTGCCGACGAGGGCATGAGTCCACTGCCTTGGGTGGAACAGCTTGCGCTTGTAGAAGGTGAAGCTGGCCGTCGCCGAGCCGAAGGTCGAACTGAGTTTGTTGGTCCCCAGGACCAGATGAGGCGGCAAGCCTGCCGTCAGCAGGGCTGGCGTGGTCAGCAACCCACCGCCACCGGCAATGGCATCGATGAAACCGGCAATGAATGCGACAACAGCAAGAATAGCGAGGGTAGAGAGGTCAACGCTGAGTTCAAATGGCATGGAATAGGCTTATTTAGCAGGTCGCAGAAGGGCTGCGGGGAAGGCCGGTATGTTACCCATAATGGTGCAGGGCTGCGACAGCCGGTTGGGCGGTGCACCGTAGACCTCACAACCCCGCAAATCCCCGTGACGAGGGAGCCTGCTCACCCAGGGCTGTGCAGCAGCCCCAAAAGGCTTCTGATATCTGCCTGGCACACCGAGACCGCTGGGCGATTTTTTTTTGAAATCAAGGGGTTGCCAGCCTAGGCAAATGAGTACATAATTGCGCCCATCGAACGCACTGAGACGTAAAAAATCTCAATGTTTTCAAGGAGATAGCGCTGAGTAGGTGGCTTGTTTCCTGATCAGTTTGTACCGCGGTTGATGTGGCAGCATCGCATCAAGCGTTCTGAGGCCGAATAGCAAAATGGTTATGCAGTGGATTGCAAATCCACCTACGCCGGTTCGATTCCGACTTCGGCCTCCACTTTTAAAAAGCTCTGTAGATCTATGATTTACGGAGCTTTTTTATTTCGAAGCATTGAAAGCTTTTGTATTGAAAAGGACATGAGCTACCTTGCTTCGCGGGGGAGGGATGTATATATTCCCCCCTCTTGCTGCACCAGCCAGAACATCGGCCATTGGATTTTGCCGATATTTCCATGGCTAACCGCGCTACCGCCCGAATGGCGAAACTGGTAGACGCATGGGACTTAAAATCCCCCGCTCGTAAGGGCGTGCCGGTTCGATTCCGGCTTCGGGCACCATCTAAAATCAAGGGTTTGCGAGCGAAAGCTAATGCAAACCCTTGTTCGTTTCTGCTTCTGGAAATTGCTGCAGAAACGGAGTCCAAGCCTGCGGGTGTTTTCAAGCACAAGCCCTTACACTCGGCGTCGAGATTAGCAAGGGGTCATATCCTCCAAGCCTTGCCCATTACGCTAATCCTTTACCATGGAGAGGTAACGAGTGAAAACAATCGCAACGATGAGTCTGTTGGCCTTGATGAGCAGCAGCGCTGTATACGCAGGGGAGACAACCTCCGTTGATGGGAAATCGCTGGCTGTGGACTTTGGCGAGCCGACCGTCAAGCAGGTTCTGCACTATCGGAAAATGTACGATAAGAAGCCTTTTCCCGATGCGGAAATTTATTACTACAGCAACGGTTTGTACAAGATCATCTCTCAGGGAGAAAATCATTACGGTGTCTACGTCTTGCAGGGCCAACACACCGATGAGACATACACCGTGAAGTTCATTTCCCTGCCTTCCCCGGATTGGGGAAATAAAACGGCGTATCACCAACTCACCTTTATTCGAGGTGATGAACAAAACGTATTTATCCAGAACGCAATTGTCGACACTGGCGAGGCGATAGCCCAGCAGAATGGGACCTATACGCAGGAAAAAAATACCGTGGTCAATCCGATCAGCACCGCCTGGCAGAAAAAGTGAGCCCATTGCCCCCAGTGGCTTGATGGCAGGTTTTCAGGCATTTTCTGATTATCTAATAGTTATAAAACAATAGGTTGCATGATTTATCTCATGCAACCTATTCGGCGTTGATCATCAGTGCCGGCGCCTCACAACCGCCGCCGAAAAGCCTCGAGAATGTCCCGCGTTCCCTTTTTCATTTGCAGTTGGGCAATGGCGTCCAGCGGGTGCCAAAGGCAATCGCTGATTTCATTCTGTGGCTTGGCCGCCGTCGAGTCGCTGACCGATGCTTCGAACACATGATGTTCGGTCTGCCCGTCACTGATTCGCATCAAGTAGAGCAGGTTCTCGACGTCCAGGCCGGTTTCCTCTGCCAACTCCCGTATGGCTGCCCCGGCATGGGATTCCCCGCGCTCGACGGTACCGCCCGGCAACGCCCAGCGGCTGTTGGCTTTGCGAACCAGGAGGATATGGCGATTTTCCTCGCAGATGACGGTCGCTCGAATTTTCATGGCCGTGCTCGATCTGTGACTGTCATTAAAGTGAAATATAACTGCAATATTTGCGCCTGACATTAGCTGCTTCGTTCAAATATCGAGTTTTTCAAGGTCTTATCCAATACGACCGCGACGGTGCGGGAAAGACAGAGCTTATTCGTGCCTGCCATCGCTCCAATCCATCTCTCCGACCACTAGCACTAGGTTTTCGACCGGTTATCGCCTCAAATGAATCAGCTTCAAAAAAATGAATCCATGTTGGGTGCATTGGCCGGCCCCGATAGGGGAAGGAAGCGAGAAATGACCACCGTTGAAGACTTCAAGATCAAATCCCATGAGCTCCTGGTGGAGCTCGATACAGCGACATCGGAAATGATGAAACTCATATGTGTTCATCAAATGAGTGGATCGACTTGGGATGAGGCGGTCCAGCGTCAACATGAGGCCTATGAGCAGTGGGTCGCTTATCTGAACGAGCGGGGATAGCCGCCAATGCGCATCTTGAGGGTGCAAATTCTTTGAACGGCGCCTCAACGGCTCTGCCTAATCCTTGAACCGACAAGAGGATTAGGCCATGTCTGAATTAGCCAGTTATTTCTGGATCGCTGTTGCGGTGCTTTTGCTGCTCGTCGATTTGTGGGCGATCGTCAGTGTCTTTCGAAGCGACAAGTCGGCCGGCACCAAGGCTGGCTGGGCCCTGCTGCTGATCATCTTGCCAGTGCTAGGCCTGGTCATTTGGGGCGTAGCCGGGCCTCGCGGGGTCAAGGAAGGTCCTTCATCGCCGGAGCACAGCAAGGGCTAGCCAGGAAGAGGCTGTGAGCCACCTCAATGGTTTATCCAATTGCCGCCGGTGGTTTCGCAGTCTTCCTGGGCCTGCTGCAACTGCTCGATACCGTAGTAGTACCACGTCAATTTTGCATTATCGGGAAGAGTGGCCGACCCACCGCGCTTGTCCTTGCTGGTTGAGTGCGGGTTGGCCAACGCTTCCTGGGTCGGCTTCGCCTGGCATGTCGCCACGTATCCCTCGGCACAACGCTCGACTTTACGCTTTTGGGTCGTGAGCGTTCCTTTGCTTTCATTGCTGCAAGACCAATCGAGGGTTTCCGCGGGCATGCCTTTGTATTCGTAGCAACTGTGGCTTTCGATGACTGGGACGGCCTGGCTCTGGGATCGAGTGATGACATCGCAGCCTTGGGCGAAGACGGCGACGGGGCTCGCACAAACGATCAATAGCAGGATTCTGGCATTCATGAGTTTCTCCCTTTGCGGTTTCTGCACCGGTGCCTATCAATTTCGAGGTGCAAAAAAAGCCCGCGTTCCATCAGTTTTCCAGCCGGTAGAACTCAGGGAGAAACAAGTCTGGCGCAGCGCGTCAGCGAAACTTGGGCAGAGGGGGTTCAGCAGGCTTGAGCGACATTAGCGCGCTTTGGATCGACGGGGCATCTTTGTCGATGTCGTTGAGCCGGTCCCGGATGCGCACTGCGGTGGGATGCCCGCCCTGGTGGTCGACCCAGTCGGCGATTTCCTTGCAGGCTGCCGTGAGCCGGGCCTGACGCGATTCGAGCAAGGTGAGCAGGGTGGTGATGGACTCTTTTTCGGACATGTCACACCTCCATTCAGGGGTTGATGAGGCAGCACAAAACCCGCCAGGGGCGGGCTGTGCCGTGATTTAAGCGTAGTTGAGTTATTTCAGGTCTGTCGAAGAATCCGGCGTCCGGCTAGACAGCCGGTGCGTCGCAAACAATGCCAATGATGTCAGCTGGACTCCTTGACCCAGGACGGCGTGACGCTCGCCCGCCAGCGCACGTCGGTAATACCGTATTTTTCAGCCAGGGGCTTGGAGACCCGCTTGACCTTCTCTCTCCCGAATTTCGGTATGCGCCCGACCCCCGCGTCGCAACTGGCCCAATGCCAAGCCTCGGAGTTATTCATCGCTTCTGCGCGAATAATGAATGACTTGGGTTCGCCATGGAGCATGTAGTCGATGATGTAAAGCGATGGCCCGCCCATAAATCCTCCCTAATTAGTCCTATACGGATGGATACAAAGGCATGCGGAAAATTCCATCGAATTTCCAGACGGTCAAATTAATACCGCCCAGGCTCGAGCACGGAGCAATACCAGAGCGGTCGGAATTCGCGGCAAGGAACCAAACCCGGTTACCCTTCTCCAAGGTGAGCTTCAACACCGTAGGCCAGGGATCAAAGGCGACGCAGCGCGGCATCAACAAAAGGCAAGACATGAAAAACATCGCCAGGGTGCTGTTCGTCGCAGCCCTCACCATCGGTTTGTCGGGTTGCATTGGCGCCCCCATCGAACTGACGCCGCAAACCGAGCAACGTTTGCGCGAACACCCCCCGATCCGTTTCCTGCTGACATTCGATGATGGTCCCAGTGCCTCGTCTATCTGGAACCCTAGCCTGGAGGTGCTCGACGCACTCGCAGACAATCCGGTACAGCCCGGCATCAAGGCGGTATTTTTCCTGCAAACTCGCGCACCACGTGCTGGTGGCAGTGATATTGGCCGCTCGGTCATGCGCCGTGAACAGCAGGAAGGCCATGTGCTGGCCTTTCATACGGCGACCCACTGGCACACCAATCACCGGTCGCTGAGCCCTGATGAGCTGGAGCAATCGCTCAACAATGGTGGGAGCGACATCGCTGCCATTAGCGGTGCGGCACCGATTTTGGTGAGGCCGCCATTCTGGAGCTTCGACAAGCGCACTGCGGCCGCCTACCGACAGCATGGCCTGCACATCCTGTTGACCGACCTGAGTGCTAATGACGGCAAAGTCTGGGGCATCACGATGAGCCCGCGGCGGCGGATCAACCTGACCCGGCAACTTTCCGAAGTGCGCGAGCGCATCGCCGCCGGGCAACTGCCAGCGGTGGATGGGGTTATTCCAGTGGTGGTGACGTTTCACGACATCAATCGTTATACCGCCCGGCATGCTCGCGAATACCTGCAAATCCTGCTCGAGAGTGCCAAGGCTACCGGCGTGAGGACCGACGCCAAGCCGTTCTATGATGACCACCAGGCGCTGGAGCGAGCGGCCTTGGCTCGGACGGTCGATCACAGCGCTGGGCCCGTGCATTTGCCGGGGCTGTGGGACTGGTTGTGGGATTCGGATTCCCACTGAGAGCGCCACGAATGCGGCGGGTGTCGCGACGTTCGGTTGGCCGCCCAGCGCAATCCGCGTGTATGGTAGCCGTGCACCCTTGGTTAAAGTCGGAGGTGACCAATGAGTACTGCAATGCTGACGAAAATGCACATCAACGGTTATGACGTGCTTAGCGTAAACAGCGGCCCGTGGAGGGTCTGCACCCAGGCTGACCGGTTGGGTTCCTTTGCTTCCCGTGAGGAAGCGCTGGCCTACGCCGCCGCGTTGCCGACCCGAAGAGCTCGTAGTGGCCGGCCTGTAAACACGAAATAGAGGGGGCCGGTACATCCACTCTCTCGGTGACAGGTACACCGCTATCGCGAGCAAGCTCCCACAGTTTTTCCGGCTGTTCACCAAAAATCCCCTGTGGGAGCCGCTTGCTCGCGATGCCGGCGGGCCAGCCTGCGCCCGTCACGATGATCAGGCGCGGGCCAATTCCAACGGGACTTCCAGGGTAAACAGAGCGCCTTGCCCCGGTCCGTCGCTATGGACATAAAGGCGGCCATTCATTTCAACCGCCGCCAGGGCGCAACTGTGCAAGCCAAACCCATGGCCGTCCTTGCGGGTCGTGAAACCGTGATTGAAGATGCGGGCCAGGTTCTCCGGGGAAATGCCTTCGCCTCGGTCCTTGACGCTGAGGCATAGTGTCGTTTCGTCGAGGATGCGGATCCCCAGGGTCATCTCCCGTGGGTGCTCGCTGATGTGCGACATCGCGAATTTGGCGTTGCTGATCAGGTTGATCAGGATCAGCAGCAACCTATGCTTGTCGCCCATGATCGCAGGAACGTCCTGATACTCCTTGATGACGGTGACGTGATGCCGACTGAGCGCGCCCGAGTTCATGCGTAGCGCATCTTCGAACAGATCGCTGACATTGAGTGGTTCGATCAGCCTGGCTGCTCCTGCATAGGTTTGTTGAGTGGTGACGATTTCCTTGATGTGGTCGATGCTCTTGGTCAACTGCGCCAGCTCATCGATAAGCAAGGCCTGTTCTGCGGCGATGGAGTCGACCAGTTCGTTGAAATAACGCGGCAGCAACCGACCTTTTTCATCATGGGTGATGAACTGGCCAAGATCTTCGGCATGTTCATTCATCATTTTGACCGCCTTGGTGAGCCCGGTCGTCTTGCTGTTCCTCAACTTGCGGGTGACGAGTTCGGCTGAAATGTTCACGCTGTTGAGCACATTCCCGACGTTGTGCAACACATTCGTGGCGATTTCGGCCATGCCCGCCATTCGTGCCGCATCTACCAGTTCGCGTTCGGCCTCCATCAGTTCTCGGGTGCGCTCCTGCACGCGCTCTTCGAGCCGTTCATTGGACGTTTGCAGTTGCTGGTTGATCTGGTTGATGACGGCGTAACTGCGAACCAGCCGCACCGCCAGGTAGATCATCAACAGCGCCATGAGGCTGGCACACGCGCCCAGGTAGATATGGTATTGACGGTCCGCAGCGGCGGTCCTGCGCTGGGTTTCATTCAATAGCTCGGTGATGCTGTCCAGTTCCTGGGCCACCGGAATCACGCTGATGCGATCCAGCAGATCATTGACGATCGGTTGTTCCTGGATAATGGATTTAACGTGCTGGGCCAGGGCAATGAAAAGGGGCTGGCTGGTCACGGGCAGTTGATCGACCTGTCTTTCCAGATCACTCAATTGGCGCTGCACTTCCTCGGCTTTGTCCGCGGTGACATAAAGTGCGTACTCCAGCGTCGTCAGCGTCAGCTCACGAACATTGGAAGCTGTTGCCAGATGTTCCGTCGGGCTTTCGGCGCTCATCCCGTCGAGCAAGGTTTGAATACCATCCTCGACCATCGGCAACGCATCCAGGGCTGTGCGCAGATTGGCGTTGTGTTGCTGGAATTGATCGACCAGTACCGTTTTGTTCTTGACCGCGTCCACGTAGCCGTTGCGTCTGGATGCCCAAAGAACGGCCAGTGGACCAGCGTTATTGAGCTGCTCCAACTGCTCCCATCGACTGCCGGCCTCGAGTGGCGGTGTCAACGACAGGTTGTTGTTCACGCCGATCTTTTTCCTGAGGATCTTGACGTTCCAGTTAGCGTCGGCTTGCTTGAGCTGGCGAATGAAGTCGCGGGATTCGAAGTAGGTCGATGAGTCGTATGTGTATGACTTGATCAAAAAGAATATCAGAGCCGAAAAAACAACAAGCGCGATGGCCAATAGGGCGGGCCATTTATATTTTTTGATAATAGTGGTCACGCTATTCTCCTGTTCAGGGCGCTTATCGAAGGAGTTCGTGAATGCTCGAGGGCGAAGAGAGGCTCGAGAGGGAGCCGGAAGGGGGAAAAGTAAACGTCGTGCGGGGGTGGCGTGCCGGTTTGCTTTGGCCTGGGTACACGTTGAGCTCCCTGCTAACGATGAACGTCGGTTTCATGGCTGAGTGTAGCGCTAACGAGAGGGGCGATGTTTGCTGCGCAGCGCGCCGCAGTGAAGCAGGCGCGGCCGGATAGCCGCGCCGGTGGCATTACTTGATGTCGATGAAGGGCAGGGCGCCGTTTGGCAGCACGGTGGTTGGCAAGACACCATTCCAGCGTTCGGCCTTGGTCAGTTCCACCAGGTTCTGGTTGCTGGCCAGGGCCTGGGCCCGTGCCTTGATGGCTTCGGCCTCGGCTTTGCCGCGCAACTCGGTCGCCAGTGCGTCTGCCTTGGCCTGCGCAACTTGCGAATCGGCCTCCGCCTGGGCCTGGGTCACGCGAATCTGTGCTTGTACCTGCTCGGTGGCGAGCTGTTGTTCGCGGGTCTTGACCTGGACTTCCGCAGCCATGCGCGCTTCGATGGCTTTTTCGTAGGCGTCACTGAAGTCGATGTTCTCGACCTGGACGCTGTCGATGATCACGGGGCCGGTAATGGTCGCCTTGATGGCCGTGGAAATATCGTTGACCAGTTGGACGCGGTTCTGCACGGCAGCCACGGCGTTAAACTTGCCGAATACGTTTTCCACCTGGGTTGGCACCTGGCGGCTGATCATCCGGTCGCGGATACCTTCCAGGTCCTTGAACTGGGTATAGACCTTCGCGACATCGGAAGGCGCGATGTGCCAGGACACGGACACCTTGAGCTGGGCGGACTGTTGGTCCTTGCTGTAGGCCTGGAGGTCTTCATAAGCCGTCACTTGGCTCTGGACGCTGATCAGGCGTACCGACTCGATAAAGGGCGTCTTGAAGGACAGTCCCGGTTCAATCACCCCGACCAGCGCCCCGTTGCGCAGCAGTACGCCACGCTCGGTTTCGTCGACCGTGTACCAACTGCCAAAGAACACGCACAACAGGACGATGCCCGCGATTGCAGCAACGATGGAGCCGATGGTTTTACTGGTCACTTTTCTTTCCTTGATTGGCTTGGGAGGGTTTGCCATAGCGGTGTCCAATGTTGAAGCTGCAATTGGCGTTCTGAATGCCAGACACGAAAAAGCCCTGAATAATCAGGGCTTTAACGTTAAAAAATGGCGGAGGCGATGGGATTCGAACTCATGGACCTGTTACAGTCGACGGTTTTCAAGACCGTTGCCTTAAACCACTCGGCCACACCTCCGTACTGCGTTGCGGGCGCCATAATACCCGAATGAAACACACTGTCAAACTCTCTACGTAGCTTGTTACAGAGCGTCTGTTATGATCCTTGCCACTGAATGTTTCAAAACCGGAGGAGTGTCGCCATGCGCGAACAGGATTACGCAGTGAACAACAGCGTGCAGGCTGAGCAGCTAGAGGTTAGCCGCGTCCTGCGCAACACTTATGGCTTGCTGGCACTCACGCTCGCTTTCAGCGGTGTGATGGCTTATGTCGCACAACAGATGCGGGTGGGTTACCCGAACATCTTCGTCGTGCTGATCGGTTTCTACGGCCTTTTCTTCCTCACCAACAAACTCCGTGATTCGGCCTGGGGCCTGGTGTCGGCTTTCGCCCTGACCGGCTTCATGGGCTTTTTGCTCGGCCCGATCCTCAATCGCTACCTGCAAATGCAGGGCGGCGCCGAAGTGGTCAGCTCGGCCTTCGCAATGACCGCACTGGTATTTGGTGGTCTGTCGGCCTACGTGCTGATTTCCCGCAAGGACATGAGCTTCCTGGGTGGCTTTATCACCGCAGGTTTCTTCGTGTTGCTGGGGGCGACGCTGGCCAGCTTCTTCTTCCAGATCAGCGGCCTGCAACTGGCGATCAGCGCCGGCTTCGTGCTGTTCTCCTCGGTCTGCATCCTGTACCAGACCAGCGCCATCATTCACGGCGGCGAGCGTAACTACATCATGGCCACCATCAGCCTGTATGTATCGATCTACAACCTGTTCGTCAGCCTGTTGCAGCTGTTCGGCCTGATGAGTCGCGACGACTGATTGCATGGGGGATGAGTGAGAAGCCCGCTTTGGCGTGATGCTGTTCACCTAGAAACAACGGCGTTTTTCAGAGATGAAAAGCGCCGTTTTTTTTGGTTTTCCGTTTTTTAGGTACATTTTTTTTGGGGGGGGGATATCCATTTCTGCGGCAACGGATATAGACACCAAGGCAAGTAAATCCCGAACCCTTCTCAAAAAAAAACGGCACCCCCCTTGGAAAAAGGGAAGTGCCGCTTTTGGAGCCTAGGTAAACGGTATTGCCACATGAAGTGGACTTAAGAAGCAAACCGCCGCAACCCCACCGGTGGTACAAAGGCTTCCAGCTCGGCCTCCACGGCCTCGATTATTCGTTCAACATCCGGGGCATTCATCACCGTCGCGCAGGGGATACCCGCAATGGCGATCATGGTCTCGCCGCTGGCACGGTCAAACAGCCGGGCAACCATGCTGCCAGGCGCATCCATGCTTGCTTCGAATCCCATGGGATGGAAGTGCCAGCGCATCAACTGGCAAGCATTGGGGAACGTAACCTTGCTGAAGGATCCTTTATTCATGTGTTGCCCGCCTTCTTCAATCGAGCGCTTCCTTTTGCTCATGTCAGGAAGGAAGAGCCATCATGGCTCTACCAGTGAGAACTAAAAATAGCACCTGAAAATGAAGCTCATGTGGATTTTTTCAGTCCGTTTTGCGATTGGTTCACTTTTTTTGATCTGGATCACGACTTAAACGGCAAAGTCCAGAATGCCATCACGCTTGGCTGGGCTTGTCCCGAGGCTTGGACAATGGCTCTGGGACGCGGCTTTTCCAGGCGATGAGCAGGGCCAGGATCATCATCGCCAGGGCGACGGCGAAGGTCATGTGCAGACCGTTCGTCACAGCTGCGGGGCTGGCGCCGGTAATGTCATTCGTCGCCGCCGCGGCTGCAAACACCGCGCCGAGCACGGAGGCTCCGGTGAAAAAACCCAGGTTGCGCGACAAGTTGAGCAGCCCGGCGATGACGCCTCGCCTCTGGGCTGCTACATCGGCCATGACTGCCGTGTTGTTGGCCGTCTGGAAGAACGCATAGCCAAGGGTCGTCACCACGATAGCCGCGAGGTAGCCGACGGTGCCAAGGGTAGGGGGGACCAGTGATAACATCAGGCAGCCGAGCACCATGTTCGCCAGGCCGGCGAGTCGCATGGGGTGCACGCCGAAGCGATCCACCAGGCGCCCGGCAGGTACTCCGGCCAGCGCCGCAACAGATGGGCCTACGGCCAGCGCCAGTCCCACAAAGGCCGCCGGCAGTGCGAGGGTGATGGACAAGTAAAAAGGCCCGACCAGCAGCGTCGCCATCATGACCGTCGCAACCAGGGCGCTCGTCACCAGGCCGGATACCAATGATCTGTCGTGGAACACTTTCAAGGGAATCAACGGCGATACGGCCCGGGACTGGGCCCGAATGAATAGCCCGCCGCCCACGACGGCGATCAGCAGCAGCGCAAGATTCAATCCGCCAAAGCTCCCGCGTCCGGAAGTCATGGACAAGGCATAGGTGGCGAGCGTCACTGCCAACAGCAAGGTACCGGTTACATCGAAGCGGGTTCCTTCGGGCTTCGGCGGCACTTCACGCACCGGTAGCGAATACCACGCCAGCCCTAGCGTCAGCAGGCCCAGTGGGATGTTGACCAGGAACAAGGCCGGCCAACCGAACCCGCTGATCAGCATGCCGCCAAAGGACGGTCCGAGGGCTGTGCCCACTGCCGACAGCGTTGCCAGTAGCCCCATGGCGCTGCCGGTTTTTTCCTGGTCGACCGTTTCGCCCACGAGCGCCAGGGTCAGCGCCATCATGATGGCGGCCCCCAGGCCTTGCAGTGCCCGACCGGCGACCAGCAGCCAAAGCGAGGGCGCCAAGCCGCATACCGCTGATGCCAAGGTGAACAGGGCGATACCGGCCAATAGCAGCTTGCGCCGGCCCATCAGGTCTCCCAAGCGGCCGACACTGACAATCAGCGTGGTGATTGCCAGCAGATAGGCCAGCACCACCCATTGGACCTGCTGGAAAGAGGCCCCGAGCACCTCGGCCAGCGTCGGCAGTGCCACCGCAGCCACACTGGCGCCAAGGGAGGCCAGCAGCGTCGAGAGCGCAAGGCTGGCCAGGGCCCAGCGAGGTGAAAAGAGCCGGTGTGCGGGCGCGGTTGCCGGCCGGTTTTGTGGCGTGTTGACGGGTTTCATCGTGTCACCTGTATCCGTGGCGCTCGAAACGGAGCTGTCAGAACGTTACGCCTGGGCATAACATGGCGGAAGACGCAGCATTTGCACGTTATAGCTGCAGCAAACGCCATCTGTTCAAATCGAGATACCGCCATGTCCTCGCCTGATCTCAATCTGCTCGTCACCCTTGATGTGCTGCTCTCGGAAGGCAGCGTGGCCCGTGCCGCCCGGCGCTTGCAGCTCAGCCCGTCGGCCATGAGCCGGGCACTGGCGCGGTTGCGTGAAACCACCGGTGACCCGCTGTTGGTTCGGGCCGGGCGAGGGTTGGTGCCGACCCCTCGTGCGCTGGAGTTGCGCGAACAGGTCAGCCACCTGGTGCAGCAGGCCCAGGCGGTGCTGCGGCCAGTGACGACTCCGGATCTTAGGCGCTTGAGCCGAACCTTCACGTTGCGCACCCGTGAAGGGTTCGTGGAAAACTTCGCCATCGACCTGATCACTCGCATCCACGAGCAAGCGCCCGGCGTGCGCCTGCGCTTTGTGGAAAAGACCGACCGGGACAGCACGACGCTTCGCGAAGGCACCGTGGACTTGGAGACCGCCGTCGTGGACAAGGACACCAGCCCGGAACTACGAACCCAGGCGTTGTTCAGCGACCGCTTGATTGGCGTTGTGCGCGCGGGACACCCGCTGAGCCAGGCAACGGTGAGCGCCGCCGGTTATGCCGCAGGCGGGCATGTCGGTGTGTCGATGCGCGGCCTGGATCATGGCCTTATCGACCAGGCCCTTGCGGCTCTGAATCTGTCCCGCGAAATCGTCACCACGGTGCCAGGCTTTTCCTCGGCGCTGGGACTGGCCCGCTCCAGTGACCTGATCGCCAGCGTGCCCGAACGCTACACCGCGAGCCTGCGGGTCGGCCTGCACAGTTTTACGCTGCCGTTTTCCGTACCTGGGTTCACGATCGCCATGCTCTGGCATCCGCGGATGGACGCCGATCCTGTGCATCGTTGGCTTCGAAGTTGTCTGCGGGAAGTGTGCGCACGTAAACCGTAGAGATTTAGTAGATATTCGTTAATAGCATTTCGCTGGCACTTAGTTGGCCAAAGTGCGACGCCGTACGCAAATTGCTAGTTATCGATATTTAATATTTAAATAGTTTTTTGTCCGACAATCCGCAACTCGGGCGGTTTAGTTGGGGCACTAACGAGGCAGAACCCTATTGTTTATGGGCGTTACGGGCAGGGCGTGAAATTGAACGAAAAAAATTGCTAGACGTTTGATTTCCAATTGTGTCAGGTTTCTTACGTCCTCATTGGGCGAGTGATAGGACGATCTCGCCAGAGATTGTCTGTCTGACTAAAACTGTTCCATTTGCAAACAAGGAAGTGTGTTTATGTCGAAAGTCAAAAGCAGCGCTATTGATTCTGCCGAACAACTCCTCTGGGCGCCGCAATCATTGGCGGCTGCCAGTAATGCGTTCAACCAGATCAATAGTTTCAGCCACCAATACGACCGGGGCGGTAACCTGACCGTCAACGGCAAACCGTCGTACTCTGTCGACGAGGCGGCCACTCAGTTGCTGCGCGACGGTGCGGCTTACCAGGACCGGGACGGCAGCGGCAAGATTGAGCTGACCTACACTTTCCTGACTTCCGCCTCTTTCAGCACCATGAACAAGCATGGGATCAGCGGCTTCAGCCAGTTCAGTGCGCAGCAGAAAGGCCAGGCCGCCCTGGCCATGCAATCCTGGGCGGACGTGGCCAATGTCACCTTCACCGAAAAAGCCAGCGGCGGCGACGGTCACATGACCTTCGGCAACTACAGCGGCGGCCAGGATGGCGCGGCGGCGTTTGCTTATCTGCCAGGGACGGGTGCCGGCTATGACGGGACCTCCTGGTACCTGATCAACAGCAGCTACACCCAGAACAAGAACCCGGACCTGAACAACTATGGCCGCCAGACCCTGACCCACGAAATCGGTCACACCCTCGGCCTGGCCCACCCGGGTGACTACAACGCTGGCGAAGGCAGCCCGACCTACGATGACGCCACTTATGGCCAGGACACCCGTGGCTACAGCGTCATGAGCTACTGGAGCGAAAGCAATACCGACCAGAACTTCAGCAAGGGCGGCGTCGAAGCCTACGCCTCCGGTCCGCTGATGGATGACATCGCGGCCATCCAGAAGCTCTACGGTGCCAACACCACGACCCGTACCGGCGATTCGACCTACGGTTTCAACTCCAATACCGGTCGCGATTTTCTCAGTGCGTCATCATCGTCGGACAAAGTGGTGTTTTCGGTATGGGACGCAGGTGGCCGCGATACCCTGGACTTCTCCGGTTTCACCCAGAACCAGAAAATCAACCTCAATGACGCCTCGTTCTCCGATGTTGGCGGCATGGTAGGCAACGTCTCCATCGCCAAGGGTGCCGTCATCGAAAACGCCATCGGCGGCTCCGGCAGCGACTTGCTGATCGGCAACACGGTAGCCAACGAGCTCAAGGGTGGAGCGGGCAACGATATCCTTTGGGGGGCCGGTGGTGCAGACAAACTCTGGGGCGGCTCGGGGTCGGACACGTTCGTGTTCGCCGCCAGTTCCGATTCGCGGCCTGGAGCGACGGACCAGATCCTCGATTTCGTCAGCGGCCTGGACAAGATCGACCTGACCGGTATCACCAAGGGCGCGGGCCTGCACTTCGTGAGCGCGTTCACTGGTGCGGCGGGCGATGCGGTGTTGTCGACATCGGGTGGCAACAGCCTGCTGTCGGTGGACTTCTCCGGGCACGGCGTGGCTGACTTCCTGGTCAGCACCGTTGGCCAGGCTGCGGTCTCGGATATCGTGGCCTGATGTCCCTGTCCCGTGGGGGCGGCTGCTCCTGCGGGACCCCGGCCAGGATGAAAAAAATGCGTAGGAAATTCATGCCCAATAGCGTTCGAGCAACCGCCGGGTTGCTCGCTACGCTGATGATGTTATGTGGAGAAGTCGCCATGGCGCGCAGCCTGTTGTTAGCAGAACCCTCGCAGTTGGCCGGTCAGTGGCAGGCTGTTTTGTCGAGCCCGCAGGACAACGCGCAAACCCAGGCGATGCAGGACAAACCGTCCAACAGTTGTCTCGTCGAACTCAAGGCGGATCAGACCCTGGGCGGGCAAACCGATTGCCTGGGCCAATGGCTGGGGGACGAGCCGGTTCGTTGGTTCACTGAACCCGACGGACTTTCCCTGATTGGCAAACAAGACTCCAGGACACACTTGGGCCTGCGTCAGGGAGACCATTATCAAATGACGTTGAAGTCCGGTTTGATACTCAGGCTTGAACGGAATAAGTCCCAGAGTGCTCATTAACGAATGAGTACACTTGAGTCTTGAACGAAGTGCGCTTGTTTGAACGGGCGTGCTTTTCGGTGTCGGCCGAATCGAAAAACAAAGATTGGCAAGTTGAATAACGGCCAGTTCGCTGGCGAAGCCAACAACAAGGAAGATCATGAATAGGGTAAGGAGCGCTGTTGCGGCGCCGCTGTTTAAAGCGCTGGGCGATTATAAAAATATTTTGATCAGTGTTGGATGTTTTACCGCGTTGATCAATGTCCTGATGCTCGCGCCTTCGATTTATATGCTCCAAGTGTATGACCGTGGGTTGTCATCACAGAACGAGACCACGCTGGCGATGTTGTCATTGATGGTCGTCGGCTTCTTCGTATTCATCGGGCTGCTGGAAATGGTCCGCAGCTTCGTGGTCATCCGCATCGGCAGCCAGTTGGAGCGACGCTTCAATCTCCAGGTGTACAAGGCCGCGTTCGAGCGCAATCTGCGCCAGGGTGAAGGCAACGCCGGGCAATCCCTGGGCGACCTCACGCATATTCGCCAATTCCTCACCGGGCCGGCGCTGTTCGCGTTCTTCGACGCACCGTGGTTTCCCATCTATCTGCTGGTGATCTACCTGTTCAACGTGTGGCTCGGCGTGTTTGCCTCCGTCGGCACGCTGCTGCTGATCGGTTTGGCCTGCCTGAACGAGGCCATGACCAAAAAGGCCTTGGGGCAGGCCAGCGTCTACTCGCAACAATCCAGTCAACTGGCCACCAGCCATTTGCACAACGCCGAGACGATCCAGGCCATGGGCATGCTCGGCGCGCTGCGCAGCCGCTGGTTCGCCGTGCACTCACGGTTTCTGGGCCTGCAGAACCAGGCCAGCGACACCGGCGCGGTCATCAGCTCCTTGAGCAAGACCCTGCGCCTGTGCCTGCAGTCGCTGGTGCTGGGTTTGGGCGCACTGCTAGTGATCAAGGGCGACATGACCGCCGGAATGATGATTGCCGGCTCGATCCTGATGGGCCGAGTGTTGAGCCCTATCGACCAGTTGATCGCCGTGTGGAAGCAGTGGAGCGGCGCCAAGTTGGCTTACCGGCGTCTCGACGCGCTGTTGCAAGCGTTTGCGCCCCAGGACGACGGCATGACGCTGCCTGCGCCTGAGGGCCAGGTGAGTTTCGAACACGTCAGCGCCGGGCCGCCAGGGCAACGCAACGCGACGCTGCAGCAGGTCAGCTTCAGCCTGGCCGTGGGGGAAGTGCTGGGTGTGCTGGGGGCGTCCGGTTCCGGCAAGTCCACCCTGGCCCGGGTGCTGGTGGGCGTGTGGCCGACCCTGGCGGGTACGGTGCGCCTCGACGGGGCCGATATTCATCGTTGGAATCGCGAGCAACTCGGCCCGCACATCGGCTATCTGCCACAAGACATCGAGCTGTTTTGCGGCAGCATCGCCGAGAACATCGCCCGGTTTCGCCAAGCCGATCCGCAAAAGGTCGTCGCCGCCGCGCAGCAGGCTGGGGTCCATGAGCTGATCCTGCGCCTGCCCCAGGGCTATGACACGGTGCTGGGGGAGGACGGCGGTGGTTTGTCCGGCGGACAGAAACAACGGGTTGCGCTGGCCCGGGCGATGTACGACCGGCCGAGCCTGGTGGTGCTCGATGAACCCAACTCCAACCTCGACACGGTTGGCGAAGCGGCGCTCGCCAGTGCCATCGCCCAGATGAAGGCCCAGGGCACCAGTGTCGTGCTGGTCACTCATCGTTCCTCGGCACTGGCCCAGGCCGACAAGTTGCTGGTGCTCGACGAAGGCCGGCTACACGCCTTCGGCCCAAGCCAGCAAGTGTTGCGGGCGCTTTCCGGCCAGTCGGGTTCACAGGACAACGCGCCACGCAGCTCACCGCCGAACAGTCCCCAGGTGGCCCCCAACGGACTGAGCATGAGTCGCCAGTACCAGGCCGCCAGCAAACCCGGTGGCGCATGAGCAAGGAGCTCGACATGAATCTCGAACATACGCAGGACGTTGAGCGCCCGGAGCGCGACGCCCACTTCTTCACGCGCGTGGGCTGGGCACTGGCGCTGGTTGGCGCGGGCAGTTTTTTCACCTGGGCCAGCCTGGCGCCGTTGGACCAGGGCATCCCCGTGCAGGGCACCGTGGTGGTTTCAGGCAAGCGCAAGGCGGTGCAGTCGATGAGCAGCGGTGTGGTCAGCCGGATCCTGGTGCGTGAAGGCGAAGCGGTGAAGCAGGGCCAGCCGCTGTTCCGCCTGGACCAGACCCAGGCCGCCGCCGATGTGCAATCGCTGCAGGCGCAGTACCGGATGACCTGGGCGAGCCTGGCGCGCTGGCAAAGCGAGCGGGACAACCTGTTGCAGGTAAGTTTCCCGGCTGAGCTGAGTCGCGATCCCGATCCACGCCTGGCCCTGGTGCTTGAAGGCCAGCGGCAACTGTTCAGCAGCCGCCGCGAAGCCTTCACCCGGGAGCAGGCGGCGTTGCGCGCCAACATCGAGGGTGCGGCGGCGCAATTGGCGGGTATGCGTCGGGCCCGCAGCGACCTGACCGCCCAGGCCGAATCCCTGCGTCTGCAACTGGGCAACCTGCAACCCTTGGCCGACAACGGTTATATCCCGCGCAACCGCTTGCTGGACTATCAGCGCCAGTTGTCGCAAGTGCAGCAGGAACTGGCGCAGAACAGCGGCGAAAGCGGGCGGGTGGAGCAGGGGATCGTCGAGTCGCGACTGAAGCTGCAGCAGCACAACGAGGAATACCAGAAAGAGGTGCGCAGCCAGTTGGCCGACGCCCAGCTCAAGAGCGAAACCCTGCAAGAGCAACTGAAATCCGCCGGCTTCGAGTTGCAACACAGCGAGATCCTTGCCACCGCCGATGGCATCGCCGTCAACCTGGGGGTGCACACCGAGGGCGCCGTGGTGCGCCAGGGCGACACCTTGCTGGAAATCGTCCCCCAAGGCACGCGGTTGGAAGTGGAAGGGCATCTGCCGGTGCACCTGATCGACAAGGTCGGCGCGCATTTGCCGGTGGACATCCTGTTTACCGCCTTCAACCAGAACCGCACGCCAAGGGTGCCAGGGGAAGTCAGCTTGATTTCTGCCGATCAAATGCTCGATGAGAAGACCGGCGCGCCGTATTACGTCCTGCGCAGCAGCGTCAGCGACGTGGCGATGGACAAGCTCAACGGCCTGGTGATCAAGCCTGGAATGCCGGCCGAGATGTTCGTGCGCACGGGCGAGCGCTCATTGCTCAACTACCTGTTCAAACCGCTGCTCGACCGAGCCGGCTCTGCGTTGACCGAAGAATAAGGATGTCCGGCGGTATGAAGCGTTTCTATTGGGTAGCCGTGCTGGCCGCTTCCGTGTGTAACAACGCCTGGGCCATGGGGCCCTTCGAGTTCTACGAGCAGGCCCTGCGCAATGACCCGGTCTACCTGGGCGCGATCAAGGAGCGCGATGCGGGCCTGGAAAATCGCGCCATTGGCCGCGCCGGGCTGCTGCCGCACCTGGGCTACAGCTACAACAAGGGTCGCAACCAGTCCAAGGTCACGTACCTCAACGATCGCGGCGCCAGCCAGCATGATGATCGCAACTACAGCAGCTACGGTTCCAGCCTGACGCTGCAACAACCGCTGCTGGACTACGAGGCGTACGCGGCCTACCGCAAAGGCGTCGCCCAGGCGTTGTTCGCTGACGAAAGTTTTCGTGGCAAGAGCCAGGAGTTGTTGGTGCGGGTGCTGAGTCATTACACCCAGGCGCTGTTCGCCCAGGACCAGATCGACATTGCCCAGGCCAAGAAAAAGGCGTTCGAGCAGCAATTTCGCCAGAACGAGCATCTGTTTCGCCAGGGCGAAGGTACGCGCACCGACATCCTCGAGGCGCAGGCGCGCTATGAACTGGCAATCGCCGAAGAGATCGAGGCGCGAGATGAGCAGGATGCCGCGTTGCGCGAGCTGGGCTCGCTGATTGGCGTCCCGGCCCTGGATATCGGCGACCTGGCGCCGCTGCATGACACCTTCCAGACCTTTGCCTTGCAACCGGCCAGTTTCGACACATGGCACGAGCTGGCGGTGAGCAACAACCCCAGCCTGGCGTCCCAGCGCCAAGCCGTGGACGTAGCGCGTTTCGAGGTGGAGCGCAACCGCGCCGGGCACCTGCCCAAGGTCAGCGCCTACGCGACGATGCGCCAGAACGAATCGGAAAGTGGCAATACCTACAACCAACGCTACGACACCAACACCATTGGCCTGGAAGTCAGCGTGCCGCTGTACGCCGGTGGCGGGGTCTCGGCGTCGACCCGCCAGGCCAGCCGCACTATGGAACAGGCCGAATACGAGCTGGAGGCCAAGACCCGCGAGACGCTGATCGAATTGCGCCGCCAGTTCAGCGCCTGCGTGTCCGGGGTGAACAAGCTGCGCGCTTATCAGAAGGCCCTGAGCTCCGCTGAAGCGCTGGTGGTCTCGACCCGGCAAAGCATCCTTGGCGGCGAGCGGGTCAACCTCGATGCACTCAATGCCGAGCAACAGCTCTACAGCACCCGCCGCGACCTGGCCCAGGCCCGTTACGACTACCTCATGGCCTGGACCAAGCTGCATTACTACGCCGGCACCCTCGGCCCGCAGGACCTGGCGAAGGTCGACGAGGCGTTTGTGTCCCGGGCGCCCATTCAATGACCTGTGGCGAGGGAGCTTGCTCCCGCTCGAGTGCGAAGCGCTCGCAGGCTTTTTTTGGGGCCGCTACGCAGTCCAGCGGGAGCAAGCTCCCTCGCCACAAAGGCAAAGACAAAAGCAAAGACAAAGGCAAAAGCAAAGACAAAAGCAAAGACAAAAGCAAAGGCAAAGGCAAAGGCAAAGCAAACCACTAGGCCAGGACAGGTTCCATCAGGCCGCGCAACTCCAGGATTCTTGCAACAACTAAGGATGGTTCGTGATGAAAATCGATAACAACAAACAGCCCCGACAGACGGGGCGCGTGTTTCTGCCCAAGGCCCTCAACCGCGCCGTGCTCTGTGCACTGGCGACCTTGGGCACGGCCCAGGCGGCGCCTTATGTCGAGAGCGGCAGGGCGGGTAATCCAGACAGTTGGCGCAGCAGTGAATTCAACGCCGAATGGGGGTTGGGGGCAATCAACGCGCAACAGGCCTACGCCGCCGGGTATACCGGCAAGGGCGTCAAGCTGGGGATCTTCGACCAGCCGGTCTACGCGGCGCACCCGGAGTTCTCCGGCACTGGCAAAGTCGTGACCTTGGTCACCAGTGGTATCCGCGAGTACACCGACCCCTACATCCCGGTGAAAGCCGGTGATCCGTTCCGCTACGACGGCTCGCCCACCGTTGGCTCCGATGGCAAGCTGGGTTCCCACGGCACCCATGTCGGCGGGATCGCTGCCGGCAGTCGCGATGGCAGCCCGATGCACGGCGTGGCGTACGATGCGCAGATCATCAGCGCCGACAACGGCGACCCGGGCCCCGAAGACGGCATCATCCTGGGCAACGATGGCGCAGTGTACAAGGCGGGTTGGGACGCGTTGATCGCCAGCGGCGCACGCATCATCAACAACAGCTGGGGCATTGGCATCACCGATCGCTTCGACCTGGGCGGCCGCGATCCGGCGTTCCCGCACTTCACCGTGCAGGACGCGCAACTGCAATTCGATCAGATCAAGCCGCTGCTGGGCACCAAGCCTGGCGGCGCCTACGAGGGCGCCATCGCCGCAGCCCGCAGCGGTATCGTCACGATTTTCGCCGCCGGCAACGACTACAACCTCAATAACCCTGATGCCATCGCGGGCCTGGCGTATTTTGTGCCGGACATCGCGCCGAACTGGCTCACCGTGGCGGCGCTGCAAGTCAATCCGGACACCGCCAGCGCCGATCCTTACACCATCAGCACCTTCTCGTCGCGCTGTGGCTACAGCGCCAGTTTCTGCGTGTCGGCCCCCGGCACCCGGATCTACAGCGCCGTGATCGGCGGCACCAGTGCCGACGACCTGACTGTCGGCTACGCCAACAAGAGCGGCACCTCCATGGCCGCGCCCCATGTTGCCGGCAGTGTGGCGGTGTTGATGGAGCGTTTCCCCTACATGACCGGCGCCCAGGTCGCCAGCGTCCTGCGCACCACCGCCACCGACATGGGCGCGCCGGGCGTCGATTCGTTATACGGCTGGGGCATGATCAACCTGGGCAAGGCCATCGACGGTCCATCGATGCTGGTGACCGAGCAGGACATCCCCGCAGAGTTTCGTATCGATGGCGCCTATGGTTCCGGTCAGTTCGTGGTGGACCTGCCGGGCATCGGCGCGATCATCGATGCCGGCAAACCCACGGAACGGGTGTGCAGCGGCATCCAATGTGGCCTGGACGTTTGGCGCAACGACATCGCCGGCCACGGCGGCCTGACCAAGGAGGGCATCGGCACCCTGGTGCTCACCGGCGCAAACACCTACAGCGGGCCGACCCTGGTCAATCAAGGGCGACTGGCGATCAATGGCTCGCTGGCCTCGGCCGTTACGGTCAACGACGGCGGCATCCTCGGTGGCAACGGGCGCATCGCCAGCCTGACCGCCAACCGCGGCGGCAGCGTGGCGCCGGGCAACTCCATCGGCACCTTGCAGGTGGCCGGCGACGTGACCTTTCAACCCGGTTCGAACTACGCAGTGGAAGTCTCGCCCACCGCCAGCGACCTGATCGTGGCCGACGGAAAGGCGTCCATTGACGGGGCGACGGTGTCGTTGTCCCTGGAAAACAGCCCGACACTGCTGACGGCTGGCGAGGTGAAAAGCCTGCTGGGCCGGCAGTTCAATATCCTGCAGGCCACCGATGGTATTGACGGGCGCTTCGCTGGCGTCTTGCCCAACTATGCGTTTCTGGGGGGCGACCTGGCGTACAGCACCAGTGGCATTCAACTGGCGGTCGAGCGTAACGACGCGTCATTTGCCAGCCTCGGCCTGACACCTAACCAGCGCTCCGTCGCCTCGGCCGCCGAACGACTGGGCGCGGGCAACGGACTCTACGAGGCCTTGCTGCTTTCGCCCAGCACCGCCGTGGCGCAACAGGCATTCCAGCAACTGTCCGGTGAAATCCATCCGGCCATTGGCACACTGTTGATCAACGACAGTCGTCAGTTGCGCGACGCCGTCGGTGATCGCCTGCGCCAGGACGCCCTGTACGACGCCGGTACGCCGACCGATGCCAGCAGCAATGCCTGGTTCAAGGTGCTGGGCGCTTGGGGCAAAAACGATGGTGGAAATGATCACGCCAGTACGACCAGTTCCATCGGCGGGCTGCTGGCCGGTGTCGACGGGCTGATCAGCGACCAGACGCGACTGGGCTTCGTCACCGGCTACAGCGACAGTTCGTTGAGCATGGGTGAAGGCACCCATTCCTCGGCCAAGGCCGACAGCTATCACCTGGGGGCCTACCTGGGACATGAAATCGACGCGCTGCGCCTGACCGTTGGCGCTGCCCACAGTTGGCATCGCATCGACGTCAAGCGGGACCTGCAATGGGGCGATGTCAGTGGCCGGGAGAAAACCAAGCGCGATGCCCGGACCACCCAGCTCTTCACCGAAGCGGCGTATCGCCTCAACTTGCAACCGGTAGCCCTGGAGCCGTTCGCCAACCTGGCCTATGTGCACCTGGACAGCGACAGCTTCCATGAGAACGGCGACAACGCGGCCCTGCACGGTGGCGACGATCGCCGCGATGCCGTGCTCTCGACCCTGGGCGTGCGGGTCAGCCATACCCTGGCCCTGTCGGATCGACAGCAACTGCAACTGTCCGGCTCCCTCGGCTGGCAGCACAACCTGAGCAGCACCACGTCGGAACAGGACCTGGCCTTCGCCGGCAGCAGCAACACTTTCGCGGTGCAGAGTGTGTCCATGGACCGCAACGCCGCCGTGATCGGTGCCCGTGCCGGGCTTTCGGTCGCCAAGGATGTGCGGGTCAACCTCGACTACAACGGCCTGATCGGCTCCCGGGATAAAACCCACGGCGTGGGCCTGACCCTGGATTGGCAGTTCTGACCAAGAAGAAGGGCTGGATATCCCCCCGTGGCGAGGGAGCTTGCTCCCGCTCGGGTGCGTAGCAGCCGCCCCGGGGGAGCGCTTCGCACTCCAGCGGGAGCAAGCTCCCTCGCCACAAAAAGCTGTACCTCCCGGTTCCCGTATTCCAACAACAAAAGAGAGCAACAACCATGGGCATCTACGACTACAAGAACCTCGGCACTGCCGAATCCAAGGCACTGGTCAGCGACGCGATGGCGATCATGCTGTATTCCTACCATAACCTCGACAACGGCTTTGCCTCCGGTTATCAGCACAACGGCTTCGGTGCCGGCCTGCCGGCCACCCTGGTGACCGCGCTGCTGGGGGGCACCGATTCCCAAGGGGTGATTCCCGGCGTGCCGTGGAACCCCGATTCGGAAAAACTGGCCCTGGAGGCGGTACAGAAGGCCGGCTGGACGCCCATCAGCGCCGCGCAACTGGGTTACGCCGGCAAGGTGGATGGCCGCGGGACGTTTTTCGGTGAAAAGGCCGGCTACACCACTGCGCAGGTAGAGATCCTCGGCAAATACGACAGCGCGGGACACCTGCAGGAAATCGGCGTGTCGTTTCGCGGGACCAGCGGCCCTCGGGAAAATCTGATCGGCGATTCCATCGGTGACGCGGTCAACGACCTGATGGCCGCGCTGGGACCCAAGGACTATGCGAAAAACTACGTCGGCGAAGCCTTTGGCAACCTGCTGGGGGACGTCGCGAAGTTCGCCCAGGCCCATGGCCTGGCGGGCAACGACGTGCTGGTCAGCGGCCACAGCCTGGGCGGGCTGGCGGTCAACAGCCTGGCGGACTTGAGCGCCAGCCAATGGTCGGGGTTCTACTCCAGTGCCAACTACATCGCCTACGCCTCGCCAACCCAGAGCAGTACCGACAAGGTCTTGAACATCGGTTACGAGAACGACCCGGTGTTTCGCGCCCTGGACGGCTCGACGTTCAACCTCGCGTCGGTGGGTGTGCACGATGGGCAACAGGAATCGGCCACCAACAACATCGTCAGCTTCAACGACCACTACGCTTCGGCAGCATGGAACGTGTTGCCGTTTTCCATTCTCAACATCCCCACCTGGATTTCCCACCTGCCTACCGGCTACGGCGATGGCATGGGCCGGATCATGGGGTCGGCGTTCTACGACCTCACCGAAAAAGACTCCACCATCATCGTCGCCAACCTGTCGGACCCCGCGCGGGCCAATACCTGGGTGCAGGACCTCAACCGCAACGCTGAACCCCATACCGGCAGCACGTTCATCATCGGCAGCGACAGCGACGACCTGATCCAGGGCGGCCAGGGCAACGACTACCTGGAAGGCCGCGCCGGCAATGACACTTTTCGTGATGATGGTGGCTACAACGTGATCCTGGGCGGGCAGGGCAGCAACAGCCTGCAACTGCAGCAGTCAGTGAAGGATTTCAGTTTTGCCCATGACGGGGCCGGGACGCTGTATATGCGCGACGCCCATGGCGCGATCAGCATCACCCGCGACATCGGCACGCTGGTCAGCAAGGAGTCCGGATTGTTCTGGGGGCTGCTCAAGGATGAGGTGAGCCACAGCGTCACCGCCAATGGCCTGGTGGCCGGCGCCAACCTGACGGCATATGCCTCGTCGATCAAGGGCAGTGTGGCCAATGACACCCTGGTGGCGGGGACGAAGGGCGACTGGCTGTTCGGCCAGGACGGCAACGATGTGCTGGTGGGCGGCGCGGGTAACGACACCTTCGTCGGTGGTGCGGGCAATGACCAGATGCAAGCGGGGGGCGGCAGTGACACCTTTCTCTTCAACGGCGCCTTCGGCCAGGACCGGATCAGCGGCTACGACGCGGGGGACAAGTTGGTGTTCCTCGGCGTGCCGGGCGCCGGGGCAGGTCATGACTACAGCCAGTACCTGTCACAAGTGGGCAATGACACGCTGCTCAAGATCGGCGACAGTTCCGTGACCCTGGTGGGCGTTGGTCTGGGTCAGGTGGGGGGCGAAGGGATCGTGTTCGCCTGATAGCGCCATCGCGGGCAAGCTCGCTACCACAGTGGATCTCGGGTGTATGCAGTATTTGTATTCACCACCGAACCTTTGTGGAAGCGAGCTTGCTCGCGATGGCGGCATTCCAGGCTAGTCACTGGAAATCAGTCTTCCTTGCGAATGGTTGCCACGTCATCGGCGCGGACCCGGACTTTCCTGCCGGAAATATCCTCGAACTCGTAGAAGCCGTCGGCGGTGCGGGTGTTGGGGGTGTCCTTGGTCAAATACTGGGTACCGTTCTGCAAGGTCACCACGGTTGGCGACGCGCAGCCAGCCAGAGCCAGAAATGCCACGGCGACCATGGGCAGGCCCAGAAACCTGATGTTCATAACCATAACCTCTCAATTAAAAGGACACGGAGCAACTGATTCGACCGCGCCATCACGTTAGTCAACCGCCATTGGTCTCGCTTGCCGTAGGAAAGTTCATCGCTGACTGAAGGATTTCACCTTAAATATAGGAGACCGTTCATCTTTTGCTGTTGCCTGGCCGGTTTACAGCTGTTATCTGTATGCATAACCAGTGCTTAATATCCTTGGCGTTCTTTCCGTGGCAGTCCGTTCCCTCGACGATCCGTTTTACTACCTGAACAACTTCCAGCAGGTGCTCGCTTGGTTGACGCAGCGTTATGCCGATGTGCTCAGCACCGACGAGCAGCGCTTCATCGAGCACTTCGCAGCGCTGCCGCGTGGCGCCCAGGGCTTGCTGGTGCGGATGGTGATGCGCAAGGGGCTACGGTTTCGCCATAGCAAGCTGCATTACCCGGAAATTGGCGACATTGGTGCCGCCGTCGCGCCACTGTTGGCGCTGGGTTGGGTCGAGGAACAGGCCCCCATCGGCCTCGTCGAGCTGTTCGAGGTGCTGCTCAAGCCGGAAATCCTCCTGTGCCTGGGCCACCTGATCGAACACCCCAAGGCGAAAAAGACCGAATGGCTCCACGCCTTGGACGAACACCTCGACCAGCCCCAGCCGTTCGATGCCTGGTGCCCGCAGTTGGATGACCGGCTGTACAGCCTGACGATCATGAGTCTGTGTGACCGGCTGCGGTTGATGTTTTTCGGCAACCTTTACCAGGACTGGTCGGAATTCGTCCTGGCGGACCTGGGCATCTTCACCTACGAAACCGTCGAGTTCAGCGCCGAGTCACGGGGCTTGCGCAGCCGCGAGGACGTCGATGCCTGCCTGTTCTTGCACGACTGCCAGCAGCGCTTCGAAGCTGGCGAGCCCCTGGATGAGATCGTCGCCCAGGTCAACGAACTGTCCCTGGACAATCCGTGGCTGGAGCGGCGCCGGGGCAAGTTGTTGTTCCAGATTGGCCAGCACGGCGAGCGCATCGGCGACTTCGCCTTGGCCTTGGGCATCTATCGCGATTGCACCTACCCGGGCGCGCGGTTGCGGATGGTCCGGGTACTGGAGCGCATCGGCGAATACGGCCTGGCCCTTGAACTCGGCGAGGTGGCGATGCAGGCACCGCAAAGTGCCGCCGAAACCCAGGCCTTGCTGCGGATCGTGCCCCGTCTTCGGCGCAAGTTGGGCGGCCCGCCGGTGCCACGGGGCCTGGTCCGGGAAGTGGAGCGCCTGGAGCTGCAACTGCCTCGCGTCGATCCGACCTTGTCGGTGGAGTACCACGTCCAGGCCCACCTGCACGACGACACCGCGCCAGTGCATTACGTCGAGAACAGCCTGATCAATTCGCTGTTCGGCCTGCTGTGCTGGCCGGCGATCTTCGCGCCGTTGCCGGGCGCATTTTTCCACCCGTTCCAGCGGGGACCGGTGGACCTGCTCAACGAAGATTTTCATGCCCGTCGCGCCGAGCTGTTCGCAGCTTGCCTGGCAGAGTTGGACGATGGCCGTTATCGGCAGACCATCAGCCGTCGCTATGCCGAAAAGTGGGGCGTGCAGTCGCCTTTCGTATTCTGGGGCGCGCTGTCCGAGCCCTTGCTGGAGCAAGCCCTCGATTGCTTGCCAGCCGCGCATCTCAAGCGCTGGTTTGACCGTTTGCTGCTGGACATCAAGGCCAACCGCGCCGGCATGCCGGATCTGATCCAGTTCTGGCCGCAGCACAAGACCTACCGCATGATCGAAGTCAAAGGCCCTGGCGATCGGCTGCAAGACAACCAGCTGCGCTGGCTGGAGTTCTGTCATGAACACCAGATGCCCGTTGCCGTTTGTTATGTGCAATGGGCAGAGTCGGCTATCGTGAGCGAGCTTGCTCGCGATGGGGCCGCATGACCCCGGCATCCAGCTACAGCATCGCCGTGCGGGCGTTGTGTGAGTTCACCGCCAAGGTGGGTGATCTTGACCTGCGCTTCACGCCGTCGCCCACGGCCTTGGAAGGCATCGCTGGCCATCGCACCGTGGCCTCGCGGCGCAGCGAGGATTATCAGGCTGAAGTGGCCCTGGAAGGTCATTACCAGACACTGACCGTCAAAGGCCGGGCCGATGGCTACGACCCCGTTCGCCAATGCCTTGAAGAAGTGAAGACCTACCGAGGCGACCTGGCCAAGCAGCCGGCCAACCATCGCCAGTTGCATTGGGCCCAGGCGAAAATCTATGGCGGGTTGATGTGCCGAAAACTGCAGTTGCCGCACATCGACGTGGCCCTGGTGTACTTCGACATCGTCAGTGAAAAGGAAACCTGCCTCACTCAACGTTTCGAGGCGACACAGCTGCAGGCCTTCTTCGAAGCACAATGCGCGCTGTTCCTGGCCTGGGCCGAGCAGGAAATGGCCCATCGACAGGCGCGTAACCTCGGCGCACAGGCGCTGGTCTTCCCCCATGCGGGTTTCAGGCCTGGGCAACGGCACTTGGCCGAATCGGTGTTCAAGGCCGTCAGTACCGGCCGCTGCCTGATGGCCCAGGCGCCCACCGGCATCGGCAAGACCGTCGGCACGCTGTTCCCGATGCTCAAGGCCCTGGCGCCGCAGCGGTTGGATAAAGTGTTCTTTCTCACCGCCAAAACCCCGGGACGCAAGCTGGCGTTGGACGCCGCTCAAGTAATCACCCGCAGCGCGCCGTCGATGCCGTTGCGCGTGCTGGAAATGATCGCCCGGGACAAGGCTTGCGAGTACCCGGAGAACGCCTGCCATGGCGAATCCTGCCCGCTGGCCCGTGGTTTCTACGACCGCTTGCCGGGCGCCCGGGCAGCGGCGAGCCAGGTCACGTTGCTCGACCAGGCGGCGTTGCGCGAGATTGCGCTGGCCCATGAGGTCTGCCCGTATTACCTCAGCCAGGAAATGGCCCGCTGGGCCGACGTAGTGGTGGCCGACTACAACTATTACTTCGACTTCAGCGCGTTGCTCTTCGGCCTGGCCCAGGCCAACGGCTGGACTGTCGCGACCTTGGTGGATGAAGCCCATAACCTGGTGGAGCGCGGGCGGCAGATGTACAGCGCGACCCTCGACCAGGCCACGCTGACCAGCGTGCGCAAAACCGCCCCTGAACCACTGAAGAAATCCCTCGATAGAGTCAATCGCCAGTGGAACGCCTTGCATGCGTCCCAGGTGGCGGCCTATCGGGCCTATGAAAAGTTGCCGGACAAATTGCTCCAGGCCCTGGCCACCTGTACTACGGCTATCGGCGATTATCTAAACGATCATCCCCAAGGCCTGGACAGCGGATTGCAGGCGTTCTACTTCGACGCGTTGCAGTTTGGCCGGGTGGCGGAAACCTTCGACGAGCACTTTCTGTTTGACATCCACAAGCGCGAACTCGGCCGCCAGCGCAGCCTGTCTACGCTGTGCCTGCGCAACGTGGTGCCGGCCGCATTCCTGCGACCCAGGCTGACGGCGGCCCGCAGCACGGTGCTGTTTTCCGCGACCCTGAGCCCCCGGCATTACTACGCAGACTTGTTGGGGACGCCGGGCGACACGGTATGGATCGACGTGGAATCGCCGTTCAAGGCCGAACAACTGGACGTACAGGTCGTCAGCCGCATTTCCACCCGTTTTGCCCATCGCCAGGCGTCCCTGGAGCCCATTGCCGCGTTGATGGCCCGCCAGTTCAACGAGCGCCCAGGCAACTACCTGGCTTTTTTCAGCAGCTTCGATTACTTGCAGCAAGTGGCTGGGCTGTTTGCCGAGCGGTACCCGCAAATTGCGCTCTGGACGCAATCGCGCGGCATGGGCGAAGCCCCCCGGCAGGCGTTTCTCGAACGCTTCATGGAGCACAGCCAAGGCATTGGTTTTGCGGTGCTGGGCGGCGCGTTCGGCGAGGGCATCGATTTGCCGGGTTCACGCCTGATCGGCGCATTCATCGCCACCTTGGGGCTGGCGCAGTTCAACCCGGTCAATGAGCAGATGAAACAACGCATGGCCGCAATCTTCGGCGATGGCTACGACTACACGTACCTGTACCCTGGCCTGCAAAAAGTCGTGCAGGCGGCCGGTCGCGTTATCCGCACCCAGCAGGATCGCGGGGTGGTGATGCTGATCGATGACCGGTTTGGCGAGGCGAGGGTGCAGCACTTGTTGCCGCGCTGGTGGTCAATTACCCAAGAGGCCCACAACGTGGAAGGCTCGAGGATTTTTCCTGGCGCCTGACTTGCTCCATACTTCGCAAAAAAAGAATCCACACGGATGCCCCGGCCAGATGCTTGAGAACGACCCCAAGTCCCCACTCATGAACGAGGAACAGCGCTTTCGCCTGCTCATCGACGCGGTGGTCGACTACGCCATCTACATGACCGACCCATCGGGCATCATCACCAGTTGGAACTCCGGCGCCAGGCGCTTCAAGGGCTACGAGGAATCCGAGATCCTGGGCCAGCATTTCTCCCGCTTCTACACCGATCAGGACCGCGCCGCCGGCCTGCCGCAACGGGCGCTGGACACGGCCGTGCAGGAGGGGCGCTTTGAAGGCGAGGGTTGGCGGGTGCGCAAGGATGGCACGCTGTTCTGGTCCCATGTGGTGATCGATCCGATCATCGACAGCCAGAGCGGCACCTTGCTTGGTTTCGCCAAGATCACCCGCGACCTGACCGATCGCAAGATGGCCGAGGAAACCCTCAAGCAAAGCGAGCAGCAGTTCCGCCTGCTGGTGCAAAGCGTCACCGATTACGCCATCTACATGCTCGACCCGCAAGGCCAGGTCACCAACTGGAACCTGGGGGCGCAGCGGATCAAGGGTTATCTTCCGGCCGAGGCTATCGGCCAGCATTTCTCGATGTTCTACACCCCCGAGGATCGCGATACCGGCGAACCACAACGGGCGTTGAGCATTGCCGCCAGCGAAGGGCGCTTCGAGAAGAAAGGCTGGCGCATGCGCAAGGATGGCACGCGCTTCATGGCCCACGTGGTCATCGATGCGATCCGCAGCGACACCGGCACGCTGTTGGGATTTGCCAAGATCACCCGTGACATTACCGATGTCACCCAGGCCCAGCAGGCCCTTGAGCAAGCCCGCGAGGCGCTGTTCCAATCCCAGAAACTGCAAGCCATCGGTCAGCTCACCGGCGGTATTGCCCATGATTTCAATAACCTGTTGACGGTCATTCTTGGCAACCTGGAAATCGTGCGCAAGCGCATGCCCAGCGAGCCGAAACTCACTCAATTGCTCGACAACGCGACCCAGGGCGCGCTGCGCGGGGTTTCGCTGACCCAGCGCATGCTGGCGTTTGCCCGTCGGCAAAAACTGACCTACGAATCGGTCGAGCTGTCGGCCCTGGTGCAGGGTATCAGCGGCCTGCTGCAAAGCTCCCTGGGCCCATCGATACACATCCAGACCCGCTTCGCCGAGGCGCTGTCGCCGGTGCTGGCCGATGTCAACCAACTGGAACTGGCGATTCTCAATCTGGCAACCAACGCCCGGGACGCCATGCCCCATGGCGGCAAGCTCATGATTGCCGCCGATGAGCGGCAAGGGTGTGATGCGGCCCCGGACAAGCCGATGGCCCCCGGGCGCTACATTTGCCTGGCGATTACCGATGAAGGCGAGGGCATGGATGAAGCCACGCTGGCCTCGGCCGTGGACCCGTTTTTCACCACCAAGGGGGTTGGCAAAGGTACGGGCCTGGGGTTGTCCATGGTGCATGGCCTGGCGGAACAGCTCGGGGGGCGTCTGACGCTCAGGAGCCAGAAAGGTGTCGGTACCACCGCGCAGTTGTGGTTGCCGGTGGCAAACGACCCGGCACCGGGCAAAGCGTCGATCCAGGAAACAACGCAGCCAGTCGATGAGTTGAAAGTGCTGGTGGTCGATGATGACAGCCTGGTGCTGACCAGCACGCGCCTGTTGATCGAAGACCTCGGGCACCGGGTCCTTTGCGCGCCATCGGGCGCCCAGGCACTGGAGCTGTATGAGCGCAACCCGGACGTCGACCTGGTCATCACCGACATGGCCATGCCGCAGATGGACGGTGCGCAGTTGGCGAAACTGTTGCGTGACCGCCAACCGGACCTGCCCATCATCCTGGCCACCGGTTATGCCGAACGCCTGGAAGGTTTCGCCACCCAATTGCCTCGGTTGATCAAGCCGTTCAAGCAGATTGACCTGGTGCAGATCATTGGGCAGACGATGAAATAGTCAGCCTCCTGTGGCGAGGGAGCTTGCTCCCGCTGGGTCGCGAAGCGGCCCCCATGTGGCGAGCGCTTCGCACTCGAGCGGGAGCAAGCTCCCTCGCCACACAAGAGCAGGCGCTTATTCAGTGTTTTTCTTGAACCCCCGCAAATTCATCGCACACAGGCAAAACTGCAACACGATCAACGCATACGCGTGGGTATGAAGCCCCCAGATCACCCACAGAATATTGCTTGCAATAAAACAACTGAATCCCGCCATCCGGCGTCGCGGTTGGCGTGAGCCGATCAACCAGGCGGCCAGCACCGTGACGAGCATCGCTGGCCATTGCACCCATCCAAGATAATCCACACAAGCGTCCTCTTGCCCTGATGAACTAGAGACCCTGGCGGTTGGGGAGCGTTTCCCCGGATGTTGGATGCACCTGCGGTCCATTGGCTTGAACTTGCCGTGCGTCGGGTTCTTCTAATGAGTCCGAATCATCATCGAGGCACCGCCTGCGCAATGCCCAGAATACTCACCGGGCCAACCCCGGAAGAAGAACTGACGGAACACAACGCCAAACTGTTCGGTTCACCCAAGGAACGACTGGATTTCTATCGCCGGGAAATCCAGTACGAAACCAGCATCCTGGCCAACCGAACCGATGCTTACCTGGCCGCCCAATCTTTCCTGGTGATCGCCTTTGCTTCGTGCATGGCCAACCTGAACCCGGAGTGGGGCAAGTTGTTCACGCTGATCGTGCCGCCATTTCTGGCCTTGCTGGGATTCTTGAGCTCGCTCAATGCCTGGCCGGGCATCAAGGCGGCCTACGAAATCATCGATCATTGGCATTTCAAACAGAGCGAGTTATTGCGCGCCGAACCCTTGATGGGCCTGGCCTACGACGAGTCACCGCTGTTCAACGAGCGGGAGTCGACGCACAAAGGCTACCGCAAGTCGCTGCTGTTCTCGGTGCGTACGCCATGGATCTTCGCCACCTTCTGGGTATTGCTGGGGGTGTATTCGGTCTATATCCAGATGGGTGATCCTGGCGGTTGAGCCACACGATCTTGCGGACGAACATCATCGTGGCGAGGGAGCTTGCTCCCGCTCGGTTGCGCAGCAACCGCAAAGCTTGGGGCCGCTTCGCAGCCCAGCGGGAGCAAGCTCCCTCGCCACAACAGCGTTCATCTCCTGCCGCAGTTACTCACCTCGGCTGCTTGCGGCGCTCATACCATGCCAGGGTCGGTTGGGTCGTGACACCATGGACCAAAATACTCAAGGCCACCACCGACAGGGTGAGGTTGATGCACAACTGCTCCACCTCCGGCTGCAGGTCGTTGTTCAAGGCGAAAAACAAATAAAACAGACTGCCGATCCCGCGGATGCCGAACCAACCGATCAGCAGCCGTTGCGGTCCGTCGAGCAATCGCCCCCAAGGTAATGCCAGCACACTCAACGGGCGGATGACGGCAAACAGCAGGGCACCGATCGCCAAGGCCCGCCAGTCCCAATGGTTGGCCAGCACGACCCCAAGCAGGGTGACCAGAAACACTTCCATCGATCGCTCCACCAGGCTGCCGAATGCGAGCATGTCGCTCATCATGACCCCTGCGGCCAATTGACCATCGTCCAGCGACTCGGTATCGCCCAGGACAGCCTGTTGGGGATCGACGGTTTCGTGGCCCACCACCGGTTGCACCAGGTGTTCTGCCGGCGGCGCCGCTTCATCGGTGGATTTGACCTCAGCCTGGCGCAGCCCCAGGCCGGCGGCAAACACTGAGAGAAAACCATAGCCCTGGATCCACTCGGCCACGACGTAAGCCAGGGCAATCAGTGCCAGGGCCAGGTAGTCATTGGGCGACAGCGTGCTGTCGGCATTCCGGATGCGCATCGACAAGGTCAGCTTGCCAATGCCGCGGCCCATCCAGTAGCCGACCAGCAAACCGGCCGGCACCGCCCAGAGGACGTTACGCAGCAGCCATTCACCGAGAAAACCGCTGCCGTCTTCACGCAGCATCAACAGGCCGAGGATCACAAAAGGAAATGCCGTCCCGTCGTTCAGTCCCGCTTCGCCCGACAGGCCGAAACGTACCCGGTCGTCATCCCGCGCGTCATTGACCTGCACCAGCGCCGCCAGCACCGGGTCGGTAGGTGCCAACATCGCGCCGATCAGCATCGACACGCCCCAACCCAGGCCCAACAGATAATGCAATGCCAGGCACAGGCCGGCGATGCACAGGATCATCACCGGCCCGGCCAGCCCATAGGCGACACGCCAGGTACGGTTCTTGAGGGGCAAACGCAACTTGAGGCCGCTGACGAACAATGAAAACACCACCGCGACCTCCGTAAGGTGTTCCATCCAGACCGCCGAGTCGCTGATGTCCAGCTTCAGCACGTCCACTCCCATCGGCCCGATGGCAACGCCCAGTACCAGGCACATCGCTGAGGTGGTGACCGGCATCCAGCGCAGATAGGAGGAGGTCAAGGCCAGGGTCAGCAACACCGCACCGAGCACCGCTACCCATACCGTGAAAGTCATCGTTGCTCCTTGGATAGCGCTTGGTACAGCCGGCGAGTGAACCCCGTGGCGAGGGAGCTTGCTCCCGCTCGGCTGCGAAGCAGTCGTAAAAACCTTTTGACCGCGCCCCCTTGCATGGGCCGCCTCGCATCCAGCGGGAGCAAGCTCCCTCGCCACAACAGCGCCGTTGCCACATTCAACAGCTGGGGTGGTTCTCAGTATTCGAGGGCTGGAGCGAAACGAGGGTTCCCCTCGTGAATGGACAACCCGTTTATCCGCCTGCTCTTCAACCCAACGGAATTTTTCGTCGTTGCCGGTGCTCTGCAACAGAAGAGACGTGCTGATTCAGCGTCCGCCGAAACCCAAGAGGCCCTTATGACTGCGCTGACACCCCTCCAATCCCAGCCGGGAACCGTGCACCCTGTTACGCCTGACGGGCACGTGCGCCAATGCTATGAACGACTGTTCCAGGGCCCCGACGACGCTGACAAGCAAGCCGTCGCCCAGGCGTTCCTCCAGGAATGCATCGCAAAGGCCGCGGCGCTTCCCCAGGAGATGCCCGATGACCCCATGGCGCTGCTGGCCTGGGTCGAGCAGCACAGCGCCGGCGTGGCCCGGCAATACGCTGACTACCTGGAGCGGCGCAAAAATGGCGGCGCGCGGGAGTTCTTCAGCAGCAAGGCCCACGCCTTGTACTTCCTGCAGGCTGTGGCGCCGACCAAACGGGTGGACGGCGCCTGGCTGTATGGCGTGGTCAAGCACTGGCATGACCACCGTTTCGAAGGGTTGCTGTGCACCTACCTGGAAGAACTGGGGGACGGTCATCCCGCGCAAAACCATGTGGTGCTCTATCGAAAATTGCTCGCCGAACACGATCTGTCGGATGCCCCGGACATCGACGACGACCTTTATCTGCAAGGCGCCGTGCAACTGGCCTTGGGGTACGCCGGCGACGAATACCTGCCAGAAGTCATCGGCTACAACTTGGGCTATGAACAATTGCCCCTGCATCTGCTGATCAGCGCCTATGAGCTGAGCGAACTGGACATCGATCCGTACTATTTCACCCTTCATGTCACCATCGACAACGCCAGCACCGGCCACGCCCATAAGGCCGTACAAGGGCTGCTGCAGCTGATGCCGATGGAAGCCGACCGGGAAGCCTTCTGGCACCGGGTCACGTTGGGCTATCGCCTCAACGACCTGGGGCAGGGCAGCCGGGACATCATCGGCGCGTTCGACCTGACCCGCGAAGTGCTGGACATGCTTGAACGCAAACGCCCGTTCGGCCAGCACATGCATTCCGATTACTGCAAGTTCGAAGGCAAGACCGTCAACCAGTGGCTTTCGGCGCCAGGCCAGTTGGAAGGATTCTTGGCGGCAATGCAGAACAAAGGCTGGATCAAACGCCATGAAGACCCGCAGAACAGCCGCTTCTGGACGCTGATCAACGGGGCTGGAGCGGCCATGTTCGGGGTATTCAGCCCCTACGAAAAACAGCTGCTGCACGATTGGATAGCCGGTGACTGGCTGGACGAGGGCACAAGATCCGGCGTCCGGCGCGCTCCGGTTGCTGCTTGCGAGCCGACGACGCCGATGGACGATCCCGATGTACAAAGCTTGCTACAGGCACTGCAAGGGCGAACGCCCAACGAGCAGATGCAGGTTCTGATGCCCTGGCTCTGTGCTCGGCGTCATAGCCATCCGGCCGGCCTGTTGGCGACTCGTCGGTTCATCGAACTCAAGTCCGCACTTCGTTAGGGAGCCCTGCATGAATGAAGAACGCCTGTCCGAGCGGGACCTTGCGCTGTTGCAACTGGGCCGGCGCCTGCAAGCCGACGGCTACCGTTTCATTACCCCAACGCCGTTGACCCACGAGCGAGTCAACCAGCGACCCGGCAATGAACGCTCCAAGACCTTGCGGGACGTGTTCGGTTGGTCGCGGCCATTTGCGCCGGGACTGATCAGTGCCGATGAACAGCGGCAACTGCAAGAAGCCCACGTGCTGGAAGAGCGCGACGGCCTGCTGCGCAGCCGGGTGCGCTGGTCGAGCCTGGATGGCTTGCTGTTCGCTCATTCGCCGTTCCCCACCCAGGCTACCGATGCGGTGTTTTTCGGCCCTGACAGCTACCGTTTCGCCCAACTGATCCATACTCATCTGCAGCAGAACTTCACGGCGGTACATCGCGCCGTGGACATCGGTTGTGGCGCCGGCGTCGGTGCGATCGTGATTGCCCGCGCCCGGCGTGAAGCGCAAGTAATGGCGGTGGACATCAACCCGCAAGCCTTGCGCCTGAGCGCCGTGAACGCCGCGCTGGCCGAGGTGGGCAATGTCGAGGTCGCTCGCAGCGACGTGCTGCAGGACGTGCCAGGCAACTTCGACCTGATCGTCGCCAACCCGCCGTACATGGCTGATCCATCCGAGCGCGCCTATCGCCATGGCGGCGGCGCACTGGGCGCCGGGTTGTCGTTGCGTATCGTCGAACAGGCCTTGCCCCGGCTGACACCGGGCGGCTCGCTGGTGCTCTACACCGGCGTGGCGATGGTGGATGGGCGCGACCCGTTCCTGGACGCGCTGGGTCAATGGCGTGACTCGGCGGATTTCGGCTGGACCTACAAGGAATTGGACCCGGACGTGTTTGGTGAGGAATTGCTGACGCCGGGTTATCAGGACGTGGAAAGGATCGCCGTGGTGGCGTTGGTTGTAACCCGCATTGGCGCAGGTATCGGCGGGGTTATCGGAGGGATTATCGATGAACAGGCGCATGAAATTCGGCATTGAAGAGGAATATTTCATCACCGATCTGCAAACCCGTTGCATGCCAGGCGAGCCACCCGCACAAGCGATAGCAGCTTGCCAGGCCGAACTGGGCAAGCATTTCGCCCATGAAATGTTCCTGTGCCAGGTCGAGATGGCATCGCCCATCTTTCGCAGCCTGTCAGAGGCGGCCGATTACCTGAGCCAGGTGCGTACGGGCTTGAACCAGCGGTTGGCACCCTATGGCCTGGGTCTGCTGAGCGCCGGTTCACATCCGATGACGACCCAAGTACTGCAGCCGACCGACGAGCTGCATTTCCAGCAACTGTTCGATGATTACCAACGGGTGGCGAGGCGCAGCGTGCTGTCGGGCCTGCATATCCATGTGGAAGTTCCGGCCATTCAGGATCGAGTGCGGGTCATGAATGAGATCCTGCCCTGGTTGCCGATGTTCCTGGCCCTGAGCGCTTCATCACCGTTCTGGAACGGTGGCTACAGTGGCTTCAGCAGCTATCGACAAGTGGCCTGCGATGAATGGCCACGCATGGGCGTGCCGGAGTTTTTCGAAGATGAGTCGGCGTTCGCCAGCTACGTCGACATGCTCATGCGTACCGGGTCCATTCGCCAACCCAGCGATTGCTGGTGGGTGATACGGCCTTCCTCACGTTACCCCACGCTGGAACTGCGCATTTGTGATGCCTGTCCTCGGGTCGACGACGTCCTGTGCCTCGCCTCGCTGTTTCGCCTGATGGTGGCCCATGCCGTGGCGCAGCGCCGGCCTGGCGCCCACTACAGCCAGATGTCCCAGTGGGTCCTCAAGGAAAATCGCTGGCGGGCCAAACGTCATGGGATTCTCGCGGAGTTCATCGTCGAGGGGCAGGAGCAGCCGATGCTGATCGGTGAATGGTTGACCCTGGCCGAGCAAACCTTCGGTGAGACCGCAGCAGAGCTGGGTGTCCAGGACGTATTCGGGCAGGTGCGCCGCATGGTGCAGGAAGGCACCAGCGCCGACCGGCAAATCGTCCTTTTCGAACAGGGGCTGTTGCTGGGCGATTCCGTCGAACAGGCCCTGGGCCGCGTAGTCGATCAATTGCTCGCGGAAACCGTCGGGCTGCCGGTCGCCGATCCGGCGTTGCAACAGGTGGCTGGTGGTCCATGAGCAGCAAGACCCTGGATGACTACAACCGCATGCGGGATTTCGCCGCCACTCCGGAGCCGGCGGCGAAGCGCTCGCGCCAATCGGCGAAGACTGCCCACGCCTTGCAGTTTTGTATTCAAAAACACGACGCCTCGCGGCTGCATTACGACTTTCGGCTGGAACTGGACGGTGCACTCAAGAGCTGGGCGGTGCCCAAAGGCCCCTCCCTGGACCCGAAAGCCAAGCGCCTGGCGGTGCATGTCGAAGACCATCCGCTGGATTACGCCACGTTCGAAGGCAACATTCCCGAGGGCCATTATGGCGCCGGTGACGTGATCGTCTGGGACCGAGGCGTCTGGATTCCCCAGGGGGATCCCCACGAGGCCTATGAAAAAGGCCGGCTCAAGTTCGAGCTGCAAGGGGAAAAGCTCAGCGGCCTGTGGAACCTGGTGCGCACCCACATGCCCGGCAAGCAGGAGCAGTGGTTCCTGATCAAGCACCAGGACCAGGCCGCCCGCCCCGAAAGCGAATACGACGTGGTCCAGGCCGAGCCGGACAGCGTGCTCAGCGATCGCACCCTCGTGCCCAAGCGTCGAGGCAAGGCTGGCGCCAAAGCGGTGAAACAACCGGAAAAAGCCGCGCAGCCGAAATCGCCGAAGCGCACCTCGAAAACCTCCCTCAGCGGTGCGGTCGCCGGGCCGCTGCCGGACACCCTCAAGCCGGAACTGGCGACCCTGGTGGAAAGCGCGCCCGACGGCGAATGGCTCTATGAAATCAAGTTCGACGGTTACCGGGTCATGGCGCGGATCGAAAACGGCGACGTCAGGCTGCTCACCCGCAACGGCCATGACTGGACCCACAAATTGCCACGACAGGCCGAGGCGTTGGCCGCGCTGGGCTTGGAATCGGCCTGGCTCGACGGCGAGATGGTGGTTGCCAACGACCAGGGCGTGCCGGACTTCCAGGCCTTGCAGAATGCCTTCGAGGGCGGCAGCAGCGGCAAGATCGCCTATTACCTGTTCGACATGCCTTACCTCAACGGCATGGATTTGCGCAAAGTGCCGGTGCAAGAGCGCCGGGCCGCATTGGCGGCCGTGCTGGAGCCCAACGAAAGCCCTTTGCTGCGGTTTTCCGATGCCTTCGAAGAAACCCCAGAAGCGCTGCTCAATAGCGCCTGCCAAATGCAGATGGAGGGGCTAATCGGCAAGCGCGTCGGCAGCACCTATGTGTCCCGGCGCAGCAACGACTGGATCAAGCTCAAGTGCAAGAATCGCCAGGAGTTCGTGGTGGTGGGCTTCAGCGAGCCCAAGGGCGCTCGCAGCGCCTTTGGTGCCTTGCTGCTGGGGCTGCATGATGCCGACAGCGGCCAGTTGCGCTACGCCGGTAAGGTCGGCACCGGGTTCAACGAAACCACCCTCAAAAGCATCTACCAGCAATTGCTGCCCCTGGAGACGAAAAAGGCCGCCGTGGTGAACCCGCCCACCGGCTACGAAGCCAAGGGCGTGCATTGGCTGGAACCGAAGCTGCTAGCCGAAGTGGCCTTTGCCGAAATGACCAAGGACGGCTCGGTGCGCCATGCGGTTTTCCATGGCTTGCGCGACGACAAGCCGGCCAAGGACATTACCCAGGAGCTGGCCAAGCCCGTGAAAAAAAACGCTACGGCAAAAAAAACCAAAGCCAAGGATGAGCCTGGCGCGACACCGGCCAGGACCAAGAGCAAGGCCAAGGCAGCGGCCTTGGACGGCAAGGTCCGCATCACCCATCCGGAGAGGGTCATTGACGCCAGCAGCGGCACCACCAAGCTGCAACTGGCCGAGTACTACGCCAGCGTGGCCGAATTCATCCTGCCGGAACTGGAAGATCGCCCGGTCGCCTTGGTCCGGGCGCCGGACGGCATCGCCGGTGAGCTGTTTTTCCAGAAGAACCCCGAGCGCCTGGCGATTCCCGGTATCACCAGCCTGGACAAGGAACTGACCGGGCAGCCGGTGATGATCATCAACAACGCCGAGGCGCTGATCGGTGCGGTGCAGATGAGCACGGTGGAACTGCACACCTGGAATGCCACGTCCGTCGACTTGGACAAGCCCGACCGTTTCGTCCTCGACCTGGACCCGGACCCGGCGCTGCCCTGGAAAAGCATGGTCGAGGCGACGCAGCTCACGTTATCGGTGCTCGATGAGCTGGGGCTCAAGGCGTTTCTCAAGACCAGCGGTGGCAAGGGCATCCATGTGGTGGTGCCGCTGACGCGCAAACTGGGCTGGGACGAGGTCAAGGGGTTCAGTCATGCGATTGTCAGTCACATGGCCAAGCTGCTGCCAGACCGTTTTTCGGCGGTGTCCGGGCCGAAGAATCGGGTAGGGCGGATTTTCATCGATTACCTGCGCAATGGGTTGGGCGCTACCACCATTTGCGCTTATGCCGCCCGGACTCGGGAAGGGTTGCCGGTGTCGGTGCCGATCTTTCGCGAGGAGGTGGCCGAGCTCAAGGGGGCGAATGTGTGGAACGTGCACAATGTTCATGAGCGTCTGGCGGAGGTTGGGCATGAGCCTTGGGCTGGGCTCAAGCGAACTCGGCAGAGTATTACGGCTGAGATGCGCAGGCGTATTGGTATGAAGAAAGTTTAACCGGATCACCTCAAGCCGCTGTCATCGGCATTGTGCACCCCGAAAACGCATTCAGCCCACCGGGACACGCATATATTCCGGCTGCAGGTAGTTGAACCAGAGCAGGATCATTTCCACCAGGATCGTCACCAGGACCAGCAGGCCCACGCCCCAGACACTTGCCGAATACAGCAGGCCCTGTTCCTTCTTGAGGCCCATGAACTTGGGCAGCCCGACGAACAGCAGGAACGTCGAGTAGGCCGACGCCAGTAAAAGCACTGCCACGGCCAGCCAGCGGCTCGGGTAAAGCCCGAAGATTCCGGCCAGGAAGTACGGCGTTGCGGTATAGGCGGCGAAGCCGATGCATTGGTTGACCGTCGGGCGCGCTTCGAAAGTGCGGGACATCCAGCGGATGAACAGCCCCATCAACGTGACGCCGACGACGATGGTCACGTACAGCAGCACGCACAATTGAAGCGCGCTGGCACTGCTGAGTCGTACCGTTTCGTTTTCGGCCAGGCTCCATCCGGTCCAAGTGGTGCCGATGAACAGGCATACCGCGGGGATCAGCGCGAGCAGCAGCAAATGAGCCAGGTAATGGCGTGGATGCGCCTGTTCTTGCTCGCGTATGTCGGCCCAGGCGAATTCGGGCTGCGTGAACAGTTTGACGAAAGGTGCGGACATGACGACCTCCTGATCAGGACGGCCTCTGCATGAGGCCCTTATGGAGTTTGAGGTACAGAAAAAGGCTCGGGTTTCATTTATTTGCTGGTCCTGGCCGACGGGGCGATAAAGGGAATGAAACACAACGGTAGAGGTCAACCCATCAGCATCCCCGAAGGACCGTCTGCCATGACTGTTGCCCAAATCCTGGTTGATTATTTGCGCGATCATGACCTGCGCCTGACCACAGCCGAATCCTGCACCGCCGGACAGATCGTCACATTGCTGGCCGAGGTGCCCGGCAGTGGTTCACTGATCGAAAGCGGTTATGTGGTGTACTCCCCGGAGGCCAAGCAGCGCTTGCTCGGTGTCAGCCCACGCACCATCGAGACCTTCAATCTCACCAGCCGTGAAGTCGCCGAGGAAATGGCCCTCGGCGCCTTGCACGACGCCAATGCCAATGCGGCGGTGGCCACCACCGGTCTGCTCGGGCCAGACGACAAGGACGGAATACCCGCCGGCACCGTCTGCTTTGCCTGGGCGTTCGATGTGGACGGTCAGCGAGCACTGTTCAGCCGTTGCGTGCGCTTCTTCGGCAGTCGCGGTCAGGTGCAATTGTGGGCCGCCGAATACGTGCTGCAACAACTGGCCGGCTTTCACCAGCGCGCCATGGCCGGCGAGCGGCGATAGGAGGGCGGGCCATGAGCGATCCATACGAGCAGGACGACCACCGGAGCCGCCAGTTTCCGGTATGCGAAGACATGGCGTTCCAGCACAAGGTCTGGCGTTTCGAGCGAGTTGGCTGGTACGTGTTGGTGCTGTTGGTGATCCTGGCCTTGCTGGGGCTGTTCTCCCGTGGCCCGCTGAGCAACCGGGAGCTGCACAGCGACGACGGCAGCCTGGGCGTCGAGTATCAGGCCTTCCACCGCAACGGCTCCAGCAACGTCCTGGTCATCCGTCTCAAGGGCCAGCCCAACGCCGTGTTGGAAGTCGAGTTGGGTGGCGATTGGCTGGAAGGTTTCGAGGTGCAAGCGTTGCAACCTGCACCGCTGCGCTCGGCGGGCGCGGGGCAGGGCATGACCCTCTGGGTACAGGCCGATGAACGAGGGCAGGCCAGCCTGCACCTGTCATTGCTCGGCGACGGTTTCGGGACCTATCACAGCCGCATCGCACCCCCTGGCGGTGCCTCGGTGAGTTTCAATCAGTTCATTTTTCCTTAGGTGACCTATGGATTCGGTGCTGCGAGCGGCCGTGATGTACGCGGCGTTGATGGTGTTGTTCAAGATCGCCGGGCGACGTTCGCTGGCAGAAATCACCACCTTTGATTTCGTGTTGTTGATGATCATCGGCGAGGCCACTCAACAGGCGCTATTGGGGGATGATTTCTCGATGACCAACGCGCTGATGGTGATCGTGACGCTGATTGCCATCGATGTCGGCTTCTCATTGCTCAAACTGCGCTCTCAATGGGTTTCGCGCCTGATCGACGGTGGCCCGACCATCATCGTCGAGGACGGACGAATTCTGCACGGGCGGATGCGTCATGCGCGGTTGGTGGAGGCGGACATCATGGAGGCGGCACGCTCCAGCCAGGGCATCGAGACCCTGGAACAGATCAAGTTCGCGATCATCGAGCGCAATGGGAAGATTTCGGTGATTGCCAAGGAGTAACCCCGAGTGCTGGCGAACTTCATTGTGGCGAGGGGATTTATCCCCGTTGGGCTGCGAAGCAGCCCCAATAGGCCAACACTCGGGATCAGCCTGATATACCAGGTGAGCTTTTTAGGGCTGCTTCGCAGCCTAGCGGGGATAAATCCCCTCGCCACAAAAGCAGTCTCAACCTTGATCAGAGCATCGGCTTGCCCCCGGTAATCCCATAACGGGCTCCGGAAATGTAACTGCCTTCGTCCGAGGCCAGCAGCACATAGATCGGCGCCACTTCAACCGGCTGGCCGGGACGGCCAAGGGGCGTCTGGGAGCCGAAATTCTGTACTTCTTCCTCGGGCATGGTCGCCACGATCAGCGGCGTCCAGATCGGTCCGGGTGCCACGCTGTTCACACGGATGCCCTTGGGGCCGAGCATTTGCGCCAAGCCGCCGGTGAAGTTGGCAATGGCGCCCTTGGTGGTGGCATAGGCCAGCAGCGTCGGCTTGGGCATGTCGGAGTTGACCGAGCTGGTGTTGATGATCGAGCCACCCGGCTTCATGTGCGGCACGGCGGCCTGGCAGATCCTGAACATCGCGGTGATGTTGATATCGAAGGTACGCACCCATTCTTCGTCGGGAATATCCTCCAGGTTTTCGTGGGTCATCTGGAATGCGGCGTTGTTGACCAGGACGTCGATATGCCCGAAGCGGGCGACGGTTTCATCGACGATCTTGCGGCACAAGCCTTTGTCCGCCAGATCACCGGGCAGCAATAGGCATTGGCGCCCGGCCTGCTCGACCCAGCGCGCGGTTTCCCGGGCGTCTTCATGCTCGTCCAGGTAGGCAATCGCCACGTCCGCGCCTTCACGGGCGAAGGCAATGGCCACGGCACGACCGATGCCGCTGTCGGCGCCGGTGATCAGGGCGATCTTGTTCGCCAATCGTCCGGAGCCGGTGTAGCTCTGTTCGCCGCAGTCCGGGTAAGGGTCCATTTTGCGCTGGCTGCCGGGCACCGGCTGGCTTTGTTTAGGGAAAGGCGGGAAAGGGTAGTCGACCATCGTCGTTCTCCAGGTGGGTTGCGATGGAGGGTGGACTTTGGGTTTTCGGGCAGAGTTCGGTCGAATTGTCCGGCCAGTCGATGAGCGTAATAAGGCGTGTTTCGTCGGCGAATAGAGGGGCCTGGCGAACATTGGACGGGCCTGTATTCTCCAATGTGAGTACAGGTGTCGTTTAAGGAGCAGGGCAATGTTCAGCCACATACAGATCGGCGCGCGCGATCTGCCGACGATGGTCGCTTTTTATAACGCAGTCCTCGGCTGCCTGGGGCTGGAGCGCATCGAGGGCGAAAATGATTCGGGCCCGCCGGGAGAAGGCTGGCGTCAGCCCGGCAAGCATTGGCCCCAGGTTTTCGTCCAGTTGCCTTTCAATGGCCTGCCCGCTACGTGGGGCAATGGCATGCAAGTGAGCTTCGCCGCGGACTCCCCGCAAACCGTGCGTGCTGCCTGGGAGCAGGCGATTGCCATGGGCGGCTCTGACGAAGGCGCTCCCGGCCCGAGGCCGCAGTATTGCGAAGGCTATTTCGGGGCCTATTGCCGCGATCCAGAGGGCAACAAGCTGTGCTTTGTCCATGCGCCGGATATGCATGAATAAAGCACAGATCCCATTGCAGCTAGGAGCTTGTGTGGCGAGGGAGCTTGCTCCCGCTGGGGCGCGTAGCGGCCCCTATCTGAGGGCTGCTTCGCAGCCCAGCGGGAGCAAGCTCCCTCGCCACAGGATCAGCCCCTGGCCTTCAGGCTGCGCTCCATCCGCGTGATCCCTTCCTCCAGCAGCGCCCGCGGGCAGCCGAAGTTCAAGCGCACGAACTGACCGGCGTCGTCGCCAAAATCCAGGCCGGCACTCAGCCCCACCTTGGCTTCTTTCAGGAAGAAGCCCTGCGGGTCATCCAGTCCCAACCCGGAGCAATCCAGCCAAGCCAGGTAAGTGCCCTGGGGTACGGTCATGGTGATGCCCGGCAGGCGAGTGTTCACTGCATCGACCAGGTAATCGCGGTTGGCTTGCAGGTACGCCTTCAGGGCCTCTAGCCACGGGCCGGCTTCGCTATAGGCCGCACGGGTCGCTTCAAGGCCCAGGGCATTGACGCTGTCGACCATGCCGGCCCGGGCGCTGTTGACCCGTTCGCGCAGCTTGGCGTTCTGGATAATGGCGAACGAGGTCTTCAACCCGGCGATATTGAAGGCCTTGCTGGCGGACATCAGGGTGATGGTGCGCTCGGCAATCTCCGGGCTGAGGGAGGCGGTTGGAATGTGCACACGGCCGTCGAAGCACAGTTCGGCATGGATTTCGTCGGAGATGATCCAGGCGTCCTGCTCCAGGCAGATGTCTGCCACGGCCTTGAGTTCCTGGCGGTCAAACACCTTGCCCAACGGGTTGTGAGGATTGCTCAGCAACAGCGCGCCACCGCCCTGCAAGGCCTCGCGCAACGCAGCCAATGGCGTGTGGAATTCACCGTTGACCGGGTGGAATGGCAATTCCACTTTGTTCAACTGCCAGTGACCTGGGGCGTTGCGCAGCGGCGGGTAGTTGGGCACCTGCACCACGACATTCTGCTGGGGCGCTACCAAGGCATGCAGGGCCATGTTGAAGCCCGGCTCGACACCCGGCAGGAACACAATCTGCTGGGGCTCGACGCGCCAGGCGTACTTGCTCCACAGATCGGCCACGACGGCGGCGCGCAGATCGTCCTGGGCCACGCTGTAGCCCAGCATCGGATGTTCCAGGCGCTTGTGCAGCGCGTCGATGATCACCGGTGGGGCGGGGAAGTCCATATCGGCGACCCACATCGGCAACACATCGGCCGGGTAGCGGCTCCATTTGGTACTGCCGGTGCCGTGGCGTTCCAATACCGTGTCGAAATCGAAAGTCATGGGGGTTCCATCAGTCAGTCATGAGATGGCGAACATCATAAAGCAAAGGCCAATTGTCGGGGCCAGGCGAATCTGTAGCTCGACGCACGTAACTCGACAGGCTCGCGCCGCACTGGAGTTGCTTGCGCAAAGGCAAGGCAGCACAGCAGGTCTTTTTTCGAGCGCCTCGCGCTAGCGCAGTCCTCTGGCACGAATGTATCTCCATGTATCAAGCGCCACTGTCGATACGCACCGTTGCACTCCAGGCCGTCGCTGACACATGCGCGATACCTGACCGACGTCAAATGAGCCCACCGAGACAGCCCCAGCCGTCTCACTGGCTCACCCCACGTCGGAGATAACATCATGAACTGGAAAAACCTCGGCATCGCTTCCTTGTTTGCCGCACTGAGCCTTGGCGCTGTCGTGGCCAATGCCCAAGGCAGCATCAAGCCTCACACCTACCTGTATGGCGACCACCTGGATGTCGCCAAGGTGCTTTCGGTCAAGCAAGGCTCGGGCTGCGGCGTCGTGGAGACACGCATGACCTATTTGGACTCGGCCGGCCAGATCCAGGCACTGGACTACAACGCCGTCGCCCAGGACTGCGCTCAGGACAATTGATCCAGGTCCGTGGGCCGCTCACTCAAGGAGAGTCATCATGCTTGCAATTTCATCCGTTTGCGCCTGGCACCGTTGCCTGGTTCACACCGCCAGGGGCAGTGCGCTCAGTCTCGCACTGCTCGCTGCCAGCCCGGGTGCCTGGGCGGCCACCGCCGCGGTCGCGCCAGCCAGTACGGTTCAATCGTCTCAATCCGAGGCCATCCGCCCATACCGCATCCATGTCGATGACGCGAAGCTGGCCGAACTGCGCAAGCGCATTGCCGACGCCCGTTGGCCGGACAAGGAAACCGTCAATGACGTTTCCCAGGGCGTGCAACTGGCCCAGGTACAGGACTTGGTGAAGTATTGGGGCAACGGTTATGACTGGCGCAAGGCCGAGGCCAGGCTCAATGCATTGCCCGAGTTCATCACCACGATCGATGGTGTCGACATCCAGTTCATTCATGTGCGTTCGCGCAATCCCAACGCCATGCCGCTGATCCTTACCCATGGCTGGCCGGGTTCGCAATTCGAGTTCCTCAAGACCATCGGCCCGTTGACCGATCCGACCGCCTACGGGGGGCGTGCCGAGGACTCTTTCGACGTCGTGATTCCATCGATTCCAGGTCACGGCTTTTCCGGCAAGCCGACCGAGTTGGGCTGGGGCCCGGACCGCGTGGCCAAGGCCTGGGACGTGCTGATGAAGCGCTTGGGCTACACCCATTACGTGTCCCAGGGCGGTGATCATGGGTCGGTCATCTCCGACGCCTTGGGCCGCCTGGCGCCGCCCGGTTTGCTGGGTATCCATTTGAACATGCCGGCGACCGTGCCGCCGGAGCTGGTGAAGCCGATCAACAGCGGCGAACCGGCACCGGCCGGGCTGAGCGCTTCAGAACGCACTGCCTACAACTCGCTGAGCAGCTTCTTCGGCCGCAATGCAGCCTACGGCGCGATGATGGTGACCCGGCCGCAGACCATCGGTTACCTGCTGGCAGATTCGCCCTCGGGCACAGCGGCATGGATGTACGAGAAATTTGCCGCCTGGACTGACAGCGAAGGCAAGCCGGAGCGTGTGCTCAGTCGCGATGAAATGCTCGACGACATCAGCCTGTACTGGCTGACCGACAGCGGCGCATCGTCCTCCCGTTTCTATTGGGAGAACAACAACAATAACTTCAGCGCGGTGGCGCAAAAAACCGCTGACATCAAGGTCCCGGTAGCGATCACCGTGTTCCCCCACGAAATCTACCGTGCACCGAAAACCTGGGCCCAGCGCGCCTACCCATCGCTGTCCTACTTCAACGAAGTCAGCAAGGGCGGCCATTTCGCTCCCTGGGAGCAGCCGCAATTGTTCAGCGAAGAGTTGCGCGAGGCATTCCGGCCATTGCGTAGCGCCGTGAAAGACACCGTCGCCCAGACCGCTCATTAAACCTTTCCTGGCGGCTCAGAACCGGGAGCCGCTCACCCGCCATTCGTAAGAGAGATTCACATGGACACGACTCTGAACCACCCATCCGCAGCGCGCCATGGTCGCTTGTTCACCCCAGCCCTCCTGGTGTTCGCGATGATGCAATTGGGCGCCTTGGGCTTCGCTTCGTCGCAGGCTAACGCCGCCGATGTACCTGCCAGCACCATTGGCGCCATTACACCGGGCAGTCACACCTCGTTCGGCGCGCTGAAGCACGTCAAGGCTGGCCTGTTGGACGTTTCCTATGCCGAGGTCGGTCCCGCCGATGGGCCGGTGGTCATCCTACTGCATGGTTGGCCCTATGACATTCACAGCTACGCGGATGTGGCACCCGCGCTGGCAGAGAAGGGCTATCGCGTGCTGATCCCGTACGCCCGCGGTTATGGCGACACGCGCTTCCTGTCGGCCAAGACCCTGCGCAACGGCCAGCCTTCTGCACTGGCAAGCGATCTGATTGATTTCATGGACGCGCTGAAGATCAAGCAGGCCGTGCTCGGCGGTTATGACTGGGGCGCACGCACCGCCGACATTGTCGCGGCCCTTTGGCCGGAGCGGGTGAAGGCGCTGGTGGCGGTGAGTGGCTACCTGATCGGCAGCCAGGAGGCCGGCAAGACACCGCTACCACCGGCCGCCGAACTGCAGTGGTGGTATCAGTTCTACTTTGCGACCGAGCGCGGCCGCCTCGGTTACGAGAAAAACACCCACGACTTCGCCAAACTGATCTGGAAGCTGGCGTCGCCCAAGTGGAACTTCGATGACGCAACGTATGAGCGCAGTGCCGCCGCTTTGCAGAACCCCGATCATGTCGCCGTTTCAATCTTCAACTATCGCTGGCGCCTGGGCCTGGTCAAGGGCGAGGCCAAATACGATGCACTGGAAAAGAAACTGGCGACGTTCCCGTCGATCAGCGTGCCGACCATCACCTTGGAGGGTGATGCCAATGGCGCTCCTCATCCGCCCGCCGAAGCCTATGCCAAGCGTTTCACTGGCCAATACGAACATCGCCTGATCGATGGCGGTGTCGGCCACAACTTGCCGCAAGAAGCACCGCGAGCGTTCGCCCAGGCCGTGATCGACGCCGATCACCTCCAGTGAGGCCGCGTTCCCGGCATCTGAAGTGAAGGGGAACCCGAAACAACGGGTTCGCCTCCCAAAAGGCTGATACCTCAAATCACCTTGGATCAGGCAAACATGCCGGCGAATCCGGCAACCGGATAGGCGTTTCGCTCCACATACTCTCGCGGCCCTGCGGCCCTGCCACAGCGGTATCCGAGTGGCAGGGACTTCTGTAGGGCATCGAAAACACGTGTGCGAGTGCTTGATATGGAAAACAACACGATCCGCTTTGCCTGCAACGGCTGCGGCATCTGCTGCAAGGGGCGGCTGATTCCACTGACGTTGGATGAGGCAAGGCAGTGGCTACACCGCGGACATGAGGTAGCGGTCATACTGGAGGCGTTCGATGAGTCAACCTGGCCTTCCGAGCCGAGGCAATTCGCCCACAGCGCCCAACGGGCCGTGGCCGTCACCAGTGGCGATGCCCAGATTCGAGTCGTGGCGGTACTGGCGGGCAATGCGCTGACGCAGTGCCGCAATCTCGGCGACGATGGTCGTTGCGGCATCTATGAAGAGCGGCCGCTGGTCTGTCGAATCTATCCGATGGAAATCAATCCGCTCATTGCCTTGCGTCCTGCCGACAAGGTCTGCCCGCCTGAGGTCTGGGAGACGGGCGAGGTCTTGTTCAGCGACCGCGTTGTCGATCCGATCCTGGCCGATCAGATCGAACGCTCCCGCCAGGCGGACAGGGACGATGCCCAGGCCAAGATTGCGCTGTGTGAAGCGATGGGCATGAACGTCGCCGCTTGGAAGGGCAACGCGTTGGCGGTGTACTTGCCTGATAGGGCGCAGTTGACTGAAGCGATCATTCGCTACGATCGCGCCCCCGTGGCACCGACAGGCCTGGATTGGAAAGTGCGGGTCGAAACGCCGGCCCTGGCCCAACGCCTGCTGCAAGTGGGGGTCGCGCTGGATGATCAACGGTCAACCGGCTACATCTTCCAGAATCTTTAGGCACCCAGCCAAACCATCACTTTGTGCCCCCCAACTCCTGAAACATATTGTCATTTCTGGCCCGAGGTGACTGATGCGAGCTACGGATCGTTAAATCGAGTAAGAAATTGCGTCAATCAGGCAAGCGACTCGAACCGCCGACCCAGCATACTGCGTCCATATTGATCAACGACTTACGGTGATGGCGAACAGTGTTCGCATCACCGCAAGGCGTGGGTCCGATGTTTTCAAGGAGTGAAATGTGCACACCGACTTCAACTGCGACCAGGGCGTCAGCGACATCAGTCGCCTGGCCGGTTCGGTCAGCCAGCTTGTGCCCAGCGAGGGCGACCAGATCACCGCCATTGCCGGCTTGAGCCTACATCGGCGCAACGCGATCACCGCGCCGACGCACTGCATCTATGGCCTGGGTCTCGGCGTGACCTTGCAGGGCCGCAAGCAAGCCATGCTCGGGGACGAGATACTGACTTACGCGCCGGGCCAGTCGATGGTGACCTGCGTGGATCTGCCGGTCATTTCCCACATCTCCCAAGCCAGCGTCGCCAAGCCGTTCCTGGGCATGATGCTGAGATTCGACAGCACGATGGTGATGCAGGTGGCCGAGCGTATGCAGTTGTCACAACGCATGAGGGACGACGCGTTTCGACCGGTTACCGTACAAGCCCTGGATACCAGGGTGCTGGACGCCCTGCGACGCTTGATAGACCTGCTGGAGGAACCGTCGCTGCTTGAGACAGTCGCTCCGCTGATCAAGGAAGAGATCATCGCGCGCCTGTTGAGCGGTGCCCACGCGCCACAGTTGCTGCATGTGATCGCTGCCGGGTCACCCAGCCAGCACATCGCCAAGACGGTTGCCTGGCTGAAACTGAATTTTCGCCAGGCGTTGCGTATGGACGATCTGGCGGCACAAGCGCACATGAGTCCATCCACGTTTCGCCAGCATTTTCGCACCGTGACCGGAATGAGTCCGTTGCAATACCAGAAGCAGCTGCGGCTACAAGCCGCTCGGCAGTTGATGTTGAGCCAGAATGTCGATGCGAGCAGTGCAGGGGGCTTGGTTGGCTATGAAAGTGCCTCGCAGTTCAGCCGCGAATACAGCCGCCTGTTCGGCGCGCCACCGCAGCGGGATATCAAGCGCATTCGCTTGTGATCGTGAGGCTTGTCTGGCGTTGCGGCCAGACAGCCTCACAGCCTGTCACGCCAATTTGAAAGGTAACTCACGCAACGGTTTACCCGTGAGGCTCGCCACCGCGTTGGCAAAAGCGGGGGCCAGTGCCGGCAGGCCGGGTTCACCCATCCCCGTAGGAGGCTCGGCGCTGGGCACGATGTGGACGGCAAATGTCGGCATGTCAGTAATGCGCGGCACGCTGAAGTCAGCAAAATTGCTTTGTTGCACCACGCCATCTTTCAGCGTGATCGCGCCACCTGGCAGGCACATCGACAATCCCATCAGCGCCGCGCCTTGGACCTGGGCCTCGACACTGCGAGGGTTGACCGCCAGGTTGCAGTGCACACCGGCCGTCACGTTATGCAGCACCGGACGACCGTCCTGCACCGAGGCTTCGACGACGTAGGCCACCACCGAGCTGAACGACTCGTGGACCGCCACGCCCCAGGCATGGCCCGCCGGCAACGGGCGCTTGCCATACTCACTCTTGTCCACGGCCAATTGCAGCGCCTCGCGATGGCGTGGGCTCTGGTCGCCAAACAGCTTCATCCGGTAGGCCACTGGATCCTGCTTGGTCGTGCGGGCGATCTCGTCGATCAGCGTTTCCATCACAAACGCCGTATGGGTGGAGCCCACGCTGCGCCACCACAGCACGGGAACGTTGAGCTTGGGGTGATGAACCGTCAGCCGCATGGGCAGCGGATACGGATTACGCAGGCCTTCCGTGGCGGTCGGGTCGATGCCGTTTTTCACCCGCCCGCCAAACACGGTGCCGGTGATGATCGATTGGCCCACCAGGGCGTGGTCCCAGGCGAGCACCTTGCCGCTGTCGTCAAAACCGATGCGCGCACGGTGCAGGTGCATGGGCCGATAATAACCGCCCTTGATGTCGTCCTCCCGGCTCCAAAGGGTGCGGATAGGGGCGTTGACCCCGGCGGTGCGCGCGGCCTTGGCGACCTCGCAAGCCAGTACGACGAAATCGTTGGTGGGCACGCCGCGCCGGCCAAAACCACCGCCGGCGGTCTGCACGTTCACCTGGATCTGCTCTGGCTTGAGGCCCAGCACCTTGGCGGCCGCGGCACCGTCACCGCCGGGGAACTGCGTACCGACCCACAGTTGAGCGCCATCCGCGGCGAGCTGCACGGTGCAATTGAGGGGCTCCATCGGAGCATGGGCGAGGTAGGGAAACACGAACTCGGCGTCCAGTTGATGCGGCGCGCTGGCAAGTGGCGTCATGTCGGCATCAAAGTGCAGTGGGCCGGGCTGGTTGGCCAGTTCGCGGTATTGAGCCAATTGTTTCTCGCTGTCCACTTTTTCTACAGCGCTCGCATCCCACTCCACCTTCAGCGTGTCGCGTGCCAGCTTTGCCTGCCAGTAACCGTCGGCGACCACCGCAACACCTTCGGCACCGCCGTCCAGGGGTACGCGCAACACGGCTTTTACGCCTTTCGTGGCACGTGCCGCGCTGTCATCCAGGGAGGCGATTTTGGCGCCGAACACCGGAGGTCGGGCGACAACGGCGGTGAGCTGCCCCGGCAGATGCATGTCGATGCCAAAATCCTGCTGGCCGCTGCTCTTGGCCTTGGCGTCGATGCGTGTCGTGGCCTGGCCGATGATGCGGAAATCCTTGGGATCCTTGAGCGTGATCTGCTCGGGCACCGGCATCGCCATCGCGGCTTCGGCCAGTTCGCCGTAGCTGGCTTTACGGCCTGCCGGGCCGAGGACCGTGCCGGCCTGGGTGCTCAGGCTCGCCACGTCCACGTTCCAGCGCGCGGCGGCGGCACTCAGCAACATGGCGCGGGCACGGGCGCCGAGTTCGCGGTACTGGGTATAGCTGTTCTTGATCGAGTTGGAACCGCCGGTCAAGTGGATGCCGAAATTCGGGTCCATGTAGGCGGCGTCACTGTTGCCGTTGCGACTGCGTACCAGGCTCCAGTCGGCATCGAGTTCTTCGGCAAGAATCATCGGCAAGCCGGTCTGCACGCCTTGGCCGAACTCCAGGCGGTTGATGGTCGCCGTCACTTCGCCGCTGGGCGCGATTTGCACGAATGCCGAGGGTTGCTGGCTCGGTTTGAGCGGCACAGCGGCGCCACTGGTCTCTTGCGCCAGGGCCAGGTGTGGAAACGCCCCCAAGGCCAGCCCGCCGATGCCGACGATCTTGAGAAAACTGCGGCGCGGCAGGGTAGCGGGGCTGTCAGCCTCGTCGCGTTCAAGCAGGAGTTGCAAGGCGCGAGGGCGCTCGTTCGGAAAGATCTCGTTCAACATGGTCTGCTCCGATCAGGCAAGGGCTTTGGCGGCATCAGCCACCGCGGCGCGGATACGGGCGTAGGTGCCACAGCGGCAGATGTTGCCGGCCATGGCCGAGTCGATCTCGGCGGCCGTGGGCTGCTTGCCCTTGGGTTGGGCCTTGAGGAAAGCGGTCGCGCTCATGATCTGGCCGCTCTGGCAGTAGCCACATTGCGCCACATCATGCTTGACCCATGCATCGTGCACGGCGCTGCCCACCGGATCGCTGCCGTTGGTTGCCGCTTCGATGGTGGTGATTTTCTTGCCTTCGGCGGCGGCAATGGGCGTCACGCAGGAACGAATGGCCTGGCCATCCAGGTGCACGGTGCAAGCGCCACACAACGCCGCGCCGCAGCCGAACTTGGTGCCGGTCATGCCCAGCGTGTCGCGCAAGGTCCAAAGAATCGGGGTGCTTGGGTCTACGTCGACCGTGTATTCACGGCCATTGATGTTGAGGGCGCTCATAGGGGTACCAGCTCCGGATGGTTTGGCTCTGGTTAACTATAGAAAGCTATGTTTGGGAGCGATTGCACGATTCGGGCGGATGATTGCCTAATCTTGCAAATTGACTGGGGCGCCAGACGAGAGCTACCAATGGCATTTCTCATGCAACGGCCAGCAAGCCGCTCTTCATCGCGCAATTCTTGATGCTGTTGTACAGGAAGTCGACGATTTCTTGCGCTTCTTCGACGGTTTTGTCGAAGACTGCAATCAACATCTTCTCCACGTCCTCGGCTGCATAGCCCACAGCCTGGAGGAAGATGGCGGCCTGCTTCCACGCAAGTTTGAAGGTGTCTCTGAGGATCTTGCCGATTTGCTCGATCCCTTCAATGCCCTTCAGGATGCCCTGATAGACGTATTCCAACCATTTCTTCGCGTCTTGGAACAATCCGACAAAGAACTGTTTGATCTTCTCCAGCAGGATGCCTGGGAGATTTTCCAGAGGACCAATGTCGACATCCAGGTCGAAGCTGGCGATGTCATGCGTGCTGCTGGCCAAGGTGAAGCTGAACGAGGCGTTGGCAAATATTCCCTGGCCTGTGGTGCCGAAGGCCAGGTCGGCATTGATGGTGTCGTCGATGCCCAGCGTGCCGAGTGGTCCAAGATCGATGGACTCGTTAATACCGACGCTGGCCGAACCTTGTGCGTTGATTGAGTCGATACCGTCGATATCGGCCTGTAGGTTGAAGGTCGAACCACCGAGAGTGGTGTCCTTGAGTTCAAAGTGACAATGGTCAGCTCGAATATCGATATCGATTTGCGGGCCGATACCCAGTAGATAAGCTTCACCGGAGATCATGAATGCGGGCGTTCGATAGGACGGTTTCGGGTTAGTGGCGTCCGAGAAGGTGCACAGCAGCACACTAGGGCCGCCCGAGCCCTGGGCACCCGTGAGCTTGAACAGCTTGTCATTGCCGATGACGATTGGCGCCATTTCGACATTGAAGGCGATGCCTTTTTGCGGCATGACCTCGACCTTGATCTGTTCTCGGATCCACAGAAACTGGATATCGGCAAAAATGTGGAAGCCCTGTGGGAACGTCAATGTGGCGATACTGACTGGCTGAGGCACGACGTACAGTTGCGCTTCCAGGGACACCGAGATCTGCCCCCCGTTACGCTGCATTTCGTAGTGGTACATCGTGGAAAGATCGAGCAGGTACCAAATCTGGTCCGGCGTGTTCACAATCAACTGGATCTGGCCACTATCGGCGGGCAGGTCAACGCCACCGGCGGCGAACATTTCACGAATTTTAGCCAGGTCGTAATGGTTCAGGGCATCGTGGTAGGTCTGCCAGTCGCTGTCGAAGCTGTGCAATCGACCCACCGCTATCTGGGTGAGTACATCGCGCAGGAAACCGGGCAAGTCCGAGGCAGTAGCACCGGTCAACTCGTCAAAGACCTTGGCCAGGCTGAGGTCGCTGACAGCACCGGCAACCATTGACTGGCTAGGTTGCACGGTGTCGATGAACACCGCCAAGGCGCTATCGATGTCGGCTATATCCAGTTCGGCGGAAAATCCGATCGAAGGTTCGCCTTCGAAGGAAATGCCAAGCTCGAACGCCAAGCTCTTGAGCTTGAATACCGAGAAGTCGAGGGTGCCGTTATCGTTTTCAACCACCATGTCGCCCGATACGAATGCGCCGTTTTCCACGACTGCCAAGCTGACATCGAAGCGCACCGGTTGCGACTCGAGGGTGGCGCGAGCGGTGGCGGTCAGATAGAACTCAACCTGTTCGGCCTGTATCTGAACGCCCAAGGCCCCGCTGAGCGTTACCGAACGATTGATCACCGTGCTGATATTTGCGAAAAGCCGTGCCTGGGTGCCGGCATCGGTGCCAATGAATATCCCCGCATTCAGGTTCGTGTCTGGCGAAATGGACAGCATCCTGGCCAGGTTTTGCAGGATCCTGTTTTGCTTCAATTGGGTCTGCGCGTAAAAGTAGAAGCCTTCCTGCAGTCCACCTGACCAGGCCGGAATAGTGATCTGTTTTGACTTGATCTGCGGATTTTGAAATAGGTCCAAAGCCGGAAAGGTGAAATCCGACTTCTTCAGCGTGGAAACGATCACCACCTGCTCGCCGGCAATGGGAAAGATATCCAGGAACGCCTGGATGGAAGCAAGTCCTGGCAGCGCCGACAGCTTGCACAGGGACAAGTCCAGGCCCAGAGCAAAGCCCCAGGTGCCTTGTTGGTCCAGGAGTTCGAAGGCCAGCGAGCCGGCGTTGGCAACCTGGGTTCCGAACGAAAGCTTGAATTGATCCTGGTTCTTGGTGATCAACAACGTCGAGTCGGTAAACGTCAAGTCGCCAAGCCCACTGGGCAGTACATCCTTGGCGTTGCATAGCCAGCCGATCAGCCCGTTCAACGTGACTTGGGGCAGGGCACCCCGCAACGCTAGCCCCTGAGTGGGATCGTAAGACATGGCCAGCGTCAGGTTGTCGTCGAAGACCAGCCCGCCGGCAAACTGAGCCGAGGTCTTAGCGTTCGCCCCGAGCCCTTTTGACAAGCCGAATTGAATGTCCTCGATGGCCAGGTTGTGCGGACCCAGTGGAATGACCCACCCTGGGGAGTCGGCCATTTCGGTGTAAAAGTTGTAGCCGGCCTGGGTATCGATGTTGACCGACAGCATGTCGATCGTCAGATCGGCCGGCGGCTGGATCGACGGCAGGTACCGCGTGACCAGCGCCTGCAGCGGCAGCGTAACCGCGTCCTCCAGTTCGCCGGCAATGAAGAAATCAGGATAGCCGGCGCTAACGTTTACTTGGGCGGCATTACCGATCAGGAACAACGCATTTATCGAAGCACCCGGTGCAGGCTTGATAAAAGGCAGGGTGACATGGAACTCAACGGATATGGATTCGAGCAGAAACTCATCGCCGAGCAGTTTCCATTGAGCGTCCGGGATACCAACGGTCAGGTAGACATAGTCGACGCTAAGGCCGGTGCCCGACCCCGTCAGTGCGATCGCCGCGTCCAGCAACTGCAGCTTGCCGGCATCATGCAGGGCGTCTTGCAGTGGCCCCGGCAGGTAGTCGATTAGCGTCGAGGTGCCTGCCAGGTCCAGCAGGTCCGCCAGATTGCTCAGGGTGAAACCGCTGAATTCTCCGGTGATCACCAGCTTGCGAGTGCCCTTGGGAATCTTCGATGACAGCTCAACGGTCAGGCCGGCACTGGGTATCGTCAGCGCACCACTGATCGCCATGAATGGCTCATAGCTGGGGTTGGCCATCCACCATTTCGCGCTCAAAGGACTGTAAACCGAGAAGATCGTCTGGGTAAGCGCAAGCTTTTCGGAAATGGAAACGTCCAGTCCCAGGTCCACGAACAGACTGATGCCCGGCGGCGAGTTTTGTTCTTTCCATGGGAAATTGTTAACGATCTCGCGCAGCGGCGACACCTGCACGGAGGGTTCGACGATGTTTCCGCCGATCGCGAAACGGTCGTTGACGTCCAGCAGATGTTCCAGCGCCAGCAGTACGCCGTTAAGCTCAACAATGCCGGCGAAACCGAGCCCTGCGTCCAGCGACACTGGCGCCTTGGTGGAGCCCAAGTCGATATCAACGACGGTGGCATCGGTCAGTGCATAGAACCATGCCGAGGTCAGCGTGAGATCGTCCAGCGCCGACGTCTGGGGAGCGGTGACACTGGAACTGAAGTCGAAGCTGACGGGCAGATCCGGGAAACTGTCGGAAAATTTCCAGTTTCGTCCTGTGCCAATCAAAGTGAACATCAACTGGACAGTGACGTCGCCGCTTTGCGGGTCGAGCACAAACGTGGCTGTTACGGGAGCGTTAGCCACTTGGCGAAAAAGCGAGGCGGTGCCGACGCGCTGCACTGTATTGCCGGCGTCGTCGGGACCGATGCTCGCATTGGAAATGGTCAGCGGTTGATGGTCGAAAATGCGCCCGTAAAAGTCGGCGAATTTTGCCGTGGTCACCGTACTGGCAACGATGGTTGTCGTCCCGTCCAGCCCTATCTTGAGGTTCTCGCGAAGCGTTTGGATATCCATGGCCATTTCTTCATCAGAGAGCGAAGTTCGCTGGGGTTATTCTTCGAGAGTCATGACGATAGGCATGTGGTCGCTGATGATCTTGGCATTCTTCATTGCCAGTTGCAGCTGCATGCGGGTGACGATCATGAAGGTGAAGCTGTCCATGATTTCCTGGAGGACGACGTTGGGAACGCAGACCTTGAGTTCCCAATTGGAGGTGATGCCACGGATGAATATGTTGTCGTAGGCGCTTGCCAAAAAGGCGTCGTCAACATCGCCTTGCTGGATCATTTTCTGGCGATTGGCGATGTCATTGACGAACGATTTCAACGAGGTAAGGGTAGTTTTTTCGCCGTCGAATATACCGGAGAACTTCAGGCTGGTCAGAGGCGCATAGGTAGCGGCATTGGCCGTGTTGTAGTTGAAGTCGCCAGAGATCAAAAAGGCCGTGTTGCCCGTGTTGATCTCGATCTCTTCGCTTAGATCTGCCAGCAACTGGATGGTCGCATCTTTCTTGTGATACTTGGGTTGAGGGGCATGCCAGAGCAGGCAGTTGAGTTCCTTGGGTTTGCCCGCGGTTCTGGCCTGCATGTTCCAGAACAATGGATTGCGGTCAGCGAAAATCACCTTGGTGCTGGTGGCGACCGCCATGTTGCTGACGCTGACGTTTGCATCGTCCCAAAGCAATGCGTACTTGTCGGCGCGCCGGGCGAACGTATGGGCGACTTCAATATTTCGCTGCGACACCTCGTATTTCCACTTGCTGCCTGAGCCGACAAGCTTCTTGCGATCATTGATGGCCTGGACCAGCACTTGCACCGCTTGCTCACCCGTGCCGAGCGTCACTTCCATGACGCCGATGACGTTAGCCTGCATCTCGTCGATCAGCACGGCGATCCAGGCCGCGACGTTGACGTTGCGAAAGACGTCCTTGGCGCATTTCTTCGAGGACAGGCTTTCAATATTCCATGACATGTAATCGGCGATTTCCGGCATGGGCGGTCACTCCATGTGAAGGCGATTTCGGTATCCCGGCGGTGTCAACGCTGGTTCCGCCGGGATATCGTTCAACTGGCGGTGACGCTGGCGGTACCTGTCAGCAGGATCTGATTGCCCACGCCTGTGATGTTCAGGTTCTCAGGCGTCACCTGCAGAGTGAAACCTTCGAAATTGCCGCTCAGATCCGGAATTTGCAGCAGGGTCTGGGCCAACTGACCTTGGATCGTTTCCTGGATCTGACCGCCTACCACATCGTTGAGGATCGCCAGGGTAATGGAGGAGATCACACCACCGCCCAACGTTGCCATCCACGCCCAGAAATTGGAGGGCGTGATGTTGACCGATGGGCGAGAAACACTGCCGCCGCTTATACGGATGTTACGTTGCGCATCCACCACCACCTGCAGCGTCGCGGTGACTGGGCTGATGGAAATATCCCAGTCTGCCGGGCCCAAGCTGTAGCTACCGCTCAAGTTGAGCGTCAGCGTCAGGTTACCGTTGTTGACCGAAGCGCTGTAACTGTTGAGATGCACGACGGCACCGCTGGCCGAATAGGTCTTCTGTACTGTGCTCCACCACAGATTGGCGACGACCTGTTGGATCAGCGGCTCGGTGAGTACCAGGTTGAAGCCGCCATTGGATGGCGGTTGCTTTTGGCTGATCGCCACCGGCGAGAACAATCCGCCCGCCGCATAGGCGTTGCCGCCATCGATCAACAGGGCGTATCCGGCAAAGGTGATACCGTTGACGGGCCCCAGCGGTATGGCGATGGCGGATATCAGGCTGTTCACCCGGCTGGCGATATCACTCTTCAAGGCGTCCAGGATTTCGTTCACAAACGGATCATCGGTGACAAAGTTGATATCGGTCACTGACAGACGCACCACACCGTTGCCATCTACTGTGGCCCGTGCACTGGCATTGGCACCGACTGTGCTGCTGGTGGGGTCCCCGCCGGCCACGGTCACGGACAGCTCCACCGGCATGCTGACCATGAAAGTTTGACCGCTACCGCTGGCGGCCAAACTGAATGTCGGTGGTGCAGATACGCTCCAGGTCAAACTCGCGTTCGCATCGGGGATGTTTGCGGTGTCGCTCAGCTTGGGCGCGATGGTGGGAAAAATGGATTCACTGGCGTTGTTCAATAACGATTGCGAAAGGCCCGCGATGAAATCGGTGGACATGGTCGAAACTCCTTTTTCAATCAGATAGTGGCCAAGGCCTTGCGGGCTTCCGTGGTGGCGACCTGCGACAGGCTGGCGAGCAGATTGGGGTTGGAGAGCTGGCCGTTGAGCGCGGCGATGAGCTTCGTCTGGTTGGCGTCCTCATTGAGCAGTTGGTTGATGGTGGCTTTAAAGACGGTCGCCAGATCGATATCGATCGTTATGTTGCCATTGCCGACGACCGGATTGACCGACAACGCGCTGAAGTTGACGACTGCGGTATCGAGCTGTCCATCCACCGCCTCGGTAGCACTGAAGACCCCGGTCAGGTCATCGACGTGGTTGATGGTCAAGCTGAAAGTACCCGGTGGCATGTCGATGTGGTTCAGGTTGACGTGCAATTCGCCACTGGCCTGGATCTGGTTGGGTACGGCGGGGGGGCGTTGGTACCCATCCTGTGTATTGGGCTGTTTGCCGTGGAAGGTCACGGTGCTGCCGTCGACGACGATCTCGGGGTCGGTTCCATTATCGAGCTTCACCTGGCTGTTGCTCAGTCCGAGGATATTCAGTTTCTTGATAACGATGTCGATCGGAATCTTTTCGATCGTGAATGAGCCCAGGTCCACTTCGGCGATGGTCAGTGGGTCCAGCGCGCTACCGTCCGGATTGTAGAGAATCGAGGACAAGTAGAAGTCGGAGGCGGGCGTCAGTAGCATGTTTTCCAGCAATTGGACGAGTTGACTGTCGGACATGATGTTCTCCTAACTGTTAAGTTGGTTGAGGATGGCTTTACGCGCGATCTGGCTGAACTCTTCCGATAGCTGCGGCGCCTGGGCGCTGAGCGCATCGTTCAGCGCTTTGGCGATCTGTGACTGGACTTCGGGTTTCTGGAACAAGCGGCCGATGATCTGCTCCAACGCGGTGTCGCGTGGCGTCAGCGTCACCGACACATCTATCTGGGCACTGTCCAGGTTTGCGCTGATATCGCTGATCGTGAGCGTCAAGGCATTCACATCGGCGCCTGACGGGGTGATCGTCAGCGAGCTTTGCAGGTTGACCACGGTCGCGGTCAGGGTGCCCTGCAGTAGGACTGGCTTGAGGCCCTGCTGGGTCAGCGAGAACCCGGCGTTCACGGTGAGCGGCGGTGCTGGTGGAACGGGCTGGCTGACCGTCGGGCCCGGGCGGTCGAGCTGTCGTACCGGCCCCTCTGCCAGAGCGCCGAAACTGAGCGTGGCGGCAATCCGCGGAGTGCTGAGCGTGACCGCCGAGAGCGGTGCTTGGGCGTTGGAACCGCCCGAAAGCGTCAGTTTGGTCAACTGGATGTTGGTGTACTTCAGCCCCCCATACGTCTGATCGGGTATGTCGATCTGAGGATTGGAATAAGGCTCCAGCACCGGATCCGACGAGCACGCGAGTTGCCACGGGAGATACCAGTTACTGTTCGCTTCGTTCAGCGCCACCCGCGTGCGATCGAACAGGAACAGGTCCACGGGCGAAGCCGCGTCCTGGCCACTGTCGTCATTGGGCAAGCCTTGGGCAGGGAGGGGGCCGAACACACTGGACATGAGGTTCTCGGCCTGTGTGCCGAGCATGTCGTTGACGCTTTGCAGGTTGGAGGGCAAATTCAACATGCTGCTTAATGCGCCGACCATGGCTGCCTGGCCTTCGGAGCTGTTTAGTGCCTCCCTGATCGATTCAATCAGCTGATCTTTGCCCACAAAGTCGCCATCCAGAGTGAGCTGCTTGAAGTTCAGACTCACCGGATTGTTCTGCACGCCGGTCACTAGTAGTTCGCTCACTACGAAGGCCAGCGAGCGCGTTGCGCCAGCGCCTTCGATGGTCACGCTGACCTTCGCCGTCAACATGCATTCGCTGAACACCACTGTGAATGCACCGCTGCCGACGATGTCAGTGGTCGAAGTGTTGGGTGCGTCCCCGATCTGGAGGGACTGGTCGATGTGATAGTTGCCGGACATCGTCAGCGGCGGCAAGTCCGTCTGTCTTGAGGCTCCGTTATAGTAATTGAACAGCAATGGCAGGGTGATGGAGTAGCCTTGACCCGTGATTGTGGAGGACGCTGGATTGACGAAGAGGTTTTGCAGACCGTCCACCAGGACTGCGGACAGCTTCAGGTGCGGATCGGGTTTTTTAGGATCGGGTACGGCGTCCTCTTGGTTGACGATGGACCAGTTTTCGGCAAATTGCTCGGCGAGATAGTCGCCGTTGGAGCCGGTCAGGTAGCCCAGGTCCTGCTGGTCGGCGTGTATCGGCAGGACCAGATTGCCATCGCCTCCCTTCATCTGCACCAGTTGTCCGGGCAGCCACAGCTTGGCGTTGTTCGGGTCGTTGAGGCACGGTTGCAGCGTGTCGAGAAAAAAACTCATCAAGGTGCTCATGGGGGCTCCGTCAGGTGCGAGGTCAGCCGTTCAGGGGGCGGTCAATGACGTGCAGGGTCAGCTCCTCCAGGGCATCGCGATAGCGGCCTGGAGGAAATGGCTCAAGATAGAACAGCGCCTGCAAGGCTTCGCGCCGGGCAGCCGCGTAGGCCTTGTCGATACAGCCACAATCACGCAAGTCGTCCAATGCATCGCCCAAACGATGCCCCGTCAATGGCGTGCCTTCGCGCAGCGATTGGCTGATTGCATGTGTCGGGCCGAGCGTCTCCATCGCATAGATCAGTGGCAGCGACAGTCGACCCAGTAACAGGTCGATACCTGACTGCTTGCCCGCCGAACTTTCGTACTCCACCACATCGAGCACGTCGTCCATGATCTGAAACGCACGCCCCAAGGCGCGCCCGAAGAAGCCACCGCGGCGGGCATCACGGCTACGCCCACCGGCCAGATCGATGCCCCCCTGGCAAGCCAGGCGAAACAAGACCGCGGTCTTGCGGTCGATGGTCTGGTAGTAGCGTGCCAGGCGTGCATCGTGATCCTCGGGCAAGGTCCGGTCCAATTCGTCCAACTCCCCTCGGCAGATATCGAACGCGGTATCCAGCACCAATCGCACCAAGGTCATGTCGCGCTCGGTATCCACGGCGGTGGCGAACCCGCGAAGCGCCTGTACGAATTGCAGATCACCGATCAGCAGCGCGGTCTTGCTGCCGCGAGCGGCCGACACCGATGGCAGTCCGCGTCGCAACTGAGCCTCATCGACGATGTCGTCATGAATCAAGGTGGCCACATGCAGCATCTCCAGCGATGCCGCGCCTTTGTAGACCTTGTCGGGCAGAGGCCCATCCTGCGCGATGAGCCGCGCCGACAGGAGCATGACCAAGGGCCGTATCTTTTTACCGCCGGCAAACATCTGCCGTTCCACGTCGGTGAGGTAGGGCGCCTGCGGTTCCAACGCCAGCTCCACTTCCTGCCGGAAACGCACGAGGTCTTCGGCGAGCAGTTCTTCGCTGATGCGCGCGTACACGGATGACGACGATGCGATCGGCTGCTGCGCGATGACAGCGGCAATGGAATTGCTTGCCGACATCATGCCTCCTGGCTGGCCAGTGTTCGCAGTACGCGAGTCAGTTGGCTGGCAATGCGGTCTTCGAGGATGCCTCGGATGAAGTTGGCGCTACCCAGGCGCGAGCGTCCAATTTCACCGGCCTGGCCCTGCCATTGCGCGCTGTCAAGGTCCAGTGCCGGCACGCTCAAACTGCTGCGTTGCAACTTGAGGGTCAGTGCGCCATCGGGCTGCTCGCTGAGGGCGAAGACGAAGTGGCTTTCGGCGAGAGAACTGGAGAATGGTCCACTATGCAGAGGCAAGCGGCGCTTGGGATCGTGCAAACGCAATGACTCGGCATAGATGGCTTGCACACGCACTATGGTGTCGGGGTCCATGACGAAGCCGTGCTGGACGCATAGATCCAGATCCGTGTCGTCATGGGTATTGTCGGCGATTCGCGCGAACGTCTCCTGCAGGCTTTGGATCTGCAGCTGGAGCGCCGCCTGATTCGCGGGGGGGGCTGTGTTGACGGTGTTGTAGACAGAATCGGCAGTCATTGGCACCACCGTCTGCTGCGTGTTTTGGGTGTTGGTCGCAACTTGTGCCTGAAAGCTCAACGCGGCCACCGCGGCATCGGGGTAGGGTTTTAGACAGGCGTAATAAAGATGAATCTTCTGCGAGAACGCGTGCATATTGTAGGACAACTGCTGGGTACCAAATAGCTTGTCCTGCGGATTGACCGGCATACCCGATGTAGCCAGCGCTTGCGACGTGTAATCGCACATCTCTGCAATGGCACCACCCTTTGCCCAGGACGTACGCAACTGCGAATTGTTATTGAAAACATCGGTATAGGCATCATTATGCTGGTTGAACGTATCCAGCAGGGAGCGGCCGTTTGCAGTCTGATTCAACTGGGTACGCTGATCGTTGGCTTGCTGCAGCTGGTCATACTGTTTCTCGGTGATAGTCGGTGGATCGGCATCATCAACAGTACTCGCACCCACGGCAAAACTTGCCAGCGGCGCCATCAATCCACCGGTATCCAATTGCACCTTCGCACTTTCCAGGCCAAACAGTTCGTAGGTTCCGTTCAGTTGCATCGGCGCCAGGGTCACCACGATACGGCGGGGATCATGGTCGGGAACGATGGATAACAACGTCACTGGCGACACCGAGATATCGTTCAATGCCAGCAGTAATTCGCCACCGTTGGAATTGCTGGGAATGTCCACGTGGCTGGCCAACGGATAGGGGCCACAAGCCGATACCGAAAATTGTTGGGGCAGGGTAGCGGCCAAGGAGGCTGTGCCGGAGGCAGCCGTCAATTTCGGCAGGAAGTCGTCGATAGTAGGCATGCGATGCGCTCTCGTAGGCAGATCAGACGCTGGTAGAGGGGAGATTGGTGATCGCCAGCGTCGCGACGATTTTCAGCATCGGGCTATCGCCGATGTTGACGCTACCCAAGGTCAGAGCGCTGGGGGCGATGCGGATACCATTGGTATCGTAGTTGGGCACTGAGCCGATGGACTCGACTTTGCCTTGCAACGCGTCCTTGGGTTTGTCCTTGACCTCTGCGGCGATGAGGGTCGCAATGGGATAGGCAACCGCGGACAGAATCTTCTGGGCCAGGTTTCCAGTCGGCGTCAATTTAAACGTCAGCGAAGGCACCGACGTTATCGTCGCGCTGATAGCGACGCCATCGACTGCCACGGTCAGATCGATTTCGGCGGGCGAAGGACTGATGGAAACATCGTAATCAAACATGCTCGACATGGGCGTTGCTCCGGCAAGGAATTTGAGGGTTACAGCAGGGCCGCACCGAGGGCACAACCTGCCGCCGCCAGGGCCATGCCTGCCGCAGTGAGGGTGGCCTGCGCATTGAGCGAAGCGCTCAACTGGGCATTGATGGTCAAGGGGGCCACCTGCTTGACTGTGGCCGAGAGCGAGGAGATCGAGCCGTTGTAGCTCCAATCGGCCAGTTTCTTGAAGTCGCCGCTGTCGGAGAACGGATACCCCTGGTAAGGCTTCAAGAAAACAGCCATTGCCGTGTTGATCAGCGTATTGCTGGCGATTACGAATACCGGATCGGTGGGCCAGGTTACTCCGTCGATATCCAGCGCATTGGTGTTGGTGGTCAGCGTCGTCGCACCGAGCAAATAGCTTGCAGTGAGTTGCAGCTGTACAGGGTTGAGTGTCACCCCGTTCCAATCGAGGTTGGGCAGGTGCACGAGGGCCAGCATCTGATTAGCAGAGGCGAATATCTGCGGCAACAGCATCAGATTGAATATGGCTATGTCCCACGCGGAGAATTTGCTCTCGTCCAATGACACTGCCACCAAGTCGAGTGCCAGTGTTCCCGGCGTAAAGGTGAGCGTGGCGTAGACCACTACGCTCGGGGCGGTACCGCCTACCGCGGGCGCACTACCCAGCGTGTAGCTGGCCGTCAGCATCGGCAAGGTGAGTTGGACCATTGGCAAACTGGGCAAAGGGATGCTCTGGGAACCATTGGTTTCGCCGTTCGGCGCAAGCGCGGCATTCCAGATAGCCGGGGAGGGAGGACCGAAAGCAAGGCTAGGCGCAGCACCGACATCCCAAGTCAGCGTCACTGCTCCGAGGTCTGGCAGGGTTTTGGGCAGGCTGCCCTTGAATGGGTCATTAGTGCTGGGGGCGTTCTGGTAATACTCGCCCAACAAGGTGTTGAGCTCCGTCACGCTGATGCCTGCGGCAGCGTCGAAATTGGTCATCCCTGTACCTTCCTGATGTCTGTGAGAATCCATCTCACACTCGAATGTAGCAGGTTTTTAAAAGTCCACCTTTTTTCTTAAAAATTTGTTTAAGAGGCGTCGGTTCGGCGAGATATAAGAAATGCCAGCGCTTATCGATACCTCTGGCACCCGCCCATTTCGCAAGAAACCGTAGCGGGACACTCCGGCTTCTTGCGCGACGATTCACCTCCCGGTCTACATAGGCATATTGCGCGAATGCCGTGCGCTCGCCGGCCTGGATGAACGTCTGGATGGTGCGGTCGGTGTGCAGGCGGGCACCGATGGGGTGGTTGCTACTTGCGAATCAGGGCTATGACGTATTCGCACACTTGCGCTGTGGCGTTTTCGAACGTGCAGGCTTCTTCAGGCAACCCCAATTGCAAGCAGTCGCCTTGCTCCAGGATGTAGGTGGTGGTGCCCTTGGTAAACGTCAGCGTGCCTTGCGTGGCCCACACCTGCTGATGAAGGAACGCATAGGCCGTGGCCGGGTAGCTGATACGCACGCCCGCAGGCAGTTGCACACTGATGAGCTCCAGTGGCCAGCCCTCCCGTGGGGAGACTTGCTGGCGCGCGTAGCCAGTTTCCGGGTCTACCCAACGCGGTTGCTCCGCCGCCCTTGACAGAAGTCCCGAGCGTCCCTCGGCTCGATGCAACAGGGTGGAGAGGGGCAAGCCGAAAGCTCCCGACAACCGGCCCAGGATCGTCGACGTCGGGCTGACCTGTGCGTTTTCAATTTTGCTGATCATTGCCTTCGATACGCCGGATAGCTGGGCGAGCTCGCCGATGGACCATTCCCGCGCGGCTCGCTCGGCTTTGATGGTGAGTGCGATGTCAATGGGTTGATTGTTCACTATAGAAGACTTCCAAATCGGGGTGATTTAATTTGAGCTTAGCGCCCGACATGCATCTTGCTGGTGCAAAAAAAAGATAATGCTCTATTTTTGTGCGATAAAATATTACCAACTCATAATCAATTGATTCTAAATGGAATTAATATCACGATTTTCATGTTTAAAAATAAATCTATTGTTCGGAACGCCTTCGATTAAAAGTATCAATTTGTTTGCGTGAATTGCTTGTTTACTATCTGAAACGCGCAGCGACATTCCGTCGCGGCCATCCAAGCTACCTTATCGTATTTGGGGGGATCTATGCCGGCTCAGCAAATGGAACAAGGCTGTCTCACGGGTGAGCAAATCATTCATTCGATTAAAGGAATGATCACGGCTTCGGGGATCAACACCAATGCGTTCTATAAAACCTTTCGACAGGCCCCGCTGCCCAAGGCAACGCTGAAGAAAGTGTTCCAGCAGTACTTTTATTACATTCGTACGTTCCCCCAGATCCTGGCGGGTACCTCGCACCGCACCGACAGCGAAGTGATTCGGATGAAGCTGGCGCGCACGGTCGTGTCCGAGCTGGGCGATGGGGTAGGCGAGGCACACTTCATCATGTTCGAGCGTGTACTTGCCGGCGTTGGCATCACGTTGGATGACTGGAAGAAGGTTGAATATATTCCCGAAGCCAGTGAGCTGGTCGATGGCCTGCGTCGAATTTTCCTCGAGGGTTCGACAGAGCATGCCATTGGTGCTCATTACGTTATCGAAGAGTTCGGCTTTCCGATGATCGCCAACCTGTACGAAGGCTTCCGCCTCTACAGCGGGTGGAAACACGAAGACTTCACCTATTTCTATCTGCACATGCTGGTAGAAACCGATCATGTGCAATGGATCAGTGACGCGGTCATGGAGGCGGCCCGGGACACTGACAACGGCAACAATATTCTGGAGGGCGCTGCCGATGTACTGAACTTGTTGACCCGTTTCTGGCAAGGACTCAACCGAATAGCCACTCACGCCTGACCAATCAATACAAAGGGGGCGGGAAGTCATGGATGATTTGACATTGATTGGTCGAGTGGCGCCCTTCAGGGATGCCAGTGCATATGCAGCATCCTCAGGAGCGTTGAACCTTTCGCAAGGGCTTCCTGAACCCCTGTTTGACAATGCCATGAATGCGGCGTTGGCCCGCCAGGTCAGGGCGGGCTGGCAGTACGCCGACCCACGCGGCGAAATGATTTTGCGCGAAAGCATTGCGGCCCACAGTACCGGCTATGCGCCCGACAGCGAAGTGCTGGTGACCAGTGGCTGTACCGAGGCCTTGTACTTGGCCCTGTACGCAGCGTCCACGCAGTACGGCAGCCGGGTTGCGTTCTTTGAGCCTTTTTATCCCTATTACCCAGGAATGGCCACGTTGCTGGGATTGGAGTTTGTTGCAGTGCCGTTGTCGGTAGGGGAGTCGATCGGCCCCGATTGGGCACTGCTCGAACAGCAATTGCGCGCGGGTGTTCGCATACTGCTGATCAATACGCCCCATAACCCGACAGGGTGGTGCATGTCCGCTGATGATTGGCAGCACCTGGTGGCGCTGGCAAAGAACCATGACTTCATGGTGATTGTCGACGAAGCCTATCGTCACTATCAGTACGACGCTGACACACCGGCGCGCTACCCCAGCCAGCAGATTCCCATGATGGTGGCAGGCAGCGCTTCAAAGTTGTTGTCCATGACGGGCGTGCGAATCGGCTGGTTATGCGCGCAGGCAACCTTCATGGAGCGAGCCTATGCCCACCACCTCTACCTGAGCTATTGCCAACCCACCCCCATACAGGCGGCCGTTGCTGTTTTGCTCGATGAGTTGACCGTCGGGCGACTGGATAGCTTGCGTGAGCACTACAAGCACAAACGTGATCGCCTGGCAGGTGCGCTGATGGCTGCCGGGCTGGATGTCCGGTTACCGGCGGGCGGCCATTACATCATGGCTGACTATTCACGGCGGGCGCCTTTATTGTCCCCCGTTGAATTCAGTCAACACCTGGCCGCTCGTTGCGGTGTCATGCCATTGCCCGCGACGCCCTTCTACCAGGGGCCATGCCCCACCTATGTCCGGTTTTCTTTCTCGGTAGCCAAACCCATTGTTGATCAAGCCTGTGTCCGCCTGGAGGGTTTTTGAAATGGAGCAGCATGTGTTCGACGTCATTGTCGTAGGCGGTGGTCCCGCAGGGCTTGGCGAGTGTATCCGGCTGATTGATCTGGGCCTGAAAGTCGCTGTCATCAGCGATGTATTCGGGGGGTGCATGGGCATGATGGGCGATCATCCATTGCAGTCCTACTGCAATGAACTGGAGATCGAAGGCGCGCCCTATCCCTTGCAAAGGTTCATGCGCAAGTTGTGCGTCAGCCCCACCGGTGAGGAATACGCAGCCTACATCCGTAGTAACTTCGAAGCCTTGCAATTGACCAAGATCCAGCAACGGGTGGTCACCGTCAGCAAGGTCCAGGGGCTGTTCGAGGTGAGCCTGGCCCCGGGTTCCCAGCATCGTTCCTTGCGTGCACAGCAGATTATCCTGGCAACCGGGATTCGCCCGAAGGCGCCGCCCTTCGAAATGCCCAGTGCCCATTGGTTCAATTGCTTTGACGTCTATCAAATGGTTGCGCGGGGCCAGGCCCATCGTTTCCTGCAGCAAGATGTGGTCATCTTCGGCAGTGGTAACAGTGCGTTCCAGATCGCACTGCTCCTGGCGCCGTTCGCCCGCAATGTGTCGATCCTGATCAAATCCTATCTGGGGCTATATCCCCAAGAGACCGATGATCGCTTTGCCCTCAGGTCCCTGAGCCAGCGCACGCTGGAAATGATTGCCAAGACTTCGTCCAGTTCCTTTCAAGGGCCGCTCAACAGCGCCAGCAGCACGGGCCGGGCCAATATCTGGCTACATGCCTACAACAGCATTCGCCAGGATGGCGACAAGGTCGTCATGGACCTTCCGGCGTCACTCAACGGCCATCCGCTGCTCCAGGCTTCCTGTCGCAAGGCTCAAGAGGCGGGCCGATTGGTCGTCGCCCAGGCATTCGACGGGCATGAGTTGCATTTGGATGTGTCGGCGAAGGAGCAATGCCTTGTTTCGGCCATCGGCGTCACCGCACAACTGCCCGCCACCGACTGGCCGCAACTGCTCAACCAGCAAACCGGCTTTACCTGTCACCAGGATGGGAAAAGCCCTGTCGCAGGCCTGTATTTCGCGGGTGCTGCCTCAGGTTATGCGTCGATCAACACGATGGTGCCGGCAGCTGCAGAAATGAGTGCCGCCATATCGCTGCGAGAAGGACTGCGGTCATGGGCGTGAGGATGTTCCAGCCGCTACGCCTGGACATTGGCGACGTGCTCGGGCAGTCGGCAGCGGCGCTCAAGCAGGCCATCGCCCAGGCCAAGGTACTGGTCATCGCCAACCAGGACGTCAGCGTCGCCCCTTATGTGCAGTTGATGCGCAGGCTGGGCTCGCCTGTCCATCATGTGTTGGCCAAGTACTGCCTCGAGGATTATCGGGAAGTGCTGACTGTGACCAATCTGCATCGGGACGGCCAGGCCTTGGGCGTGCATGAAGGAGGAGGGTATTGGCACACCGACATGTCGTACAAATCGGCGAACACGGTGTTCACGTCACTGCTGTCGGTACGTGTACCCGACCAACACGGCGAGACCCAATTCATCGATTGTGTCGCAGGCCTGCAGCAGGTTCGCCAGTGGCTGGAAAGCCCAGGTTGCCCGCCGTACCTGAAAGGTCTCGACCTGGAAAACCTGCGGGTTCACCACCGTTTCGGCAATCGCGACGCGCTGCGCAATGCCGATGCAGCGGTGCAACAGCTCAATTCCCAGGAGGCTGGCGCACTGGAAAACACCGTGGTCCACCCCCTGGTGTACAAACACCCGCTCGCTTGCACGGCGTCACTGTATGCACCGGCTGCAACGGCCATGCAAATAGAAGGGGTAACGCCTGCACTGTCCCATCGCATTCTCGACAGTCTGGTCGACTTCCTTGTCCAGCACGCACCGCGCTATCGGCATGCCTACCGCCCAGGCGACATCGTCATCTGGGACAACCTCTCAACGCTGCATAAAGGTCCGCCAATACCCAAAAGTGAAGGGGGCGCCGATGCGCGCCTGCTCTATCGCATGAACGTCGACTTCCAGTGAGGCACTACTATGATCCAGACCATCGTTTTCCTGACGCCCCATTACCTTAACTTTGCCTCCGAGAAGGCGTTGCAGACGCTGGGTCGAGATTGCCGGACAGTGCTGATCGCCTATCATGCCGACGTCCTGCCGCCCGCGCTCGAGCGTAATGTCTCACAGGTTGTGCGCGTCGATGCCGACCTGCAGCGCAACATCCGGCCGCTGCTGGACCATGACCAATGTCGCAGCATCATCAGCGATGAGCTGCGAGCCGTGCAGGGCAATACTTCGTCATTGCGTATTTTCTGCCAGGAAGAGTGCCACGTTGAGCTGGCGGCTCAGTTGCGCGAGGAGTTCGGATTAGAGGGTGATACACAGGCGATCGTGGCGAACTTTCGCGACAAAGTGCTGATGAAACATGCCGTCAGCCAGAAGGGGATACGCATTCCCGAGTTTGTGCCACTGGATCACGTACGGCTATCGGCTGAGCCGCAGGCTTACTACGCCGAGCTGACGGCGCGATTGGGTTTGCCCCTGGTGCTGAAGCCGGTGAATGCGGCGGGCAGTTTCGAGGTGTCGATCATTCGCAACGAGGCCGAATTCATCAAGGCCCGCGAACAAGTGCTGGCCTCGCCGTATCATTTTGATTACGAGGTGGACGAGTTCATTGACGGCGACATGTTCCAATGCGACTCGTTTGTGGTCGACGGTCAAATCCGCTACTGCGGTGTGCTGGAACTGGGTTGCACCAACTTTGACTTTGTCCAGGGCAAGCCCTTGAGCGTGATTCCCGTGGCCGACCCCACGCTCAAGGCGACCCTGGAGGCATTCAATCGGGACGTGATTGCGGCCCTGAACTTTCGCAACGGTTCGACGCACCACGAGGTCTTCGTGGACCGCAAGCGCGGTTATCCGGTGTTCCTGGAAATTGCCGCACGCGTACCTGGCGGCATCGGGGTGCCGTACCACGAGAAAAACAGCGACATCAACCTGATCGACGCCAATCTCTACCTCACAGCCGGCGTCGCAGCTCTCGATGCCATCAAGCCCAACGAGAAGAACAACGTGGTGTCCGCCTTGTTGCCCTTGCGCAAAGGCCGGATCAGCCAGCTCAACGAGCCGCCCATTTCCAGTATCTACGACATCGACTGGCGGGTCGCCCCCGGAATGGTGGTGGACTCCCGGTCCCTGGCCGATACCGCGGGCATCCTGACTTTGTATAACGCAGACCCAAAGGTACTTCGCGCCGACTTTGAAGCCTTGCAGCACTACGTACCGACCCAGGTGGAAGTGCTGGAGCCGGGAACCGCTTGATCGATCAGGTAGGGCGCCAAGCACAGGTTTTTCTCAAGGAGCAGGCATGAAGACAGGAATACTCGGTGCCGTCAGCATGGCGGTCTACTGCATCTCGACGGCGCTCTCGGCCGTCTGGGTCATGGTGGCGTTCACCCGTATCAGTGGGGCGGCGTTGACATTCATTACCTTCCTGATGGCCTGGGCGGTATTTTTCCTGGTGCATACCTTGCGGGGTCATGACCCGTTTCGCCTGCTGCGCGAGGAGTGGCGAGGCGTGCTGCTGCTCAATGTGCTGACGTTGTTCAGTTGGTGGTTGATGTTCATGGCATTGCAGCGCATCGAGGCGTCGGTGGAATCGGCCATCTATCAGGGCTGGATGCCGCTGGTGGTGGTGGTCTGTGAAATGCTGGTGGCGCGCTCCTCGGTCAGTCGTTCCCGCTGGCTGGGCGCGCTGCTGATCCTGCTGTCGCTGATGGCGTTGGTCCTTATGCGTCTCGCGCTTGGGGTCACGGCCCAGGTAAGCCTGGTCAACTTGCATGAGGGCATCGCCCTGGCGAGTGTTGCCGGGATCACTGGCGGGATCTATGTGTTCTGCTCGGCTCGACTGAACCGCGACAGCAAGTACAGCGCCATGGATATCCTGTGCGTCAGGTTCTTCCTGCTATTGATCGTCACAGGGTGGGTCGGCCGGGAAAACTTGCACCAACTGCTCACGCTGGATACCGCCATGCTCGGCCAGTTGATCAAGCTGGCGTTTGTCAGCGTGCTGATTCCGGTGTTTACCCTGCAATTTGCCATTCAGCACCTGGGAGGTGGGCGGGTGTCCATTCTCACACCTTGCGTGCCGGTCATTGCCTTGGCCGCCGAGTTCGTGCTCTCCACCTGGCATAGCCCTTGGGTTCCCGTCCTGGTTACGGTGGTGTGCGTGGCGGTGTTGTTGTCCAACGTCTGGTTTTCGCGAGACAGGCGCGTTGTTCATTCAGGGCCTATGCCTGTTGCCCTTCAAAAATAGACTTCTGTTTGCTGGAGCATCCCATGACTCTTTCCTTGGCCTTTGCGCAGGGGGCGGCAGACGCTTGCTCGAATGACGACCGCAGCGTACTGGCACGCACATTGGAAATCGCACGAACCTTGATCGGTTTCCCTTCTGTCAGCGACCGCTCCAATCTGGACCTTATCGAATGGGTGAGCGGGTACCTGCACGGTTTCGGGGTACAGGCCCAGATTCTACCGGACGCCTCCGGGCGCAAGGCGAACCTGTTTGCCAGCCTTGGACCGCCACGCCCCGGGGGCATCATCCTGTCCGGACATACTGACGTGGTGCCGGTAGCGGGCCAGGCTTGGGCGCAGGACCCGTTCAGCGCTTATCTGGATCAGGACCGGCTCTACGGTCGTGGCAGTTCGGACATGAAGGGGTTCATCGCCGTGGTGCTGGCGATGGTTCCCGAGCTGATGGCCTCTGCACGACAAAGCTTTCACCTGGCCTTGTCCTATGACGAAGAAGTGGGTGCGATGGGGGCGAAACATCTGGCCCCGTTCATCACCCAGGCGCAGTTGGAGCCCGCCGGTTGCATTGTCGGCGAGCCGACTTCAATGGCGTTGGTGATCGGCCACAAGGGGCGTCACGAAATCAATTGCTGTGTCCATGGCAAGGTGGCGCACTCCTCGTTGCCGAACGAGGGGGTCAACGCTATCGACTATGCCGCACGGGTACAAATGCAGCTTCAGCACGTGGCCAGGCGACTTTCACAGGGGCCGTTGGACAGCGGGTTCGATGTCCCGTACACCACTGTCCAGGTCTGCCGGGTCAATGGCGGTGTCGCAGGCAATGTCATTCCCGGTCAATGCAGCTTTGACTTCGAGATTCGCTACCTGCCCGGATGTGATGCCGAGCAACTGCTGGTACAGATCAAGGACGACGCCAAGCAGGCCATGCACAGCGAGACGGATGATCGCGCTTGGGCGGCGTCCATCGAGTTTTCCCACACGTTGCATACCCCGGGGTTGGATGAGAAGGGCAACCAGGCATTCGCGCAGTGGGTCCGCGAGGCTAGCTCAATGGCCCATGGCCGACAGCGAGTGGCGTACAGCACCGAGGCCGGACTGTTTCAGGCCGCAGGGATCCCCACGATCGTCTGCGGCCCAGGGAGCATCAAGCAAGCGCACAAAGTGAACGAGTATGTGGACTTGGCCCAGCTCAAGGCCTGTGAGCAGTTCCTGCGCCGCCTGGCACGTTGTGAGCCATTGCCGCCATTTCCCGCAGGGGGTGCGCAATGAGCGCCACAGCCTTGGATAGCCAGGGGCGCGAACGCAGGAAACTGGTGCTGGCGGTGAGCGTGGGCGCCGCACTGGAATGGTTCGACTTCACCCTGTTTGCGATCTTCTCCTTGCAGATTGCCGCAGCGTTCTTTCCGGCTTCCGACCCATTGATGTCGTTGCTCGCGTCCTACCTGGCGCTCGCCGTCGGCTTCGTGGCCCGACCGTTGGGCGCGCTGCTGATGGGGCGCTATGCCGATCGCCAGGGGCGCAAGGCCGCGCTGACGCTGTCCATCATGTTGATGGGCGCCGGGACCCTGATCATTGCCGTATGCCCGACCTACGAGACCATCGGTTGGTGGGCACCGCTGAGCGTTGTCGTCGCGCGCATATTGCAGGGGGTTGCAGCAGGAGGAGAGATCGGTGGCGCGCTGGCCTATCTTGTCGAGACAGCGCCGGCGGACCGTCGCGCGCTATTTGCGTCGAGCCAACAAGTGGCGCAAGCCGGATCATTCCTGCTATGCGGTTTAAGTGCGAGTCTGTTGTCGAGCGCGCTGACGCCCGCCCAGTTGGATGAATGGGGTTGGCGCGTGCCCTATGTCTTCGGACTGCTGGTCGTGGTCGCAGGCTTGAAAATTCGCCGCAGTCTCGAGGAAAGCGAGCCGCTGCGCCGCTTTCTCGATAATCAAGATAAGCACGCGATGGCCGGGAAGGGGCCTAGCCTTCGCCCCTATCTGCCCAACCTCGTGATGGGGGTGTTGATCGTCGTGCTCTGGACGGTCGCGACACAATTGATCAACTTCATCCCCACCTATGCATCGATGGTGCTTGAGCTTCCGCGCAACAAGGCCTACCTGGGGTTGGTGCTGGTCGGCCTCATCACGCTGCTGTGTCCGTTAACGGCACTGCTGTCGGACCGTATCGGGCGCTACACCGTGATGCTCATCGGTGCCGTGGGGGTCGCGCTCTGTGCCTACCCAGGGTTCGTATGGCTGAACAACAGTCCCAGTCTCCAGACGCTGATCATCTTCCAATGCGCGCTGGCCGTGTTGATGGTGCTTTACACCGGGCCGGCTGCGGCGGCCTTGGCAGAGCTGTTTCCGGTGCAGGTCAGGGCCTTGGGTGTCTCGCTGGCCTACGCCTTATCGGTGACCCTCTTCGGCAGTGCCACGCCTGCGCTGATTACCCTGATCTACCGCCAGAGCGGAGATGCCCTGGCGGCGGCCCACTGGTTGTTTGCGGCGGCCTGCCTGAGTGCGATACCGCTGGCCTGGGTAAGCCTGTCGAAATACCGGGCAAGCGCCACCCCGACGCTGACGGCAGAGCATGAGACTTGAGTGACGTTGATTCACCCTGTTCATTGAACGCGCTTCGCAAACCCGTACTGCCTGGCAGCCCCCACCACCGCCAACGTCAGCAGCAGGAGAACGACCAGGACCGGCGCAAACGCCACCACCCCCAGATGATCGAGCAGAATGCCTCCGACGATCCCGCCGCCGGCAATGGCGAGGTTCCAGGCCGTGACCAGCATTGACTGGGCGAGATCCGCCGCGTCTCCGGCAGTCTTGGCGATGGCCGTCTGGAACAGCGTCCCAGCCCCTCCGAAAGCGATTCCCCAGGCGGCCACGGCGATATACACCGCCGCAGGCCTGTCGTTCATTGCCCCGAGCATCATGGCCGAAAGGGCGAACAACACCGTACCTGCGAGCGTCAACGCCCGCAGATGGCGATCGATCAGCACGCCGACGACCCAGATCCCCAGCAACGATGCGACGCCAAAGACCAACAGGACCAGATCCGTTCGCTCGCCCAGGCCCGCCGCCGTCAAAAACGGAGCGATATAGGTAAAGAGAATGTTGTGCGCCAGGACAAAAGCCAGTACCACGAACAACACCGAACGAACGCCCGGCAGGGTGAAGACCTGGCCCAGGGCAAGACGTTTGCTGGAGGCCTGGCCGGGAAAGTCAGGCACCTTGAGTCGTACCCAGACCATCAAGGCCACGGCGAACAGGCTCATGAGGGCGAAGCTCATTCGCCAGCCGACCAGATTGCCGAGCAGCGTGCCAGCCGGGACGCCCAGGGATAACGCCAAGGGCGCGCCCACCATGGCGATTGCAATCGCTCGACCTTTCTGGCTTTCGGGCACCATGCGGGCGGCATAACCGGCCAACAAGGCCCACAGCAGCCCGGCCGATACGCCCCCCAGCAAGCGCGCGACAATGGTCAAACCATAATGGGTAGAAAACGTCGTGACGGTATTGGCAACGGCGAAACCGGCGATGGCCATCAGCAACAGCGATCTGCGTCGCATGCCTTGGGTCGCGGCGGTCAATGGAATGGCCGCCAGCAAGGAACCGATCGCGTAGACCGTGACCAACTGGCCGGCGAGGGCTTCGGAGATCGCCAGCCCTTCGCTGATCTGTGAAAGAAGACCGGCGGGCAAGGCTTCGGTGAGGATGGTCACGAATGCCGCCAGCGCGAGGGCAAACAGTGATCCGATGGGGAGCGGCGCGGTGTCCGGGACAACCTCGGCATCGGCGTCGATATGGGTATTGGCAATCGTCATGTGTCACCTGCCTGGAACGCTTCTGACCCGCCGGATAGCGGCGTCAATCGCAGATTGATAAGTGCCGACTACGGTAAGTGCCCCTCCTTGGCGAGACAAGAATGCTAGAGTGCGCAACACATCGGAAAAAATGTCCGCAATTGGAGCCTGGCGTGGAATCACTGAGCGGGATTGATTTTTTTGTTCGCGCGGCCGAAACCCGCAGCTTTTCAGAGGCGGGCAGGGCGCTGGGCATTTCGTCTTCGGCAGTGGGCAAAAGCGTCGCCCGGCTCGAGGAACGCCTGGGTGTGCGGCTGTTTCATCGCAGCACGCGCAGTATCACGCTAACGGCGGAAGGGACGCTTTTCCTTGAGCGTTGCCGGCGTATTCTCTGCGAAGTCGAAGCGGCCGAACTGGAACTGTCGCAAACCCGCCAAGCGCCACGGGGCAAACTGCGGGTGAGTTTGCCGCTGGTTGCAGATTTGGTCATGCCGACGCTGATGGCCTTCATGCGCCGCTACCCCAGTATCGAACTGGACCTGGATTTCTCCGACAGGCTGGTGGACATCATCGAGGAAGGTTTCGATGTCGTCGTTCGGACTGGAGAACCGAACGATTCCCGGCTGATGTCCCGTCCGTTGGGCCCGTTCAAGCTCGTTGTGGTCGGTTCGCCCCGATACCTCGCCGAACACGGCACGCCGCAGGTGCCGGCGGATCTGCTGCGCCATGCCTGCCTGCTCTACAAGTTTCCCAGTACTGGCAGGATGCAGGTCTGGCCGATAAACGGGGAGGGGCAGCCGGATCTCAACCTGCCGGCCACCCTGGTCTGCAACACCACCGAGGCGTTGCTGTACGTCGTGCGCGATGCATTGGGGATTGCCTGCGTGCCGGACTTCACCGTGCGCGACTCCATCGCCAGCGGTGAACTGGTCACCGTCCTCGACGACTTCAATCGGCATCAAAGCACCTTCCGTATGCTCTGGCCCTCAAGCAAACACCTGGCCCCGAAACTGCGGGTGTTCATTGATTTCATGAGCAGTGAGTTGTTTAAGTGACCAGACCACCGCAATCGCGAGTAAGCTCGCTTCCACAGGGGAAAGGTGCTGGTCATGGATTCAGATCAAGGGGCCTTGTTCTCCACCAGGCAGTTTCCGCCATCCACCACGATAACTTCCCCCGTGAGGTAGCTCGCCTCTGAAGACGCCAGGAAAGCCACCAGTGCAGCGACCTCTTCGGGACGTCCGGCGCGGCCCATCGGCGTGTATTCGGCCGCTTTGGCTTCCTCTGGAGTGGTCGATCCTGTGGTGATCCAGCCGGGAGCGACGCTGTTTACAGTGATCCCTTGCTGGGCGACTTCCAGCGCCAGGCTCATGCTCATTCCAACCATCGCGGCCTTCGCGGCGCTGTAGGCCGCTTCACCGGGGTTACTGCACCGAGTGCCGGTCGTGGAACTGATGTTGACGATGCGCCCGTAACGACGCGCCCGCATGCCGGGCAGAACTGCCCGTGTAAGAAGAAAGGCCGTGGTCAGGTTTCGCGCCAGCGTCAGGTTCCAGGTGTGCAGATCCATGCTTGCCACGTCGGAAAAAAACTCCGGGCTGCCTTGCATGACCATGCCCGCGTTGTTGACCAGGATATCGATCTGCCCCCAGACGGACTCCGCCCATGCCATAAACTCACGTACCTGGCTTTCATCGGTAAGATCGAGGGCCCGTCCTTCGACTTCGAACCCTTCGGCGCGCAGTTCTGCGACTCGATCGTTGATGCGTGCACTGCTGGCGGTGACGATCAGTCTGGCGCCTGCAGTACCCAGTCTGCGCGCGATCGCCATGCCGATTCCGATCTCACTTCCAACCCCACTGATGAGTGCCACAGGGTTCTGTCCAGTTGCGTTTGGCATGGCGTCTCCAGAGGTTTAGCGATTGCTTGGTGGTCCGAGTCCTATATATAACCTGATCAATCCTTGAATGCCGCCGTCACTCCAACAAACTTTGCCACCTACCTCCGCCCCTTATAGCGCCTTACCCGAATCACGCAAATTGCGGAAGCCAAAGCGCGATCTGCGGAAACAGGATCAACAGCGCGATCAACACAAGTAATACGAAACAGAAGGGCAAGGCGCCGTAGATCACATCCAGGAACTTGCCTTTGTTGCGAATACTTTGCACCACGAACAGATTCATCCCGAATGGCGGGGTAATTTGTCCCATTTCGCACAGGATGATGAGTATCACGCCGAACCACAGCGGATCGAAACCCAAGGCGACAATGACCGGCACCACCAGCGGTGCGGTGGTGATCAACATGGCCAGCGTGTCCATGAAGCAGCCGAGGATGATATAGAACACGATGATGGCCAGTAGCGTACCCATCGGCGACATGTCGAGACCCGTCACGAAACTGACCAGGGTTGCTGTCAGCCCGATGGATGACAGCACGAAGTTGAGGAAGAACGCCGACAGGGTGATGAAAATGATCATCCCGGTCGTGCGCATGGTGGACTCGAAGGCCTGCCCCAGGTTTTGCCAGGTGAAGGCGCGCCGCCACAGGCCCAGGGCGAACGCGGCGATGACCCCCAGGGCCGCCGACTCACTGGCGGTCGCGAAACCGCTGTAGATGGCACCGACCACCAGGGCGAAGATGGCCAGCGGCGGCAGCAGGTCTGGGATGCTGTCCAGTCGTTCGGCCCAGGTCGAGTGCTCCTTTTTGCCGCCCAAATCGGGACGGATAAGGCAAGCGAACACGATGATCGCCACGAACATGAAGCTCAGCAGGATGCCCGGGATCGTAGCCGCCAAGTACAGCTTGGGCACCGAAAGATTGGCGATCAGCGCGAAGAGAATCATGTTGATCGAGGGCGGAATCAAAATGCCGAGTGTACCGCCGGCGGCGATCGAGCCAAGGAACAGCGGGGCAGGGTAGCCTTTTCGTTCCTGCTCCGGCAGGGCTAGGGTCGAGATGGTGGCGGCGGTCGCCACGCTGGAGCCGCTGGTTGCCGAGAACAGCGCCGAGGCGCCTATGTTCGAATTCATCAAGCCACCGGGCAACCACGAAAGCCACTTGGCAACGGCACCGTACATGCGCCCGGCGACGCCTGAACACACCAGTAACTCGCCCATGAGTATGTAGAGCGGAATAGCGACCAGCAAGAATTCGGCGCTGGTGCTCCAGGCAATTTCGCCTATGGCGTTGCTGAGCGGCAGTGTCGAGAACAACTCTGACAGCGAAAGGCCCAGCAGGCCGACGCTGACCGCCGCAGCCACGCTCAAGCCAAGTAGGGCCAGTAGGGTGAATAGGGTAAAGGCGAGCATTTAGTGCGCTCCATTCGACGGAATCGTTGTGTGCCCTGGCGCGGGACGATGGGTTTCTTCTTGAATGTCCTCCTCGACGGAATTGATGCCGATCAGCGCAGTAATCGAGGCCCATCGTTGCTGACGCAGCTGGATAACGCTGGCGCAGCCCAGCACAACGATGGTCAGGGCAAAGAACAGGTAACCGGCGAACCAGGCAGCTTGAGGCACCCACTGCTGGATTTGCAGCGGTGTGGTGGAAGTCGAGCGGTACTGGATGGAATCCCACAGCACGTCCCACGCGTGGAACAGCACGGTGCCGACGAAAAGTGCCATACAGCTCAACGCCAGCAGATCCAGGGAGGTCCTGAATTTGAGGGGCAGGCGCGAATAGACAATGTCCACCCGGATATGGGAGCGTTTTAACAATGCGATGGAAAAGGCCCAGGTGCTGACAATGGCCAGGACATAGCCGGCTATTTCATCGGCACCGCCCATGGACAGGCCGATGGTCTTGCGCAGGATCAGGTCAATGCCGATCATCAGTGCGGTGCCCATCAGGGCAATACCGCCCAGCCAGGCGCTCAGCCTGGCAATGCTGTTCACGAGCCGGATAGCAGAAGATTCAGTGCGTTTCATGGATGGGGTTCTCCGCAAACGTGGGGGCGTTCAGAACGCGCGACAAGCTTTGTCGCGCATGCTCCACAGGTGTTCAACGCATGGGCGCGGGTCAGGGGTTGTGCAGGCTCACGCCAAGGGACGCGCCTGCCGTGGCATTCCAACGCTCGACACACGGCGCACCACAACGCTTGCCCCAGTCGTTGGCAATCTTGAGAACGGCGCTCTGCAGAACCTGCTTCTCGGCATTTGTCGGTGTGCTGACCTGCATATGAGCCGGGTGGTGAATCTGGCAATCAGGTGCACCGATGTTGCAGGCCAATGCAGAGTGATTTTCTTTGGCGGTTTCTTCCCACAACCGGTCTTCCAAGACTTGGGATTGTGCCTGGAGCAGGCGTTGTACAGGCTCGGGCAACGCCTGCCAGCGTTTCAGGCCAATGGCATAGAAACCAACCGACCAGTCCACTGGCAGGTTGTAGAGGTGGTTGGCCACGTCATACCACCTGGCCGCGTTGCCTGAGCCGATGCCTGTCACCGCACAGTCAATGACGCCGGTCTGCATGGCCGTCACCACCTCGGCGAACGGCAAGGTCATGGGCGATCCGCCGAGCGCTTTGATCAACTCGGACATATTGCGCCCGCGTACGCGAATCTTGCGTCCCTTGAGGTCTGCGATGGAATTGACGGGGTCGCGACAGAAGAGCACCTGCGCCGTATAGGGCACCGTCGCCAACAGCTTGACCCCATGTCGTTCGGCCATGCGTTCTGCCAACACTGGTTTGAACGCCGTCGAAACCCGATGAGAGGTTTCAATATCAGCGGCCATGCCGGGCAGGTCGATCCCTTCGAAAAAGGCGTCGTCGCCGGCCACGAAAGCAAAGACGCCCATGCCGATTTCAACCGCGCCAGAGCGGATCAAACGCACCATCTCAGCGCCTTTGAGGCCACTTTCCGATAACCCTCTGAGGCGCGCCGTGACGGCGCCACCGGAACTGTCGGGCAGCGTTTTGTTCCAGAACGGCTTCTCCACCGCACGGAAGGTGTAATTGTGGCTGCCACCGCCAATCACATTGAAGTGGGTGGTCGCCTGGGTGTCCGCCAAGGCTGCTGGCCCGATCAGGCCGTAGAGCATGGCGAAGATCAGAAGGGAAGTCTGGTACGCTTTCATGGTAGTCCTGTTGTTTTTTTGAGGGAGCTACATGGCAGAAACGAAATGGCAACGTGCGTCTGTGTTTTCTTGTTCAGGATCGGCCCAGCGTGGCGGCGTCGATGATGGATCTGGAACCGGTGACATCCGGGAATTTCTCGCCGTTTGCCAGTCTCGCCAAGGTGATTTTTTCGTTCTCCTGAAACGCGATTGCGCGCCGGGCCAGTGGGAACACCTGGCCGGGGGTGATGACGACGATGCCGTTCTCGTCGGCTACCACCGCATCACCGGGATGGACCACGACACCGCCACATTGGACCGGGGTACAAAACTCACCTTCTTCACCCTTGATCCGAGTGGTAATGGCACTGGCGCCCCAAGACCATATGGGAACCCCATGCTGGCGTAACTCGCTCAGGTCGGTGACGAATCCGTCAATGACGATGCCGGCGATTCCGGCCTGTTTGGCTGCATACGCCATGGCGCCGCCCATGGCTGCCGTGACCCGCTCACCGCAACGATCCACGATCAGGAAGTCACCTGGCCTGGCGCAACCCATCGCGTAATGCAAAATGCCCCCATCGGCTCCAGGCATTCTCACTGTGACGGCGGTTCCAACCGCTCTAATGTCTTGGAAATGGGCTTTTATACGGGCACTTAGAATACCTTTAGTGACGAAGTGGCCGATGGTTGCCGGCTCGGCCGCGAGAAGAATCGAAAGTTCTTCCGCGGCGATCTGTTGCGGTAGTTCTTTAATAATATACATGCTGGTATTTACTTGTTTTTGATGAATGTCTGATACAGTCAGTGCAGCCTAACAAGCATGAATCCAATGCGATAATAAAAAACAACGAGTCAACGCCAGGACGATTTTTATCATGAGAATTACCCTGATGCAGATCGAGGCCTTCTATTGGACTGCTCGATTAGGCGGCGTCCATGCTGCCTCGCGACATCTTCATTTAACACAACCGGCCATTTCCTCTCGAATTCGCGAGATGGAGTCGTTGCTGAGCGTGAAACTTTTTGACCGCAGCAAGCAACGCATGATCATCACCCCCGATGGCCTGATCGCCCTGCAGCATGCCGAGATGGTGCTTAACAACAGCGTCAAGCTCGAGCAGTTCGCGGCCAAGCAAAAGCACAATCGCAGATTGCGCGTCGGCGCTGACGAGTGTTCGGCAATGGTTGGGCTGACCGCGGTCATCGCCGAGATCAAGGCGCATTTTCCAGAAATCACCCTTGAAATCACTATTGATGTGGGGGCGGTGCTTAACCGAAAGCTGAACGATCACGAGCTTGACCTGGCGCTTCTGACCAATCCGATGACACGAGACGATGTCACTGACATCTTTTTGGGCTGGATGACCTTCCAGTGGGTCGCCGCCGCCCAGTTGGAAATTGAAGGCGGGGCATTCCTACCCGAACATGCTGGTGCCTATCCCATCGTGACGCATTCCGCGCCCTCGACTTTGTACTCGGTCGTTGAGCGCTGGCTGAAAGAAGGGGGGAATGTGTCCGAGGCTTTTCACTCCAGTAATTCCCTGGCGTTCATCGCGAAGATGATCTCTGCCGGACATGCTATTGGTATTCTTCCTGTTCCGTTAATTCGAGATATGTTGGCAGTGGACATGTTGAAAGTATTGCCCTGTCATCCGCCCATCGCGCCGGCCAGGTTCTGCTTGTCTTATTTAACGGAAAGGCCCGATGTTCAACTCGATGAGTTGGTCGCGCTGACGCGGGCGACGCTGTTGCGTCAGAACTTTCTGGTCAACTAGTCGTTTGCGCATGTAGTTCAAGGCCGAAGCAAGTTTATTGATTCGGCCTTGAACTATGGGGAGGCTTATAAGTTGCGTGGTTTCAGGCGCCAGCGTATTGGGTCCCCTGGAGCGTTTTTTGGATCGCGGCGATGTGTTGTCCCGCCTGATTCAGCCATGAAAGATCACTGCCCATCAGTAACATGTCACAGCCCATATCCAACAGGCGCCTGGCTGTTTCCGTGTCTGCTGGAAAGCAAGGCACCATGACTTGGACCGAGCGCCTGTGGCATTTCTCGATCAGTAACGCCAGGCGCGCCTGGACTTCAGGGTTGCCGAGGCGATAGTCGACCGACAATTGACGGGACAACGAGTAATCCGCCGGGCCGAAATGCACCGCATCGATGCCTTCGACATCGAGGATTTCATCGATGTTGTCGAAGAACTCGTAGCTCTCGGCCATGGGTACGATCACGCTACGGGCGTTTTCCTCTTGCGTGTAGCGGGCCCAGTCAAATCCCGGGCCGGCGTAATTCGCCGAGCGAACCGAGCTGTCACCGCCGCGCCGGCCGAACGGTGGGAATTTGCTGCAGCGGATGATTTCCCGCATCTGCCCAGCATTGTGGACCTGGGGAACGATGACCCCAGCAGCGCCCATTTCCAGGGCTTTACGGATGTCCCATTCGAGGGTGCCACGAACGCGAACCAGGCTGTGGATAGCAGCGTGGTTGGCCGCCAGAATCAGTTTTTCCATGTCTTTATCGACGCCCAGAGCGGTGTGCTCGGCATCGATGAAGACAAAGTCCAGCCCCCAGTTGCCAGCCACTTCGATGGGCATGCAGGCCGTACTGTAGATGTTCATCCCGAACGTTGGGCCGTCCGCCATTCGATCTTTCAGCGAGGTGATCTTCTTGTGCATTGCAATTACCTGAGAATACGTTTTCTGTGGCGGTCGTGTCAGAGGCGATAGGTTTCTGGCAGACGGTCGCGGAAGGGGTGTATCTCGAACACACCAGGGTCGCGGATCAATGACTTGTTGCGCGCTTTGTCCAGGTCGATGTCGACGCTGAAGATGCCGTCCTCTTGTCCGGCGCGGATCAAGGTCTGCCCCGACGGTTCGATGATGTGACTCATGCCGATGAACTGCATGCCGCCGTCCATGTCGTTACGGTTCGAAGCGACGAAATAGACGATGTTCTCGGCGGCGCGCACGTTGCTGAAAATGTCCGGCAGCAAGCGCGCCTGCTCGGGCCAGGCCGCGGGCAGGACAACAATGTCGGCCCCTTCCAACGCCAGGGTGCGTACGACTTCCGGGAAGCGGATTTCGTAGCAGATCGCCAGGCCGATACGGCCGATTTCAGTATCGAATACCGGCGGTGTCCATTCGGCTGGGCGATCAGTGAAGCGATCACCAATCATGAAGGGCAGATGGCGTTTGCGATGCAGGCCGATGATCCCTTTGGGTCCCACCAGTGCGGCGGTATTGAAGATCGACTCGGCGTATTGCTCATAGAAGCCGACGACAATGTGGATGCCGGTTTCAGCGGCAACCGCCAGCAAAGGCTTAAGGGCATCGATGCTGATGGCGCCTTTTTCCAGGTCTTCGCGGCTGTCGAACGAGCCTCCGGTCAGCAGGCATTCGGCAAAGGCGATCAGGCGCGAGCCTTCTTTTGCGGCTTGCCGTGACAGCTCAGCGACGTTGTCGATGGTTTGAGCCGGATTGCCCACAACAGGGTGGATCTGTGCGACCGAAATCTTCATGGTTTGGTTTCCTTGTGATGGATGCTGGGCGTGCGCTGAGTGGGGTGCTCAGCGCAACTGTGGGCGGCGCCGTTATTGCGGGTGGTAATCCACGGCCGTGTAGACTTTCTTAACCAGTTCGGGGTTGATCTGCGCGGCGTATTTATCGAGCACCGGGCGGATTTTTTGCTGGATGCGCGCGATCTCTTCGGGAGCCAGTTCGTTGACTTGCATGCCGGCGCTGCGCAATTCGGAAATCGTCCTGCTGTCGGCCTGGCGGGAAATCTCCCGTTGCTCAAGGCGCACTTCCATGGCGACCTCCGTCAGCAGCGCCTTCTCATCGGCATTCAAGCTGTCCCAGAAGGGCTTGCCGATCAGGACGATCTGCGGGTTGTAGTTGTGATGGGTCAGGCTGAGGTATTTCTGCACTTCATTGAACCTTGAGGCGAGGATCAGGGCCGCCGGGTTTTCCTGACCGTCCACGGTGTGGGTTTCGAGCGCGGTGTGCACTTCGGTGAAGGGCAAAGGCGTGGGGTTCGCCCCGAGCGCCGTCCACACATCCAGGAACAATGGCGATTGTTGCGCACGAATCTTCATGCCGGCGATGTCTTCCATCTTCTGCACCGGCCGCACGTTATTGGTCAGGTTACGCACGCCCAGCTCCCAGAACGCCAGGCCCACCAGGTTCTTCGCGGGCAACTGGTCGATCAGCATCTTGCCGACTTCGCCATCGAGCATGGCGTCGACCTTGGCGGTATCGGTGTAGATAAAGGGGAAATCGAGAATGCCGAAGTCGGTCACATGATTGAGCATCAGGCCGGCGTTCCAGGTCATCATTTCCACCACGCCGCCCTGTAACGAGGACAGCACTTGTACGTCGCCGCCCAGCACGCCATTGGGGAAGGTCCGCACTTTAATCTTGCCGCCGCTGCGTTCATTGACCTTCTTGGCAAACAGCTCCATGCCAATGGCCGGCGGCGTTCCCTTCGGGCTGGTTGCGGCAAACTTGATCGTGCGAGCGTTGTACTCGGCGGCGAAGCTCAAGCTGCTGGCCAGCAGCAGGGCAGCCAGGACGGTTAGATGCTTGATCATGGTTTTTCCTTTTTCTTGTCGGTTGTTTTAGTGGGCGAACCATTGCGCTGGAACAGTGACCAGGTCAGGGAACATCACCAGGAGGAAAAGGACGATAATTTCGGCGATCAGGAACGGGACGGTGCCCTTGAGCAGCGCTTCGTAGCGCATGTTGCCGATGCCACAGACGACGTTGAGCACCGTGCCCACGGGCGGGGTAATCAGGCCGATGGAGCAATTGATCATGAACAGCACGCCGAAGTAGATCGGGTCGATGTTCGCGGCGGTTACGACAGGGACGAGGATCGGCGCCAGCAGCAAAATCGTCGGTGTCAGGTCCATGACCATGGAAATCAACAGAATCAGCAGCATGAGCACCACGATCAACAGCTTCGGGTTGTCCATGACCGGTTGAATGAGGTCGATGATCTGCCCCGGGATGTCCGCGATGGTGATCATCCAGGCCGGGATCGAGGCGGCGGCGACCAGGAACATGACGGCCGCGGTTGTTTTTCCTGCACGCAGTAGCAATTCGCTGAGTGACTTCAGGCTCAGTTCCCGGTAGATCAGCGAGGACACCAGCAGCGCATAGACACTCGCCACCGCACCCGCCTCGGTAGGCGTCACGATGCCGAAGCGCAGACCGACTACGATGATCACCGGCAACAGCAGCGCCCAGGTGCTGTCGGCCAGGGCCTTGATGCGTTCCTTGCCAGACGCCTTGGGGCTCAGTTCGATGTCGTTGTCGCGACGAGACACTAGCCACCAGGTGATGACCAGCGCAGTGGCGATCATCAGCCCCGGGGCGATACCCGCCAGGAACAATTTGGTGATCGACAAGCCGGAGGCGACCCCCAGGACCACGAAACCAATGCTGGGTGGAATAATCGAGCCAAGTACCGAGACCGAGGCAATCAGGCCGCCGGATCGATTGCGGTTATAGCCTGCGATGACCATCATCGGCAGCAGCAGTGCGGTCAGTGACGCCGCATCGGCCAGTGCCGAGCCCGACAGGCTGGAGAGCAGTACCCCGGCGAAGATGGTGACGTAGCCAAGGCCGCCGCGCAGATGGCCGACCAGGGAAATGGCCAGGTTGATAATGCGCTTGGACAGGCCGCCGCTGTTCATCACCTCGCCAGCGATGATAAACAGAGGAATGGCCAGCAATGGGAAGCTGCCCGCTGAGTTGATAATGTTCTGCGCGATGATCTGGCCATCGAACAACCCGAGCAGCCACATCAGGGCAACGCCGCAGAGGATCAGTGCATAGGCGATTGGCGCGCCTATGAATAAGGCGGCCATCAGCACGCCAACAAAAACGCCCAGGGCCATTATTCGAGCACCCCGTGTGCGGCTGAAGACAAGGGCACGCCAGCCGGTGTGGCCAGATGCTTCACCAATTGAGCGCAGAGCAGCAGGGTGCTCAAGATGCAAAAGACCAACCCGGCGCCATAAAACAAGCCCATGGATACTCCGGTGGAAGGGGCACCCACATCCAAGTTGATCAAGGTCTGCTTCCAACTGCCCTGGAGAAACAGCGACGTGGCGAACAGCATCAACAGATAGGTCAACGTCAACAGGTGTTTGGCTATCTTGGGCGAGACACGGCTGGTCAGGATATCGACGCCGATATGACCCTTTTCATGAAGCATGAGTTGGGAGCCGGCGAAGACCAGCCAGACGAATGCCAACCTGGAAATTTCTTCAGTGAAAAACAAGCCGGAATTAAAACCGTAGCGCAACACGACATTGGCGAAAATCAGCGCCGTGATAGAAACCAGGCACGCAATGATCAATACCTTAAGCGCTAGAAAATAGAGTTTCAGGATGTCGTTCATGGCACTTGCACCAGGTTGAGGGTATGGAGGCTGCGCAACGGCGGTGTTGCAAGGAGAACCGCGCCGCTGAGCCGATTGGAGCGAGCTGCAAGAAGATGCGAACGAAACATAAGTAAGGTCACCTTTTTATTATTTGTTATAAGTCGTCGTACGACATGAGTGATTCTTTCCTTCCATCGAAGTTGTGTCAATGCCAATGACAATGTTGGATAAGTCAATGTTCTTATTAGTTAGATAAGGAATATTAATCAGCTTGGAAGAGGGGCGAAAGTTGTGACTACTTGTTTTAAGTGTTGTTTTATTTGTTGTTATATGATGACGTATGACGTCAACAGCTTTTCCAAATGACAATCAAAAACAGGTGATAAACAATGACTCCATCGGAGCTTAAATCCGTGCTTTCCTCGGGACTGCTTTCGTTCCCGCTGACTGATTTCGACAGCCGCGGCGAATTCAATGCCGCCGGGTATGCGCGACGCTTGGAATGGTTGGCGCCGTATGGCACGAGCGCGCTGTTTGCCGCAGGGGGAACCGGGGAGTTCTTTTCCCTGGCGGCCGATGAATACAGCGCAGTCATCAAGACCGCAGTCGATACTTGCGCCAGCAGTATGCCGATCCTGGCGGGGGTGGGCGGATCCACGCGTCAGGCGATTCAATATGCCCAAGAGGCCGAGCGATTGGGGGCCAAAGGGTTGTTGTTGCTCCCTCATTATTTGACCGAGGCGAGCCAGGAAGGTGTGGCCACCCATGTCGAGGCCGTGTGCAAATCGGTCAAGATCGGCGTGGTGGTTTACAACCGCAATGTGTGCCGCCTGACCGCTGCGCTTCTGGAACGGTTAGCCGAGCGCTGCCCGAATCTGATCGGCTACAAGGACGGCTTGGGCGATGTTGAATTGATGGTGTCGATCCGTCGTCGCCTGGGCGATCGACTCTCGTATCTGGGCGGTCTGCCTACGGCTGAAGTCTACGCCGCGGCCTACAAGGCGCTGGGGGTTGCGGTGTACTCGTCGGCGGTATTCAACTTCGTCCCTAAGCTGGCGATGGATTTCTATCACGCGATTGCCAGGGAAGATCACGTGGCCGTTGGCAAAATGATCGACGATTTCTTCTTGCCCTATCTGGACATACGTAACCGCAAGGCGGGCTATGCAGTCAGTATCGTCAAGGCTGGTGCGAGAATTGTCGGCCATGACGCAGGCCCTGTACGTACGCCGCTCACCGACCTGTCTTCGGAAGAATATAAGCTGCTCGCTGCGCTGATCGAAAAACAGGGCGCGCAATAACCCCACCATGATTCAAAACCACTGAAGACACAGTGGTCGGCGAGACACCCTGCAAGAGCAAAGCTCTCGCGGGGTGTTTTGATTTCTGAGAGGGGCGTCGGATTGCGTGATATATCGCCTGCTTATCGCCCGAACAACAACCGCTTTTGCCGCCAGACCGGCGCGCTCGTGGGGAAAAGCACTTCGGTTGGTCGATAGCGGGCGAGACCGCAGGCGGCGGCGATGCGCTGGCGTTGCTGGCCGCGGACAAGGGCTTGCTGAAAGCTGTGTTCACTATGGGCCAATCCCAGCATATAACGAGTACCCTCCTGGAAGTGTCCGCTATTGGCTTGCCACCATCTTTCGATTGCCTGTGAATCGGGCCAGGGCAGGTTTTCATCGGGGTCCATGGCGACATTGGGATCTTCAGGGTTGTCGTTCGGGCCCGCATCGAAATTCGGCAGGGCCTGCAATTCCAGATCAAGCAACGCCAGGTCCGCGCCGGTGATCATGCTGAAGGCTTCGCCGGCGACGCGGGCATAGGGCAGGTCGCTCATCTGCTGGATCAACCAAGGCACGCAGACCGGATCGCCCAGCAGTCCAAGGGACTGGACGCCGATGCGCCGATCCCGGGGATCCTGTACCCATTGCCGTATCCAGGCGATGCTGGGTTCGCGTTCTTGCCAGGCCAGCAGTACGCAGAGCGCGCGGTACTGGAACTCGCCCGGTTGCTCGGCGAATGAGCGCAGAGCCTCCAAGGCTTGCTGGTCGCCCATTTGGCTGGTGGCCCAGTTGGCCCAGAAGCGCGTGGCGGCGTCTTCATGCTGGCGGTGGGCACGAATCGCCGGCAGCAGGTCACGCCGGCGCAGCTCGCCAGCCGTGCGGGCGGCACGTGCCAGCACGCTGGGGTCGGCGTGGGACAGTTCGGTCAGCAGGATAGGGCCGGGATTCTGGCGATGCATGCCGCAGGCCGCCAGGCCGAGGCGGTGAAACAAGGGCTCGGGGGAGGCGAGCATGCGCTCGATCCAGGGCGATACACGCTCCCAGTCTAGCCACCCCAGGGCCATCAGGTAACCTCGTTCAGTTTCCGTGGCACTTCTCAAGTGCTCGCTGAGCCGCGACAGCACCTTCGCATTGGCCGTCTCGAAGGCCAGCAGCACACAGGCGAACATCTCTCCGACGCTGTGCGAGCCCAACTGGGTCAGCAGAATCTCCAGGCTCGTTGAGCCGGCAATACGCAGGCCATCGAGATGAGCGTCGATGCGTTCGTCCAGTTTGCCGAGGTCATCAAGGTCATAGTGGGGCGCGCGCACGGCGTGATCGTGCAGGAGGATGAGGAAGCAAGCTTCTTCGGCATGTTGCTCGATCATTGATGAGATGGGGACCATGACGTCTCTGTCTTGTTACGGCACCAGGTTTCCAAAGAAGTAACGTTTACCGACTTCGAAGTGCAGGGGAGAGGCCATGTATCGGTCCAGGACAGCGGCCGCATTCAGCGGTTGAAACTCGCCTTTTTTTCCGTAGAAGCTGGAACAGTCGACGCCGGAATACACTTCGAATTTACGCCTCCAGATGAGAAAGTTGCTCCAATCGATCCATTCATCAGTGCCTGACGGAACCAGGGACTTTCTCATGACCCAGACTTGTTTGTTCATGTCGACGGGCATCCCCCCGGAAATTGAGCAGCGATCGCTGCCATAAGCGTTCTGCAGTTGGCTGAGTCGTGAATCGACAGCCGCTTTGTAGTCGACTTCGTTCAGGCCACTGTCAAAAAACTCGGGTTCGTTTTCGATGGGGTCAAGAAGATTGGTTAAATTGGCTTCCACGGCGGCTCGGTCGGCCCGACGCGCAAACATGCGCCATGCCTCAACCATGAAAGGTATCAGCCACAGCACACCAGACCACTGGGCTGCCAGGCACGCCTCGATGCGAAGGTAAGTGGGGCCTTCGAGTATGAGTTCGGCCAGGAAATCCAGGTCAGTGTCGAGCCCTGCATCAGCGGTCAGACCGAGGCAGGCCGATACCAGCGTTGGATCGCAATCGGGGTCCACTATCCATTTGCGCAGTTGGGAGACATGGCTGTAATTTCCACGCTTGGCATGCTCCAGAATCGCAGCAAGTGCAATCCACGGGTCATGGCTCATCCATCCGTCAGCTGACAATACTTCTGCCGGAGCGCTACCGCTGTAGTGATATCCGCGTCCTTTCCAATAGAAGCTGTCTTGAAGGAAAGCGGGTCTTTGGGTGTGCTTGTAAATAGAGGCTTTCATCATTCGGGCCTTGGAAAACTATTGATGCGTGTCTCTTGAAGTGCGCTCAGCTCTCCTTCGAGCTTCTCACACTTCTTGCCAGTAGGGGCGAGATTCCCTTGCCCGGACGGACAACCTCCGGCCGCCTTGGGGACTCTATGCGCCACCGGCTCTCCTTGGCCCACTTCTTTCCAACGCATATAGCCTGGCCGGTTAATCGCCCAATCATTTTCAATGTTGGCTTTCTCTCGTTTGCTCGTTACGTAGTACTTATTACAGCCGCTCGGTTGCTTTCCGGCGGGTGGCAACAGGTGCCTGCACTTGGGATTGGCCCGGACTTTGGCGAGGACGGCTGCATTCTTGGGATTTTCTGCGGTGCCGTAGAACTGGTCTTCCGTCATGTACTCCCCGTTCGCTTGAGCCTTGGAGTGCGCCGCGCCGCCGCAACATTCACATTTGTGTTTGCCCGGTACCTTGGCGTCTTGTTGCACCGGACTGTATTTGGCGGTGTTGACCATGGGCACGGCCGCATTCGCTGCGGGGCTGGCATGATTCGATGTGGTGAGATCGGTATGTCGGTCTACGTTCTGGCCTTCGAAAAGAACATCCATTGACCATGAAACAAAATAGGTCTTGCCGGTGATGACATGAGTGATGACACCGGCCCCCTGACTTCTTGTGGCGGCTTCATCGCCCAGCGGGGAGGTTTTATAGAAGGAGCGATTTTTTAACATGATCTCCTTGTTTTCGATCTTGACGGTCTTGCTGCCTTTCTTCATGTCCTTGGAAAACGAAGTGTCCGGATAGGGCACCGGGATGGGTCCCCCCGGAGGTGGCGGTGGTGTCAGGCAGACATCCGGGAACGCCGCGATGACCTTGCCGCCACCCGCTTTGCATGCAATCTCATCGCCGTTTGCGTAAACGTCGCAGCTCATAGGTCCCCCTCTGGCTGGCTAAGGTCGCGCACGACAGCCGCCGCGCGTGCACCGGCCAGGGCACTGCTCAGACAGATCGCGGTGGTTCCCGGTGCATAGCCTTTGCGAAAGGCCTGGTCGGCGAGTATCAATTGGACGATTCCAGCAATGGCCCCGGTGTCACCCATGGCCTCTGCCCAATGCCACAGTGGCTGATCCTCTTTTCGCACTGTCCGAAAAAGCCGGGCCTCCATCAGCGGAAGTTCCTTGAACCCGTATTGCTCTCCCGTGACATCGGACAGGCGCAGATCAATTTCATGCAGACCCAGCTTGGCCTGTGCGAGTGCCGTACGAGCAGCGTCGGTCAGCCCGCCTGCTCGCAGGGGTTTGCTCGACAAAAGAGGCGCCTCTTCTTGCCCAAAGCCCAGGCCTGAGATTTTCAAGCAGGTGCCAGGTTGCCGATAGGCCTGAATCAGAATGGCCGCAGCCCCTTCACCAGGAAACAAGCCGTCTTTGTGAGTGGCCGTTTTCAGCCGGCGATGCTCGTCCAGCCACTGCAGCGTCAAGGCGCTGAGCAGTGAGTCAACACCCGCCACCACACAGGCGGGGACCCGTGTTTCCTGCATTAATCGACTGGCTTCATGAAGGGCGTGCATGCCGGCAACATGGCCGGAGGGGATGACCCTGGAATGCGTTGGATGGAACCGTATGCCCAACTTGGAAGATACGTCCTGTATGACGGCCTGGGCTATTTCCCTGATATTGATTCCGGGGCGCTCCGGTTCAGCCAGGCACAGGAGAAATGGCACTTCTGTCCAATCCAGCTTCGGCGCACCCTGTATCAACTCGACCAGTGCATGCTGCATGAGCTCGGACATGCGCGCTGCTGCCGGCAAAGCCAGGTCAAGGCTGGGCACCGCCGCGCCGATGATCGGTTCGCACGCGTTGTCAAAAAACGGCAGCTCCTGGAGTGCTGACAGCCCGGCGCGCTTGGCAGCACAGGCACTGGCAACGCATAAGCCCACGGGGCAGGCCATGCCCATGCTGGTAATGAAGAGGGCGTGCCCCTGCATGGAGGTCATGTTTCCTCTTCCGCGGGAGGATAGGCGTCCTTTGTCCACGCGATGAGTTGAGCCAATGACTTGAAGTGTTGTTTCGCACGCATGCGTTCTTCGTTGGCCTTGGCCTGTTCGAACTGAGCGGCGGTTTGCCCGACGATGACCTTGGCCACCTCCCTGATGTTGCGCCCGAGGGGTGAAGAAGCTCGCCATGTCAGCGTCAGGCGATTCGCGTCTGGTTCAAGAATGATGGTGTCGACCACGGCGACGGCTTCCCGTGTGCTGTCGTCGTGAAAAACGACAAGCATCGCGAGTTTCAGATTTGCCGGAAGCCTGAATGCCGAGCGGCCTTTATCACTCAGGTTAAGCAGCGCGACTTCTTCGCCCCCACGGGGATAATCGATTTGCTGGTCCTCGGGTGCGCATTGGAAGTAGCGCACGTCAAAATCTTCGGGAAGAAATGGAAATTGATGATCAAGCCACGCCTGATCATAAGTGCCTGCCCATTGGATACGCTGCCGCCATGCCCGACCAATCGGGCCAAATGCCATTGGCTTGTAATGTTCGTGGGGAGCGGTGACCGGCCTGTCCAGTTCTTCGGTATTGGGGAGCGGCAAGCCATTGGTCTGGGTACTGCTTGCCGAGGGGTAAAATCCGACTCCAACCGGGTTCCATGGGTACCATTTGTGTTTGGCCGGGTCTGCATGCGTGCGATCCACGCCGCCGAAAGCCTGCGCGTAGGTAATCGGCATTGTGGTGAATGGAACAGGTTTGCTTATCGAGTGGGAGAGGGCGCTATCCTCATAGTTTCGTGCCCCAATCACTTTGAATGCCTTGACGAGAGTCCCCACTTTCAGCGCTACGTTCACCTCTGTTGCCGGCTCACCGTTGGGGGCGTGGCAGTGGCCGTTAAGCAGAACATCGCAGCGGGGCTTGTGCAGCGCAAAATCGTTTTCGTATAAGGCGGCTGATTCGCAGGGCTCCCCTGGGAATACATCGGCCATGATCAGCGGAACCTGTTGCTCAAGCAGGCGCGGCGGATGTCCAGGGTGATCTGGAATGCCGTAGGTCCCTTTCGCCACCACGACCAGCCATTCACGGCCCGTTTTATCGGTTGAGGTCGTATAGCCGCCGACGAGGCGGGTCTTGTTTACCAATTCCATGGCGTCACTGCCTCAGTTGATCTGTACCGAGCCGCCCTTGATGCGGTTCACGCCGGATGATCGACTCGACAGGTAGGCCCCTCGGATAAGTATCTTGCCTTCGCGCGTGAGGGTAATGCTCGCCTTGCCGCAGCGCAGGACGATTTCCCGTTCTGCGGTGAATTCCAAGCGCTCGCCGTCCAGCTGGGCGACGGCAGGCGCGGCGGTTTGCGGCAGGCGCTGGATGCGGCCGATCACCAGTGGTCGGGCCACGTCGCCGGCCTCGAACATCAGCGCGACCTGGGCGCCGATGTCCTCTCGGCTCAGCGGTGTGGTAGTGCGCGCAGCGAGGCCTGTATCAGCGGGGCAACCGGGGAAGGCCACCACTGGGGCGTCCGCCTTGGGCACATCCAGAAGCACGCCAATCACGACGCCCTCCACGCGCACTGGCGTGGAGGAGGCAGGGAGGTGGTATTCAACGGTCATAGCGCCTACTCCATGGCTAGTTCTGCAGAATCTTCTGGCCTTTGACGACCACATTCTTGCTGGCCTTGATCTTGATGGCACCGGAGCCGTCGATGGTGATGTTCTTGCCGCTGATCATGATCGTGCCGTCCTTTTTCATGGTGATGCTGGCGTCGCCCGTGGTCAGGCTGATGGAGTCACCGGCGGTCAAGGAGAAGTGCTTGCCAACGTCCAGGCTGTCGTTCTGCTTGATGTTGGTGGTGCGGTTCTGGGCGACGTCGCGCGATTCGTTCTGGCCGATCTGGGTGCTCTGGTTGCCGCTGATCTCGATGCCTTCGTTGCCCTGGACCGTTTCGTTACGGTTGCCGGTGATGCCGATGGTCTCGTTGCCGCCCACGTCCTCGGTGCGGTTGCTGGCGATGCTGATTTTCTCGTTGGCACCGACTTTTTCGGTGCGGTCCGCGCCGATGGTGATGGTCTCGTTACTGCCCACGTTCTCGGTGCGATTGGCGCCAATGGTGATTTTCTCGTCGCTGCCCACCTTCTCGGTACGGTTCACGCCAATGGAAATGGTTTCGTTATTGCCGACCTTTTCCGTGCGATCCACACCGATGGTGATGGTTTCGTTGTTATCGACGGTTTCGGTGCGGTCGTGTTTGACGTGCACGGTTTCGTCGTTGTCGATGGTCTTGCGGCGGTCATGGCCAACCCAGTGGGTCTCGTCGTTCTCGACCTCGATGTCCTGGTTTTTCTCGGCGTGGATAAACAGCTGCTCGGCGCCTTTCTTGTCCTCCATGCGGATTTCATTGAAGTTGGCCGGTGAGCCGCCCTTGCTCGAGCGGCTTTTCACCCCGCTCTGGGTGGCATTGGCCGGCAACCCGTAGGGCACGGTCTGTTCGGCGTTGTAGACGCGGCCGGTGATGATCGGCCGATCCGGATCGCCCTCGAGGAAACTGACGATCACTTCCTGGCCGATCCGCGGGAGCTGCACGGATCCCCAGTTCTTGCCGGCCCAGGCCTGGGAAACACGAATCCAGCAGGAGCTGTTTTCATTGGACTGGTCATGGCGATCCCAATGGAAATGCACTTTGACCCGGCCATATTGGTCGGTCCAGATTTCCTCGCCACTGGGCCCCACCACCACGGCGGTCTGCGGTCCACGGACGATGGGCATCGGCGTGAGGGGCAGAGTTCGGAAGGCCTGGTTGGCATCCATGCAGTCCAGTTCGCTGACGAACTGTTCGGCGACGTCCGACTGTCCGCTTTCATAGGCGTCCTGACGAATCTGATAACGGGCGGCCACCACGAGATACTCGCGGTTCTGGTCTGCACGGTCATATCCCGTCAGCGTGAACACATGACCGCAACCGATGCCGCGGGCGCGACCGCGTAATTGCACACGCTCGAACTGGCTGTGAATGGCTTCGATGCGAGTACGCGCATAGTGATCGCCATCGTTGCTCTGGACGTACTCACCGGGGTAGTCGTAGAGCGGGTAGTCGGCGTTGGTGTGGGTGCGCGGCACACTGGAGCGCACCTCAAGGCTGGCGCGTGGACGCAGGAAGTCATAGTCGTTCAGCGCCAGCGAGCCGGGTTGGACTTCCCGTGCCAGTTGCCAGTCGTAGAAATGATCGCGCTCGCGCATTTGCCGATCGGGCGGATAGAAGGGCACCGATTCATAGTCTGCCGCCGTGGAGTGAGCGCCATAGGCGTCGGCCAGCACCAGGACATGCCGCGACTTGTCATGGCGAAAGTAATAATAGATGCCTTCCTGCTCCATCAACCGGCTGACGAAGTCGAAGCTGGTTTCGCGGTACTGCACGCAATATTCCCACTCGCGGTAGCTGCCGCTCAGGCTGTCCTCGAAATCGGAGAAGCCGAGGTCGCGGAACACCTGCTTGATGATGTCCGGCACCGTCTTGTTCTGGAAAATCCGGCAGTCGGAGGTGCGCGTGAGCAGCCAGAACCACGGGCGCAAGCTGACGCGGTAACCGGCGAACTGACCGTGGCCGGTCAATTGCCGGCAACTGCAGACAATGCCGTGAAAATAGCGCTTGCCGCCGTCATACAGCTCCAGGGTCAGGCCCATCGGCTTACCCAGCAATTGGTCGAACGTGATTGCCCGGTCTTCGGAGGTCAGGTCCAATTCGTAGTGAAACAATCGCCCCAGCTCTTCGCTGCCTTCCATGCTTTGCAACAACAGGACATCGCCGCCGAGGGGGCTGTCGACCTGCACCAAACGGTTGTTTTGCGTGATTGCCATGAACGGCTTCCTTTGGCTCGTGTTCGGGCGTCAGTCGGCCGTGGTAAAGAAGGTGGCGTCGCACGCATAGTCGTCGCCATAGGGGATGCCAGGGGAATTCGAGTCCAACACTTGCTGCACATCCACCACAGGGGGATCTCCTTATCGGTATTGCGGTCTTCAATCGAACTGAACGTACGAGCAGATCCTCATCCTGCGGATTGACGTGTGTCTGGAGCCCGTTAGATAGCGTTCCGAGCATCGCCCGGAATGGGACGGATACCTGACGTCAAGATAGGTGACGGAAGGTCGTCTACGTAGTTTCGTTAGCTATAACTGTCATTCCAAAATCGAATAACACTATGAGAGTGACGGACTCGGCCTTTGCAACCTTTCTGACAAGAATGTCAGGAAGCGGTCAGCCTGCGGACACCTTCGCAGCCTAGACTGGGGAAAATGTACATCCAGGCGATCTTGCAGGGGGCTTGAAGCATCAGCCCCCAGCCAAACATCGGGATCGGCTATTGGGTCTCCTAATTTGTGGCACCGTTTTAAGAGAGGCGTTACCCGATGCGTTTGCTCATTGTCGAGGACGAAGAAAAAACCTCCTCCTACGTCCATCGTGGCTTGACCGAGCTTGGCTACATTGTCGACGTTGCCACGAATGGTATCGATGGCCTGCATTACGCACTGGAATGGGACTACGACGTGGTGATCCTGGATGTGATGCTGCCGGGCAAAGACGGCTATGACGTGCTGCAAGGCCTGCGCCTGCACAAGAAAACCCCGGTCATCATGTTGTCGGCCAGGGGGACGGTGGATGATCGCATTCGCGGGCTGCGCGAAGGCGCCGATGATTACCTGGGCAAACCTTTTTCATTTGCCGAACTCGTCGCACGTGTCCAGGCCTTGATCCGTCGTCACGCAGGTGACTCGGCCGACCTGACGCATTTGCGCATCGACGATCTGGAGGTCGACCTGCAAGCGCGCAAGGTGACCCGGGGCGGGCTGCGGCTGGACCTGACGGCCAAGGAGTTCTGTCTGTTGAGCCTGTTGGCGCGGCATCAAGGCGAGATCCTTTCCAAGTTGATGATTGCCGAGCAGGTCTGGGACATGAATTTCGACAGTGACGCCAACGTGGTCGAGGTTGCGATCAAGCGCGTCCGCGCCAAGGTAGATGCCCCGTATCCGCGCAAGCTGCTGCATACCGTCCGTGGCATGGGGTATGTACTGGAAAGCCGAGAGGCAGATGGCAGGCAAACGGGTACGCCTTGATGAAACGATCGATCGCCAAGCGGCTCGCCCTGATGTTCGCCCTCGCTGTCCTGCTGATCATGTCGATCAGTGCGACGCTGTTGCGCTGTTCCTTGAAGCAATCGCTCGATGAGCAGATGCAAAACGAGCTGGTGCTGCGCCATTCCGTGCTCGACCCGGTGCTAGCCAAATACGATTCGCCAGCATTCTGGGTCGGTTTGCGCCAGAAGCTCGACGGCCTGACGCCCGCGGATGAACGAGTGCGCTATTGGATCCTGGTAGACAACCCGGCCTTCAGTTACGGCGGGGCGATGCCCGATGGCCAGGATTGGTCGAAGCGCTCCGATGGGCTTTTTACCCTGGATCTACCTGACCGAGAGCGCCCCATGATGGTGTTGCTCAAGACCATTCCCGCCATGGGCAACCGTCCGGAACTGCGTTTTATCGTGGGGCTGGACTCAACGCCGTTCAGGAAGACCCTGGACCACTTCACCAAGATATTGGTCCTGACCTCGGCGTTGGGCATCGGGCTGGTTGCGCTGCTCGGTTACTGGATCGCGCGTTTTGGCCTGGGACCGGTGAGGCGCTTGAGCCGTCAAGCCAACAGCCTGCCGCCGGGGGATTCGAAGCAGCGACTGGACACCGAAGCGCTACCTGGCGAATTGCAGGAACTGGCGGTGTCATTCAACGGCGCCTTGGCGCGCCAGGAAGCGGCCTGGTGCCAGCTCGAAGGATTCAATGCCAATGTGGCCCATGAGCTGCGAACGCCCCTGACCAACCTGATCGGACAGACCCAGGTGGCATTGGCCCACGGGCGTGAGGTGAGCGAGCTTCAGGACTTGTTGCAGTCGAACCTCGAAGAGCTGGAACGGATGGGCACCATCGTCAATGACATGCTGTTCCTGGCCGGGGCCGAGAGCGGGCAACGAGCAACCGAGCTCAGTGACGTCTCGCTTTATGAAGAGGCGGCGAAGACGGTGGAGTATCTGGAGCCGGTCTTGCATGACAAACAGCTGAGCGTGGTGATCCAAGGCGACATGCGCGTGTGCATCGACCGACGCCTCTTTCACCGCTCCCTGGCCAATTTGATACAGAACGCGGCGCGCTACGCGGTGCCGACAAGCACCATCACGGTGACGCTGGTCAGCCACGGCATGCAGGTCGAGGTGAGCGTTTCCAATGCCGGAGAGCCCATCGACAATTCGCACCTGGAGCGTTTGTTCGAGCGTTTCTATCGCGCCGACACCGCCAGGGCGCGAAGCGATGCGCACCATGGCCTGGGCCTTTCCATCGTGCGTGCGGTGGCGTCCATGCACGGTGGACGCGTGTTTGCCCACAGCGAAAACGGGCTCAACACCTTCGGATTTTCCTTGATGAACCAGACCGCGCGTTAGTCGTCGCCCCTGGGAGTAAAGTCCGCCCGCGTTTGACATCTTCCCGTCAGCCAGCCGTCACCTTGACGTCAGTCGCCCCCGCCTAAAGTGCCACGACCATCCCAACGAGGACAGTGTCGTGGAGCCCACTATGAACATTCGAAACCTGTCGATTGCCGGCCTGCTGGCAGTCATCTCCTTGAGCGGCTCGCCGCTGCTCGCCAAAGAGCAAGCGCAGTTCCCGGCCTACGAATATGGCATGCCGCTGGACATCGCCAGGGTCATTCATATCGAGGAGGCGACATCGCCGGTATGCGAGGTCGTGCAAGCCAATATGACCTATTTGAATACCCAAGGAATAAAGAAGCACGTCAGCTTTCTGCAGTTGGCTGAGGCGTGCTCGAAACAGTGACCGTCCGGCGATGCCGGTTCATTTCTTCAGACAGGGACCCTCACCATGTGGAATAGCACAACAACACCTGCCATTGGCCGCATGAGCCGGCTTGGAAGACTGGCGAAAACCCTCACCGCAGGCATCGCACTGCTCAGTGCAGTGAGTATCGAAGCTTCCAATCGCATTACACCGAAACCAGACTGGTCGACCAGCGACATACCGTCCCAGAAAGGCCGGATTGTCCTGATCACCGGTGGCACCAGCGGCATGGGCTACGAGGATGCGCTGGCCTTGGCGCGTGCCGGCGCCGAGGTCATCATCGCCGCGCGCAACCCGGAGCGCGGCGCACAGGCCATTGCGCGTATCCGCGAGTCCGTGCCCGACGCCAAGGTGCAGTTCGAGAACGTGGACCTGGCTGATCTTTCATCGGTGCGCGGCCTGGCCCAGCGGCTCAATCAGCGACTGCCGCGCCTCGACGTGTTGATCAACAATGCCGCCGTCATGGCGCCTCCCGAGCGAGGTACGTCTGCTGATGGCTTTGAACTTCAATTGGCCACCAATTACCTGGGGCACTTCGCGCTGACCGGCCTGCTGGTGCCGCTCTTGCGTCAAAGCGAGGATGCCCGTGTGGTGAGCCTGTCAAGCATTGCGGCGGCGCGCGGCGCGATGAATCTCGATGATCTGCAGAGCGAGCAGAAGTACGACCCCTACGCGGCTTACGCACAATCGAAACTGGCCATCCTGCACTGGGCCTTTGCCTTGCAGCGGCGCAGTGACGCCGAAAACTGGGGAATTCGCAGCATGGCGGCGCATCCCGGCGTTGCGGTCACCGAGTTGGTCGCGCGGGGGCCAGGCCTGGACAGCGAGTTCGGTCGGCGCTGGGCAAAGGACCGCGATGCGTACCACTCGGCAGCACAAGGGGCGTTGCCCACGTTATATGCCGCCACGGCTGCCCAAGCCGTAGGCGGGGCTTATTACGGCCCGACCGGTGACGATGAACGACGCGGTCCGTTGGGCTTCGCCAAGACGCCGCCCGCCGCCAACACGCAGGCGGATGCCGAGCGACTCTGGGCTGTCTCCGAGCGCCTGACCGGCGTGACCTATCGCTGATGCAACCCTGGGCGCGGGCGTCCGTCCCGCGCTTGACCTTTGCCTTTGCCGTCTCCCCGGAGTCCCTATGAGCACGCCTTCCTATTTGCACCGCCTGAGTCTCGCCCTGAACGCCCGCGACGGCGAGTTACGTCCAGCGTTGTGCGGATTCCTGCTGTTCCTTTGCCTCTTCACCGGTTACTTCATGCTGCGCCCGATCCGTGAGTCGATGGGTATCGCGGCGGGGGTGGAGAATCTGCAATGGCTGTTTACCTCGACCTTCCTGGTCATGCTGGCAGCCGTGCCGTTGTTCGCCTGGCTCAGTTCCCGAGTGCCGCGCCTGCGCCTGATCGACTGGGTGTACGGCTTCTTCGGTTTCAACCTGCTGATGTTCGTCGAGTTGTTCCAGTTCCAGCCGGACAGTGTCTGGCTGGCCCGGGTCTTTTACGTCTGGATCTCGGTTTACAACTTGTTCGTCGTATCAGTGGCCTGGAGCCTGATGGCAGATGTATTCGACAGCGAGCAGGCCAAGCGTCTGTTCGCCTTCATCGCCGCGGGCGCCAGCGTCGGCGGTTTGTTGGGGCCGGCCCTGAGCGCGCTGCTCATCGACCCCCTCGGCGCCTCGGGATTGATGTTTCTGGCGGCCTTGTTGCTCGGTGCCACGCTGGTGTTGAAACGGGCGTTGATGGGGTGGCGCGAAACGGGCGGGGCTGGACGTCCCGGTGCCGCGCCGACGCAAAGCCCCCAACAGCCATTGCACGGTAATCCGTTCAGCGGGTTGACGACGGTGCTCAGGTCACCTTACTTGCTGGGGATCGCCGGCTTCGTGGTGCTATTGGCGACGGTCAGCACCTTTCTCTATTTCGAGCAGGCGCGCCTGGTGGCCGAGCATTTTCCGGATCGCCAGGCGCAGGTACGCATCTTCGGCACCATCGACATCATCGTGCAGGCGGGCGCGTTACTGTCCCAGCTGTTCATCACCGGCCGCATAGCGCCGAAGTTGGGGGTGCGTGCTTTGTTGGCCGTCGTGCCGCTGCTCATGTGCATCGGCTTCCTCGGCCTGGCGTTGGCGCCGGGGTTCGCTCTGCTGGCGGCGGTGATGATCGTGCGACGAATCGGTGAGTACGCGTTCGTTCGGCCGGGTAGGGAAATGCTGTTCGCGTCGCTGGATGCCGAGAGTAAATACAAGGCCAAGAACTTCATCGACACCGTGGTTTATCGCGCGGGTGACGCCATGAGCGGCTGGGCCAAGAGTCTGCTCGACCTGCTAGGGCAGGGGGCCGGTCTGGCCGCGATAATCGGCGCCTGTTGTGCACTGCTTTGGGGTTACCTGGGCTGGCAACTGGGGCGGAGGGCGGATAATGCCACGTTGCGGGAGTTACGTTTGGCGACCATCTCGGCCAGGGCATGAAGACCGTACCGACCAGCATGAAACCCACTCTATTGTCTGCCGCGTCGTTGCGGCGAGGAAAGGTGAAGCGGATGAGTCTGAAAAACAAGGTACTGGCGATCGTAGCGGCGGTTGTTGCTTTCTCGGCGCTCTCCACAGCGTTTGCGGGCAAAGAAAACGCCCTGGTCGGGACATGGCGCATGGTCAGTGCAACCGTTGAGAGCCAGGGCAGTAGATCGGATGCTTATGGCCCCGATCCCCATGGGTGGCTCGTCTTCACGCCAGAGCTGACGTTTGTCGAAGTACTCACGGATCCACGCGTGCCGGCGTTTCGATCCAACGTTCGTGGCGAAGGCACGGATGAGGAAAACCGGGCAGCAATGGCGGGGAGCATCGGTTTTTTCGGGCGATATACCGTCGACCGGAACGGTGAGTTCACAGGCAACACTGTCAAAGGGTCTACGTTCCCGAACTGGGTGGGGGCTGTGCGCACCCGGGACGACCTGCAGTTGAAGGTCGATGGCAACCGGATGGTAGAAGATTTTCGCCGCCCGGATGGGGCGAAGGTTCACATCGTCTTTGAGCGTGTAAGGTAATTTCGAAGCGTCGCGTGCAACCAGATGATGGCCTTTTCCACCGGGCTGACACCGATAGAAAAGGAGCCGCAATCGCGGCTAATGCCAATCAGTTAAGGATCAAGCGACACAAACCGATTCAAATGCCTCAAGGTGCTTCCTAGTCAGCAGATCCAGATCGCGCGAGCGCCTGCAGCACCTCGATTGCTTTCTGGGCATCATCTTTGCCCACAAAAATGTGGTCGTGGTAGTAAGCCGCGATGACATTACAGCTGATGCCAGCATTTCCCAGTGCAGTTGCAAAGGCAGCCGTCAAGCCAACGGCATCCAGCGCCGAATGGACGGTCAAGGTAATCCAGGCGGCGACATATTCGAATTCAAGACCCAGCGCCAGGGCTGCGGATTGCTCGAGGATGACCGTCAGGCCTTCCTTCTCCCGAAAGCTCCCCAGCACTTCCTGCCCCTCCAAGATGTTGCTGTTTTTGACAGTGCAGAAGACATAGTTACCCTCATTCAGTAAAGGGCTCATGCCATGGAGTAGCTTTGCTATTGATTTTTCACCCGACATTTCATAAGTCTCTATTGATTGTTGACGACCCAGTCTCGGCTTTTTTCGCGATAAGAAAAGTTAAATTTCATGATGCAGGATTAGCAGATCTAATATTGCATGAGGGCGTCTGGCATCTTGTCTTGTGACTCCTCTTGGTACCCCTAAATGGGGCTGCGGCCACCACCGTCGCGGGGTGGATAACGGTAATAGCATAGGCGGGAGGAGGGTGACGCCAACACTCAAACGAAGTATTGAATAGGAGATTCCTGTTCTATTTGTTTGATTTAAGTCCATTGTAGAACTCACGCACCATTTCTTCGGAGACGTCCATGTTCTGTCGAAACTTACTCGGGCGCAAATCATGGTCGCCATTGTACTTGGCGTCTATTCCGGAGCCGAAAGCTTCATCTTTCTGGATCATTGAGTTTAGCGCTTTAATCAATGCGCCATCGCTAGTGGCAATCTTATGCGCGCCTACGTAACCATCCACGAGCGTTTCGGCGTACCCATGAATCTCGCAGTTATGATAAAGGTAGAGCTTCATGATGCAGGCAAATGAATGAGCGAAAGATTTTTTGGCGCCGTTTGGCAATGCCGAGTTACAGCCATAAATTTTTATCTTCCCGGCAAAGCTTTTATTCAACGAAACTTCATTTTTTAAAGTTTTAGCCAGGGCAAAGGCAGTGATGGATTCGCTGCTAGCAGAGGTTTCCTTGGACAAGTCAATGCTTCCTGGAGCGCAATGTCCGAAAATGTAGATGACCTCGTTAGGGCCTATGCAGCTCTTCAAACGCTCTTTAAGCCTTTTTTTCGAAGGTCCATCGAACGTGAAGAACTCATAGTCGGCCAGGTCGGTCCGTTCTGTGTTGGCTTCAATCTTCGAGCGCCTGGCTTTTCGCCAGTTTTCCCTCGTATTGACCCATTGCTTGGACTGTCCTGAAAACGGAAATATCACGATTCGTGAGTGATTAGGGGGGCTGTCGTCGTTGCCGTTATCACACATAGCGCTGGCTCCACGTGAAGGATCTCCTTGTCGAAGAGATTCTAGTCAAGCCTGTGGATTTGGTAGCTATTGATGCTTAAGCGTTCTGGTCTTTGGAGCTGAGGGGGAGATAGGAGGCAGATGGCTCAGGCGAAGGAGTAAACATTTACCCATACGCCGTTTAACATAATATACATTATGTGTACTCACAGATATTCCCACGGCCCCCATTGATGGCTGGATTTGAAGCCAATCTCATCCTCTCAATTCAATGCTGTACCGTGACGTCATCGATATCCCTCAACCCACTGTCGCCAAGTTCTCCGTGTTCCCAAAAAGGCAAATAACGTACTAAGGTTTAAATCGCCTGCTGAATGGGTGCGATTTCCTACACACGACCTCAGTGCGACATACAAGGATAGACAGTATGAATGCCAGATCGGACCCTGGCGGTGACGGCATCGTCCTGGCACTGGGAGCCGCCGAAAGCGTCGACAGCGTGGCCTACGCTTATGGACATGTGCGCTCGACACTCTGGGATCACCCACGCAATGCCAATCTGCGCCAGCAACACCCGGACGGGACGACGCTCGCGTCGGGGGATCTATTGTTCGTTCCCCCGCGCACGAAAGCGACCTTCGAACAGAACGCCACCGGGCGAAGGCACACTTTCCGCGTGCTGAACACGCCTGCCTTGCTTCGGTTTCGTCCTTATGCGCTCGCCGGACAAGGCCTGGCGCGCCACTTTGAAGTACTGCGTGGTGACACGCTGCTGGGGCGTGGCACGGCTGAAGCGAACGGCGATATTGTCTGGCCGCTCGAGCCAACCGCCGATGACATCACCGTACGCGTAACCTTTGACGGCTTCTCCCGCGACTACCCATTGAGGCTTCGCGCGCTCGACCCGATCAGCACCCTCAAGGGCGTGCAACAACGCTTACGTGGTCTCGGCTACTTCCGCGGCGAATGCGATGGTCAGTTGAATGACGCGACCCGGGTGGCCATCGGTGCTTTCAAGATGCAGGCCGGGTTGCCTGACGACGATGAGTTGCTGAGCGATGCCGTACGCGCGACGCTCCACGGCTACCATGGAGAGGCCTCCCTATGATCCAGGTTCACAAAACGCCAACGGCCCCTCCCGCGCTACAGCGCTCGCATGCTGAGATGCAAAAAGGCATCCAGCAAGCTGTCCAGGCTGGCGCCATGGTGGTCCTCTGCACCAAAGGCACCAACACCGCCAAAACAAAAAGTGTTCCAAAAGGCGCGGTGAAGATCGTCATCGACGACGATCAGTACAAGCCGCCTCACGCCAAGGCGCTGCTGAAGGTGGACCAATATGGCAAGTGTGCCTTTTGCGAGGCGCGCTTCATGAGCACCGCAGGCGGGGATGTCGAGCACTTTCGACCGAAAAAACGCCACGACGGTTTCGTCCCTGTGGGCGCCCAGGCACTCGATAACCTCGGCTATTTTCAATACGTTTATGACTGGAGCAACCACTTGTGGTCATGCAAGGAGTGCAATGAGACCTACAAGAAAAACTACTTCGACGTGATACCGGACAACCTGACGACCCCACCGCCGCGCCTGGAAGACTTCGACACCGAGGACGAGTTCTGGGCAGCCATTAACGAATGGGGTCGTTTGGGTCCACCGCGACACGACGCATGGAACAACCCGAGCAATGCCGAAAGGCCGGTGTTGATCAATCCTGTCACCGAGAATCCGCGCGAACACATCAGCTTCGATTCAGAGACGGGAGAAGCCGTCCCCGCTCCTCTCGACGACCTTAACCAACAAATGCAGCCCACGAGCGACAGGGGTGGCAAGAACATTCTTGTCCTCGGCCTGAACCGCAAGGAGCTTGTGTTCGCCCGCATGCGGCACCTGGCAATGTTGCGAGGCGTGTTTCTGGAGATGACCCACAGCCTCGACCTAACGATCGAGTTCCTGAAATGGCAGCGTGGAGACGAGTGGTTCAAGACCCTGACGGTGCCAACATTGCGCGACAAAGTGAAACGCTACACCGCTTACCCCGTGTCGGAGAATCAAACCCGCTCGGCCATCGAGTTCTTGTATTACTCCACGACGCCCCAGGCGCCGTTTTCGGCGTTGGCGATGGATGCCCTTGCCTGCTGGAGCCTGGAGCTGACCAGACACGTGCTGCAGTCACGCGAGCACATCACTCAGCTGCAGGCCGCACAAAGCGGGAATGCCCCGGCCACCCGCAGCGTCCACGAACTTCCCCGGCTCGGCGTGCATGCGGTCATCCTGGCTACTTACCAAGCGGACATGGAGGCGCTGAAAGCGTCGCGTGACACCCTTGGTGCGTATGCCCCGTTATGGAATGCCGGATTTGAGCAAACGCACATCGAATACGTCTGCCGGGACCGCCTGGCAAAGGTCATGGCTCTGCACGCCAAATTTTACAAGGACCAAAAAGGCTATCCCCGTCACGACCCGGCTTTTGTCACTGCTTTTCTGAGCCACGAGCGCGATGTCCTTGATGTCTGGAATGCCCTGGAAACCTATGAGTGCGACAAGGATACATGGAGCAGCGCGATGGACACGATGAACCAGAACCTGACGGAATATGGGCCGGATCTCGCAGAAGACCTCACTGTCCATTGCAACCAGATCGTCGTCAGACTCAACCATGCGACACAAGCGTTCAACCTGAATCGAAGCTTGAATCAGACAGCGCCCTGGTGCGACGAAGTGGTCAGGATCGGTCAGGCTGGTGAGCAACTTACCGCTGAGCTCGACCGTCGGTGCCAGGCTTGCGCAAACGAAGATGTGAGCAACAGCACCAGCAGCATGCGCGTCACACTGAAGGAAATTGCCGAGGCCGTCGCTAAACTGAAAATAGGCAATATTCCCGAAACAGTGATGCCATTTCCGTTGCCAGCCCCACCAAAACCCTGGATCACGCCCAAGGCCACCGGGCTGCGCAAACGCGCCGGCATGCCCCAGAATTTGGACGCCGCGTGGCAGCATATCCGTCTCAAGTCCAATTCATGAGCCCTTCCAGCGCTCCACCGCACGCTGATCCAATTCCGGAAACGTCACCTGACAGTTGCCCGGATCAAGGCCATCCACCCTCGCCCGTCCGAACGCGTCAAGCACACCGCTGTGCTGGGTCCCGTTTGGTAATGCAATGACATAGGATTCCCCGGCAACGGGCTGCCCCTGCATATCCAACAACTCGATCTCCACGAATGTCAGTACCACCGGCTCAGGTCGACTGGCAGATTCGGAAGAGGCTTTTACTGGCAGACGCCTGCGGGCTGCGGCGGACACCGGCGCAACGACCTCTTCTACAGCGACCGAGGCCGGTACGCGAACCGGCATCGGCCGTTGGTATGGAAAAACGTAAGCACACAGCTCCCCGCGCCATAATTTGCTGGCTACCTGGCGGTGAACTTCGCGATCATCCAGCAGATGGACCAGAGACTCCTGGGCGGATAACAGCGCGCGCAAACGGTGTATCTGATCGGCTCCGGCAAAATGTCGGTGAATAAAACTGTCGGCCTGCCACGGTTCACGCATTTCGATCCTGGTCGCCCCGCTCCCCCCTTGCTGCATGGACGGACCGTCAGCAAAGCTGGATCGAGAGCCCAGTTCGATGCGATCAGCCCCGTCAAAAAAACATATCCGCATAGGCTGCCAGTCCCGGGCAGGAGGATGAAGGAGCAGTCTAGATGATTATCATGGAGACCCTGCTACAGGCCATTGATAAGTCCGGTGCTCAGTGACTCAATCCTGTAAATGACATCGCACACGCTGCAGCTCATCGCCCAGCAAGGCCTGAGGCTTCTCGCAGCCAGTGGTGCATAGACTGCACCGTTCGCGGAAGAAGCAGCCGCTCGGTAGTCGGCGGTTCCCTGGTAATTCGGTCGGCGCCGCGACTTGCTCGTCGTGCAGTGGCACGCCCAGTCGTGGTACCGCCTCGAGCAACAAACGGGTATAGGGGTGACGTGGCTGATCGAGCACTTGAGCCACGCTACCCAGTTCAACGATTTGCCCCAAGTACATCACCGCTACCCGATTAGCCATATGACGCACCACGGATACGTTGTGAGAAATCAGGATGTAAGTCAGATTGCGGGCACTTTGCAGCTCTGCCAGCAGATTGAGAATCTGCGCCTGAACCGAGATATCCAGCGCCGATGTAGGCTCGTCCAGGACAATGATATCCGGGTCTGACGAAAGGGCTCGGGCGATGGCGATGCGTTGACGCTGCCCACCGGAAAACTGATGCGCGAAGCGGTCCAGATATTCCGGGCGGATGCCGACTTGGGCCGCGACCCTGGCGGCTACATCGCGCATCTGCGCATGGCTGACATGGCCTCGGGCGTATAACGGCTCGGTGATGATTCTCCAGATAGGCAGGCGCGGATCAAGGGACGACTGTGGATCCTGGAAAACAATCTGAACGTTGCTGCGACCTTCGCCGCTGCGATTGGCCCAATTCATCTCCCCGCTGCTGGGCGGCAGCAGGCCCATCAACAGCTGGGCCAAGGTGCTCTTGCCGCAACCTGACTCGCCGACAACCCCCAGGGTCTCGCCTGCCCGCACCTGAAGATCAATGCCGTTCAAGGCGTGGGCATATCCACGCGGTCGCCCCAACCAGTCATTGCTCACGGGGAAACGAACGTGAACATCGTCAAGTTGAAGAATCGTGGGAGCCATTTGGGTGATGGGTTGAAAGACGGCACTGTTCATCACGAAAGCTCCTTGACCGGTAACCAGCACGCGCTTTTACGTTGGTCATTACCGTTGATAGTGTTGAGATTCGGGCGCTTGCTACAAACCGGCATGGCGTATGTACACCGCTCCTGAAAAGTACAGCCCACGGGCAAAGAGGCCAGGTTCGGCACCTGACCGGGAATGGTCAGCAGCGGCTGGCCCGGCTCGACCATTTCCGGCAGACCACTGAGTAAACCTTGCGTATAGGGATGTTGCGGATTTCCCATGACATCGGCCGTGCGGCCCTCCTCGACCACAGCTCCTGTGTACATGACGTAGACCCGGTCGCAGAACTGCGAAACCAATGCCATGTCATGGGTGATGAGCAAGATGGCCGTGCCCCGCTGCCTGGCTTTTTCTCGCAACAGCAACAGCACCTGGCGTTGCACGGTCACGTCGAGGGCCGTTGTCGGCTCGTCGGCAATCAGCAATTGGGGTTCGCAGGAGAACGCCAGCGCGATCATCACCCGCTGGCGCATGCCGCCAGACAGCTCGAAAGGATAGCTCTCCAATACCTGTTCAGGACTGGCGATGTGCATGTCGCGCAACAGTGCGATCGCCTTGAGACGGGCTTGGGCGACGCTGATCCTCTGGTGATGAATGATCACATCGAGCATTTGCCTACCGATGCGCCGGGTCGGGTTCAAGGCGGTCATCGGCTCCTGGAAAATCATCGCGGCATCGCGCCCACGAATCGTCAGTAACTCTTTTTCAGGCGCTGCCAGCATGTCACGACCGAGCATGCTCAAGCTGCCGGCGGTGATGCGATAGCTGCGCTCGGGCAACAACCGCATGCTGAGCATGGCCGTGACCGACTTGCCCGATCCGGACTCGCCGACGACGCCGACGATTTCCCCGGGATTGACATGCAGCGACACGCCGTTCAGCGCTTTGACGTTGTTTTTGTAAGCCGGGAATTCCAGGCTCAGGTTGTCGATGGACAATACTGGACTCGACGTCTGCATGGTCACTTCCCCTGTTGCCGTGGATCGAGCAGATCGCGTACGCCATCGCCCAGCAAGTTGAACCCGGTGGCCGTGATCAGAATCGCCAGGCCTGGAAAGGTCGAATACCACCAGTTATCGAGGATGTAGTTGCGCCCGGTGGCGACCATCGCGCCCCACTCGGCCGTAGGTTGCTGCGCTCCCAGGCCGATAAAGCCCAGGGCCGAAGCCATGAGGATCGCGCTGCCGATATCCAGGCTCAGTTGCACCAGCAATGGCGGCATTGCGTTGCGCGCCACGTGCCAGTGCACCAGGTGCCAGCGCCCTGCCCCGAAGGTTTGGGCGGCCTTGACATAACCCATCTCGCGGATGCTCAAGGCTTGGCCGCGGGCTAGCCGGACATAGGACGGAATTCGTACAAGCGTAATCGCCAGCATCGCGTTGAACAGGCTCGCCCCCAACGCAGCCGCCAAGGCCATGATCAGCACCAGCGAGGGCACCGACAGCATGATGTCCATCAGGCGCATGATCAATGCGTCGAAACGACCACCGATGACCCCGGAAAAGCACCCCAGCAACCCGCCGATAAAACAGGATGCAAAAGCCACGAACAGACCGACACCCACCGACTGCTGGCTACCGAACAGCACGCGGCTGAACAGGTCGCGACCGACTTCGTCGGTGCCGAACCAATGGGTGCTGGATGGCGGCGTCAGGCGTTCGGCCAAGTTCAGCGCGTTGGGGTCGTGACTGGCGAGCCAAGGGGCGAAGATCATGCACAGCAAGACGACACAGGTGATCGCCAGGCCCGCCATGGTCAGCGGACTGCGGCGGACGCGGTAGGTCAGATAGGCGATTTTTTCGTTCCAGCGCGGGCGGCGCGTGGCCATCAGGGTAGCGGACATTTCAACTTACCTCGCCGATGCGTGGGTCGATCACGCGGTACACAATATCGATGGCCATGTTCAGCAGCACATAGATGAACGAAACCAGAATGGCGAAGCCCATCACCGCCGGGAAGTCCAGCGACTGGATCGACTTGACGACATAGGCGCCCATGCCGGGCCAGGCGAAGACCGTTTCGGTCAGCACCGCGCCATACAGCAAATCTCCGAGGGTCAGCCCCAGGACTGTCACCGAAGGAATGAGCGCGTTAGGCAGTGCGTGGCGCAGGATCACAGTCCATCGCGACAAGCCGTAGGCGCGGGCGGTGCGGATATAGTCTTCGCCGAGTTGATCAAGCATGGCTGAACGAATCTGCCGGGCGACGACGCCCAAGGTCACGAATCCCAGGGTCGCCGCCGGCAGAATCAGATGCTCGACGGCATCGAGAAACAGCGCGCCCTCACCGGCGAGCAGCGAGTCGAGCAGATAAAAACCACTGATTGTCGGCGGCGGAGCAAGCCCTTCGGACAGCCGCCCTCCTCCCGGCAACCAGCCCAGATGCCCGTAGAACAGAACGATTGCGCCCAGGCCGAGCCAAAAGGCCGGCGTTGAAATTCCGGTGACTGCAAGCGTGCGGGCGATCTGGTCAATCGCCCGATTGTGATAAACCGCTGACAGCACGCCAAGCGGCACGCCGGCCAGGATCGCAAGCACCAGCGCTACCAGCGCCAGCTCCAGTGTCGCCGGGAAGAACGTCTGCAGGTCTTCCAGAACGGGACGGCTGGTGCGTATCGAGGTTCCCAGGTCTCCCTGCACCAGGTCCATCAGGTAACGACCGTATTGTTGATACAGCGGCAGATCCAATCCCAGTTGATGACGTATACCGGCCACCAATGCATCACTGGCCCGGTCGCCAGCGATCAATCGAGCAGGATCACCCGGGATCAGATGCGAAATTGCAAAGGTAATCAGCGAAACGCCGAACACGACCAGCAACAGGCCGAGCAGGCGCTTGCGCAACAAAGTCAGGAAGGCCATTTTGGCTCCTCGGTAACACCCGCGACGAAAATCAGAAGCCGCGCCAGCCATGAATGGCCAGCGCGAGGGAGTCGGTTTACTTGCTCATACTGCCCAAGTTGAATACCTGTTCGAGCATGGGGTTGAACACGTAACCCTTGACCGAATCACGCATCGGCAAGGTGTAGCTCTTCTGGTAGAGGTAGGCGTAGACGCTGTCCTTGAGCACCATTTTCTGCGCGCTCTGGTACAGCTCGACGCGCTTCGTGGTGTCGCTATTAGCGGCGGCTTCTCGAATCAATTTGTCGACTTGCGGGTTGCTATAGAACGAGCGGTTGCCCTGCAGACCCTGCATCTTGGAGTCGAACCAGAAGTTCATGAACATGTACGGGTCGGCAAAGTCCGGGCTCCAGGCACCGACCGCGATGTCGTAGTCCGCCTGGCCGACGCGCTCACGCAGCGTGGCGTTGGCTAGCTTTTCCAGCTTGAGGTTGATGCCCAGTGGCGCCAATGCAGCTTGCAGGGTCAGGCCGATCGGTTCCCAGTTAGGATCCTTGTCCGAATACATATAGCTGAGGTTGGTGATTTTCTGCGACGTTTTCGCGAGGCTTTCCTTGGCGGCTGCCATGTCCTGCTTCATCGGCGGCAAGGAGCTGTCATACGCCCACATGCCGTCCGGGATTGGCCCGTTCAGGAGCTTGGCCTTGTCCCTGAGAATGCCTTTGACGATGCCGTTGTAGTCCACCGCTTCGGTGATCGCGCGACGTGCATCGACGCTGGTCAGTGGGCCTTTTTTGTTGTTCAGGTAGAGATAGGTGACCCGTAGCGACGGGAACTCCTTCACCGCCACGCCGGGCTTGCTGGCAAGAACGCCGAGCTGGTCTTCGGGCATGTCTTCGATGATGTCCAGGTCACCCCGCTCCAATTGCAGACGACGCACGGAGGGCTCACCGATGATTTTGATGACCACGGTTTTCAGCGCAGGTTTGGGGCCGGCGAAGTAGGTGTTGGGCTCCATGGTCAACGACTGGCCTTTTTGCCAGTTGCTCAAGCGGAAGGGACCGGAGCCTGCGGTGTGGCTCGACAGCCAGGCATTGAGGTCCGCGCTTTTATTGACCACAGCGGGGTTGATGATCGACGCGCCATTGTGGGCCAGGGTAAACAGGAACGGCGAGAAAGGCGTCTTCAGGGTGAACCGGATAGTCTGCGGGTCGACGACCGCGACCACCATGTCCTCCGGAAATGCACCGGAAGGTCCCTGCTTGAGCGTCATCAAGCGATCAAAGGAAAACTTCACCGCGGCGGCATCTACAGGGGCGCCGTCGTCAAATTTGTTACCAGGTTTGATTTTGAATTCCCAGACCAGATTGTCCGGAGAAACGGTCCAACTCTCGGCCAGGTCACCCTGAACTTCGGTGCTGCTTTTATCGCCTTCGACCTTGTAGCCAACCAGGCGCTGGTACGACGGGTAGGTAATGGTCCAGTCGTTGTTATCGAAGGTCACGGCCGGGTCGAGGGTCTGGGGATCAGCGGGTTTGCCGATGACCAGGGTGTCTTGTGGTACAGCCGCTGTCGCGGCCTGCCAGGCACCAAGGCTCAATGCACTGCACAAAACGCTCAGCAATAGCTTGCCGGCGCCGGGAAAGGTTTTGCTGGTCACGGTGTTCATTGGGTTCATGCCGGTTTCCTTGATCATTCGATAGAGGGAAGTACGTCAGGTTTTTTATAAAAGCTATAACCGGGCAGTTGCAGGTGAAACGTAAGTAACGCTGTCTTGTTATTGTGATCAGCCGCACCGAGCGTGGGCTGCGCGGTGCTATCTGTTGGTGAATCAGTGGTTTTAAACGTCTTCCAGCAAGGGGTAATCGTCGGCATTCGGAAGTTCGTAATGCCACCACTCGGTAGCAATCGCCTGGAAGCCGGCGGCGAGCATGATCCCCACCAGCAGCAGTCGATTGCGTTGCACGTCTACTGGCAAGCCGGGATGGAACTGGTGGGATTTCTCCTCCATTGCGTCGAATTCAGTGCCCATATCCAGCGGCTCGCCATCAGTACCGACCAGAGTCAGATCCACCGCCACACCACGGCTGTGATGGGAGCCCAAATGTGGGTCACGCACGTAGTCGTTGTTTGGCAGTGCGTCCCACAACAGGTACTGAGCGTAAGGCGGCCGATAGGCGTCATAGATGCGAAGGGTAAGGCCGGCCTGACGCGCGAGCTGACTGGCCTTGGACAAACAGTCGGCAGCCTGGTGATGTAACAGGCAACGCGCATCTGGATAAATCACTCTTCCTGCCAGGTTGTCTGCACCGGCGTAGATCAAATCGATTTGCAGCTGGTAGCGCTGGGCATCGATCTCTACAAGGGGGCTGTTGTTCACGCCAATACTCCAGTTGGGATTCGGTGGGACGATGAGGATCAGCCTTCGAACTGACCGAAAGCTTTTTGCAATTGACGGTTCTTGGCCAAGCGCTCATCGAGCCGATCCCCGTATTTCTCAGCGACGGCCGACACGATGAGATTTAACAGGCAGGCCAATGGCGCAGGCGAATCCCAGAACTGCCCGACATCGGTTTTCAGTTGCAAGAGGTCAAGTGGGTAGTCCCTGGCCCAGGGGCATTGCAGGTCGGTGATCAGGGCCAATGGGAGGTTGTTATCTATGGCCGCGTCGCAGAAAGTCTGAGTCACGCTGGAATAAGCGCGGAAATCCGCAATGATTGCGTAGGGATTGGCAAAGCCGGAGTTCAGGGTTTCTGCGTAGATGCCGGACAGACCATCGACGTAGTAGACCTTGGGCCGGATGTACTCAAGATGGCTATGGAACGCTGTGAGAATCCCTCGAGTGGACTGAATGCCGAGAATGAACACTGCATCGGCTTCGTAGATACGTTGCACGATATCGGCGAAGGCGTCGCTGCGCGCTAGACCGTAGACATACCGAATGGCCTCGATCTCACGACTCAGGGAACGATCAAGAGCATCTTGCTGATTGCTTTCGGCACGAAAGGCGCCGATGCGATCAGTGATAAGCCACGACGTGGGTGTTTCAACGCGCAGGCTCTGTTTGATTTCATCGATGTTCTGGTAACCAAGGGATCGAAAAAAACGCCCTACGGAAATCCCAGTGGTGGAGGTCTGCTGCGCGATGCTATCGGCCGACTCGAACGGAAGCTGTTCTGGGTTACCCAACAGATAACTGGCGATCCGCTTGCCAGTCGGGGTCAGGTTGGAGAACTCTCGCTCCAGCAACTGCAGGAAGCTGTTCTTTTCCATGGTTTCAGAGCTCCCGAACGCAAAATGTTACCGCGATGACATTAATTTCTATCGTGTTAAAACAATAACATTCGATTTCGAAGCAATACAATGACTATTTTCAGCAGGCGTCCTGCGGTGATTGTGTTGGGTCTCGATGAATAAGCTGGGTACAGGTGGAGGCAAGTGCGGTTTCGGTGCGTCCTAACGGAGGCTGCGTTCACTGCTTCAAATACACCCCCAGCCCCTCCTGCGAATCCGGCCCAGCGTTGTTCCCAATGACCGCGAAGCCTTTCACCAATTGAATGTGATACGGAGCGTTTTTCTCGGAGACTTGCGGCTCGCGCACGATGATCAGGTTTTCGCTTTCCATCGGTACGATGTGATGCTCGGTCACGCCGCCCTTCAAGGTCACGCTCAATTCCGCGATTTCTTTTCCGTTGGCGTCGCGGTCCGGCAGGATCTTCAAGTCCAGGTCGGCGTCGCGCCCCAGGGCGTCCTGGCGCATCTGGTAATGGCCGCTGCGCTGGTCAGCGTCGACGTCGTCGATTTTGTCGCCATCCAATTCCCGTTCTTCATCGTGCAGCAGGATCGCCAACTTGCTGTCGTCGCCCTGAATGCCGCTGACCCAGGTGCCGGTGTGATTGTAGGGTTCGACTGTTTCCCGGGAGATCCGCCAGGTACCGGTTTGACGACCGTCATCGGCGTATTCGTGGAGGCTGATGAGATCGTCGTCGGCGTCTTCCCGGGTTCCCAGCAGCTTGATCGCTTCGCCTGTGCCAGCCTGGGTGTAGCGCACCTCGCCAATGATCACGGTTCCCTGTACCTGGTACCAGAGCTCTACCGGGGTCCTGGCGTCGAGGGTTCCGGCAAGAATCACTGGATCCTCCTTTTCCGGACCTTCCAGGCTCGATTGTTCGAGCCACTGGCCATCTTTCAATTCACCGGTGGTGCGTCGCGTGTAGCCGCTGGGCATGCTGGTATTTTCGCCCTCCTCGGTCGGCTGGATTTGCTCCTCGGTGTCTGAGTGAAGCAGGACCAACTCGTCGCCGCGCATTTTCCAGTGGGTGGCGCGAGTCCAGCAGCAGTCGCGGTCGGTTTGCGAAAGCAGGACGCCGTCCAGCGGGCTGACGGAGAACATGCCTTTGCTGTCCTCCTTTGCCAGGCCCGTCAGCGCAGGATTGAGGACCCATTGGGTTTTCTGCGGGTCTTGCAGGTAGACGTCGAACGCCGGTTTGTAACTCGCGTCGGGATCGTTACCGTTACGAATCGCCAAGTCCAGGCGGCCATCGAAGTTGAAGTCATCGAAGTACAACAGGCTCTGGGGGCCGAGTAACCAGTTATCGACCTTGCCGTTGCGGTCCACGGGCACATTGCCGGCGGGCGTCTGCAATTGCTGCAGGGCTTGGTGGGTGGTGTTGTCGCGAATGGTGATAAAGGCGCGGGCCAGTTGATGCGGGTCTTCCGGCGGCTCCGGGAACAACACGTCGACCAGGTATTGGCCGCTACGATCATTCACCGAAAACGCCCTTGGCTCGGCCATGACCGGGGATACCAGCGTCATGGAAAGAAGCACACTGCTGACGAGCGAACGCATCCACCCACTTCCTTGCTGAAATTCGGGCCAGCAGTTTAGCGATTGCCTTGATGCATCGCGAGAAACGACTGTTGCTATCAGATTGGCCCGGACTGTAACTGACGCCCTCCTCGTCATTCGCTTACTGTCGTGGCTCACCCCACGGAGTGATCCCCATGCCGGATACCGCCAATCTCTACCTGTTCGTGGTTGCTGTTGTGCTTCTGCTGATCGTCCCAGGACCCAACATGGCCTTTGTCACCAGTCATGCGCTGGCCCACGGCTGGCGTGCCGGTATTGCCGCCGCCCTTGGCATTTCCTTTTCGGACGTGCTGATGACGATGATGGTCAGCGCGGGCATTGGTGCGCTGGTGATGAGCTGGGCGCCGGCGTTCGACATCCTGCGCCTGGCCGGGGCTGGTTATCTGCTTTGGCTTGCCTGGCAAGCACTGAGAACGCCAGCAGCGACTCAGGATAGCCAGCTCCAGGTGGCTTCGCTGTGGAAAATCTTCTGCCGGGGCGCCCTCAACAGCCTCTTGAATCCCAAGGCGCTGCTGTTCTTCATGGTGTTCCTGCCCCAGTTCGTCAACGTCAAGGCTGGAGGCGTCAGTGTGCAGTTGATCTTCCTGGGCGCGTTGCTGGCGCTGATTGCACTCGTCTTTCATACGCTGTTGGGTGTTTGCGCCTCTCAGCTCAGGGCGAAGCTGGCAAGCGGCGGGATTTCAAGGCGCCTGGGCACGTATGGTTTTGCCGGGGTCATGGCAGCGCTGGCCGCACGCCTGTTGTTTCTTGACCGCCCGCTTTGACCACTGGCTTCCCTGCGCCAGCGATTGGCCTATGCTTACCCAATCCATTGCGGAGCTGGATCAATGTCGTCTTCGGAAACCGCCCTCCTTCAAAGCTGGCACCACAATGCCCAATCCTGGATCGAAGCCATCCGCACGGGGGCCATCGAAAGCCGGCTGACGGTCACGGACCAGGCCATGCTACTGGTGGTGCAGAGCCGCCAGCCCGAGCGTGTGCTCGATCTGGGCTGCGGCGAAGGCTGGCTGTTGCGGGCGCTGGCTGACAGGGGCATCGAAGCGGTCGGTGTGGATGGCGACGCGACGCTGGTCGAAGCGGCCCGGGCGGCGGGTTCCTCGCCGGTGCATCTGGCAAGCTATGACGCGCTGGTGGAGACGAAGGTGGACGTTGGCAGCGGCTACGACCTGATCTGCACCAACTTCGCCCTGCTGCACCAGGACATCATCCCATTGCTCGCTGCGATGAATGCCCTGCTCAGCCCAGGCGGAGCGCTGGTGGTTCAGACGCTGCATCCATGGACCGTGGCGGCGGGCGATTATCAGGACGGTTGGCGAGAAGAAACCTTCGATGGGTTCAAAGGCCAATGGCAACGTATGCCGTGGTACTTCCGCACCTTGTCCAGTTGGCTCAATGCCCTGGACATGGCCGGTTTCCGATTGGTGCTCCTGCAGGAACCTCAGCACCCACAAAGCCCGGTGCCGCAGTCGTTACTGCTGGTGGCCGAGCAATCCCCGTCATGGCGTTAGCGACTCGACGGTAAAACACCCCGAGCGATACACCCTGCGCGCCTGCAATCCGCGCTTTTGCAGGGTTTTCCTGACGGTTCTGAGAAACATGCCGTGAGACACCACGATCGTGGTCTTCCCCGGTTCGCCGCAACTGTTGTAAAGCTCATCGGCGACACCGAGCGCCCGCTGGTGTTCGGCTTTCCAGCTGGCGGCCCCCAGTGAAATCCCCAGCAACCACAGGATCCTGTGCAAGGCGAACCAATGCCTCACGCCCATTTTCAAGACAGGAATGCTGCTTAACCGCAGGTCGTATTCACGTAGTCGAGCATCCTGTTGGATACGTGTGGCTTCGAATAGCCGGCATGCCGTCGCGTAGGCTCTGTTGACGGGCGAGGAAATGATGTTGGCTTCGGTCGCCAAAAGCGCTTGGGACAAATCCGGTTGGCTCAGGAATGCGGCAATTTCACCCTCATCGATGGACGAGGTCTGATTGTATTCATCCAGCAGCAACTTGGCTGAATGCGCATTGCAGGGCTTGTAATCGATCAGCGGCGTGGCATGGCGTATCAGGTAAATCACAGCGACAGCTCCCTTGTTTTGCCTTGAAAATCCCTTTCGAAGCGCACCTGTATACAGGCAACGACGCCATTGATCGAGTGCAATGCTCCTTTTATCCAAGGAGTGATGACCCTGTGGCGAGGGAGCCAGTTCTTGCGCCACAGGATCGGTTTTACCAGCGATATCTTTACCAAAGCGCCATCGTGTAGCTGACGATCAACCGGTTCTCATCCAGGTCGTTGCCAAAATTCGAGCGCACCGTTGCGTTGCGCCATTTCAAGCCGAGGCCCTTCAAGGTGCCATCCTGTACCACATAGGCAATATCCGTGTTGCGCTCCCATTCCTTGCCTTCGCCCGGTGCGCTGCGCTGGACGTTGTCGCCGGTGATGTAGCGAGTCATGAAGGTCAACCCGGGTACGCCAATAGCCGCAAAGTTATAGTCATAGCGCGCTTGCCAGGAACGCTCGTCGATGTTGGCGAAGTCGCCGATCTGCACAAAGTTGACCAGGTAGGGATCGCTGCGTCCGATGTACGGGAACGGATCGTCGCCGCTCATGCGCTGGTAGCCCAGGCCCAACGCATGGCCCGCCAGGCTGTAGGTGAACATGGCGCCGAAAGCCTGGTTGTCGAGTTCGCGAAAACTGCCGTCTTCGGTGCTGCGCGAATAGCGCACGTCGCTCTTGAACGACTGGCCTGCGCCCAGGTCCACGGTGTGGACGAAGCCGAGGTAGTTCTGCTGGTAGATGTCTTCCAACAGGCTATAGCGGTATTGCGCCGTGAGGTTCGGCAGGAACTGATAGTCGGCTCCGGTGAACTGGAACTTGTCGCTGCTGCCGCCGATGCGGTTGGCGGTCATGTCCTGGTAATCGGTGGAGTCGACAAAATTGATCTGCGTGAGTTGCCCGGCGGTCAGCTTCAAACGATCGATTTCCTGCACGCTCAACAAGCCGCCCTTGAAGGTTCCCGGCAACAGGCGCGTGTCGTTGGAACTTACCGCAGGGTCCTTGATCTGCAACGTTCCCAGCTTCAAGGTGCTGTTGGACACACGGACTTTGGCGGTCAGGCCCAGTTCGCCATAGCGGTCTTGCGAGCCGCCAGACCGATCTGCTGGCAGCAGGTTGGTGCCCGCCGTACCGCCCCCGGAGTCCAGTTTGAAACCGGCCATGCCCAAGGCATCGAGGCCGAAACCCACGGTCCCGGCGGTGTATCCTGACTCCATCCGCAGCAGAAAGCCCTGCGCCCATTCTTCGGCCTTGTCCCGTGCCCCTTCCTGGCGGAAGTCGCGGTTGAAGTAGAAGTTGCGGGCCTCCAGGCTGCCTTTGCTGTCGGCGATGAAGTCGGCCTGGGCGTTCGGCACGCCGATCAGGCTCAGGCCCAGCAACGTACCGGCGGGGGTATAAAACCAGGTGGATGTGAAATGCCCCATGGCATGCTCCTTTTTTATGGACGCGAGCGAACCCTCTCGGGGGCGTTGCAATCGCGTCCGATGGTTGTTGTTTTAAGGGTTGTAGCGGCGTCCGCGCTGTGCGCGGACGTCACGGGTGGTCAGGACTCGAGCTGCCTGCCGCGGGTTTCCGGCAGGCTCAACGCCGCCAGGATCACCACACCATAGGCGCCGGCCGCAAACACGCCGATCCCGGTGCCGATGGGCAAGGTGTTGCTCAACGCGCCGATGAACAATGGGAATAGCGCCGCGATGGAACGCCCGGCGTTGTAGCAAAAGCCCTGCCCCGACCCGCGCATGCGGGTGGGAAACAGCTCGGTCAGGAATGCGCCCATGCCGGCGAAGATGCCCGAGGCGAAGAAACCCAGTGGAAAGCCCAACCAGAGCATCCAGGTGTTATCGATTGGCAATTGGGTGTAGGCCAGGACGATGGCCATGGACCCGACGGCGAACAGGATGAAATTCTTCTTGCGGCCGATGGCATCGGTCAGCAGCGCACTGGTCACGTAGCCGATGTAGGAACCGACGATGACCATCGCCAGGTAGCCGCCCGTACCGAGCACACTCAGGCCGCGCTCGGTTTTCAGGTACGTCGGCAACCACGTGGTGATGGCGTAGTAGCCGCCCAGCGCACCGGTGGTCAACAGCGAGGCGCGCAACGTCGTGCTGAGCATCCGTGGGGCGAAGATCTCGAAGAAGGCCCAGCGAGAGCCCAGTTCCGGCTTGGCCTGGCGCTGCCGCACCGCATGTTCGAAAGTCTCCGACTCCTTGACCAGTCGACGGATCACCAGCACAAACAGCGCCGGCATCAGGCCAATCAGGAACAACGCCCGCCAGGCGTCTTCCGGCGGCAGGAAACTGAACAGCCCGGCATACAACAGCGCCGTCAGCCCCCAGCCCAGCGCCCATCCGGCCTGCACCATGCCCACCGCTTTGCCACGGTCCTTGGAGCGGATCACCTCGCCGATCAATACCGCCCCTGCGGTCCATTCACCGCCGAAGCCAAAACCCATCAAGGTCCGGACCACCAGTAATTGCTCGTAATTCTGCGCCAGCCCACACAAGAAGGTGAAGAATGCGAACCACAGGACCGTCAATTGCAGGGTTCGTACCCGGCCGATTCGGTCGGACAGGATCCCGGCGATCCAACCGCCGGCCGCCGAGGCCAGCAGCGTGCAGGTGCCGATCAAGCCGGCGTCACCTTTGGAAATCCCCCAGGTCGCGATCAGGGTCGGGATGACGAAACTCAGCATCTGTGTATCCATGCCGTCCAGGGCATAGCCGATCTTGCAGCTCCAGAATGTACGTTTTTCATTTTTCGACAGGGGACCGTACCAACTGAACGGGCCCGTGCGCCCTGTCCCGGTGGTTACGCAGTCAGTCATGGTCTTTTCCATGGAAGGTTCCTGCGGCAGCAAGCGAAGATGACGGACACGCCTCGTTATTTTTTTGTGAAGGCGTTGTCGTTGGGGACGCGGACGCAGTGGCTGCGTCGTGGAGCGGATTCTTGGTGGCGGATCGGCACAGCGTCAAACGGGAAAAACACCAGATGGGACATAAGAAAATTTGATGCCCCAACGGCCCGATCTGGAGTGACAATTGCAAAACAATTGCAACATAAGAACCACCCGCCCCCAGAGAGCCCTCATGAACCTCAAATTCCTCGAAACTTTTGTCTGGGTCGCCCGGCTACAGAGTTTCAGCCTCACCGCCGAGAAGATGTTCAGCACCCAGGCGGCGATCTCCAGCCGAATCGCTTCGCTGGAAGAGGAGTTGGGCCTGCGCCTGTTCGTACGGGATTCGCGCGGGGTTTCGCTGACCCCCGAAGGCCTCAAGGTGCTCGACTACGCCGAGCAGATGCTCGAAGTGCAGCGGGCGTTGAAGCAGTCACTGGACACCACCAGTGCGCAGCAAGGCCTGGTGCGCATCGGCGTGATGGATACGGTGATCCACACCTGGCTCAGCCCGTTGATGTCGATGCTGATGCAAGCCTTCCCCGCCGTGGAAATCGAAATCACCGCCGATGCCGCGCGCAATCTCTGTGACCAATTGCAAAAAGGCTACCTGGACATCGTGTTCCAGACCGATCTGGTCCGCCACGAAAGCGTGCGCAACCTGGAATTGGGTCACTACCCCATGCACTGGATCGCCGCCAGCCAGTCGATCTATGCCCGCCCCTACGCGTCACTGGTGGAAATGGCCGGCGAGCGCATCATCACCTTCGTCAAGCATTCGCGGCCGCATCAGGATGTACTCAACCTGTTGTACGCCCATGGCGTGAATGCGCCACGGGTCAGTTGCGTCAACTCGGTGTCGGCCATGACCCGATTGATTCGCGACGGATTCGGCATCGGCGCCCTGCCCGCCGCGCTGGTGGCCAAGCCCCTGGCCAGCGGCGAATTGATCCAGCTCGAACCCGGCACCGCCCTGCCCCAACTCGACGTCGTCGCCTCGTGGCGGGCGGGTGTCGGCCTGGAACTGGTCGAGAACATCGTCCAGATGAGTCGCCAGGTGGTCAGCCAATACGCCGTTGATGTCGGGCCGCAACGCATGGTGGCCGCTCCCGGGCTGAACGGCCAACCACCTCTTGAATAACTTTTAGTTGTCACGGGGTAGCAATATTCCTTGTTGGACGTCATCCCCACGCTGTTCTCAAAGTAGCGAACGAACGCTTGGAGAGCCCCGTAATGATGTCCTTCGAACAACTGCAGCAATGCACACCCCTGGCCCTGCGCCAAAACATCGCCGCCGGTCAGTACCAGGGCCATACCAGCGGCCTGGGCCAGGGCCGCGTGCAAGCCAATATCGTGATCCTGCCCGGCGACTGGGCCAATGAATTCCTGCGCTACTGCACCCTCAATCGCCAGGCTTGCCCGGTGCTTGACGTGACCGAGCCAGGCGATCCGTTCTTCCGTAACCTGGGCGCCGCCATCGATATCCGCCACGAGGTACCTCAATACCGGGTCTACCGCCACGGCGAGTTGAGCGAAGCGCCGCTGGACATCGAACACCTGTGGCAGGACGACCTGGTGGCCTTCGCCCTCGGTTGCTCGTTCTCGTTCGAACAACCCCTGCTGGAGGCCGGCATCCGTTTGCGGCACATTGAGTTGGGGCGCAATGTCGCGATGTTCCAGACCAACATCGACACACGCCCCACCGCCCGCCTGTCTGGCAAAATGGTGGTGACCATGCGGCCGATGAAAGCCGCCGCGGCGATCCAGGCGATCCAGATTACCGGGCGCATGCCCAACGTTCACGGCGCCCCGGTACACATCGGCGATCCGTCACTGATCGGCATTCAATCCCTGGACTCGCCGGATTACGGCGATGCCGTGCCGGTGGAAGCGGACGAGATCCCGGTATTCTGGGCCTGCGGCGTAACGCCTCAATCAGTGGTCCAGGCCTCACGTCCACCGTTGTGCATCACCCACGCCCCTGGCTGCATGCTGGTGACGGACTTATGGAACAGTGATTTGTAAACCTCAGACGAGGCCGTTTTCAACTTGAAGGGACACACGATGAACACCGCTCAGCAATCGATTCAACAATACATCAGCGCCAAGGACGGCAATCGCCCGCACCTGCTGGATCAGGCTTTTACGCCGACTGCTACGCTGCACATGAACGTGCGCACCGGTTCCATCACGTTTCCCGACCACGTCGAAGGCCGTACCGCCATTGGCGACGTGTTGGTTAGTCGCTTTGGCCAGACCTTCGAAAACGTCTACACGTTCTGCCTGGCCGCCCCGCCGCCGGCAAACGCCGAGGCGTTCCAGTGCAAGTGGCTGGTGGCGATGTCCGACAAGAACAGTGGCGAGGCACGCGTCGGTTGTGGCCTGTATGACTGGCAGTTCGATCCGGCGTCGAGCCTGGCCGAGCGACTGACCATCACCATCGAACACATGAAGACGCTGCCGGCAACCGATCTGCCGATGATCATGGCTTGGGCATCGCGGCTGGAGTACCCATGGTGCCAGCCTGAAGCGGTTCTCGATAACGTCCCGGATTCAGGCGCGCTCCAGGATGTTATCCGCTACCTGGAAGATCTTTGATCAGGCCGCCCGTGCGCTTTCAGGAGTCTTGCATGACTGTTTCAAGGAATCGCCCCAAGTGAACATCAAGTTTCTCGAAACCTTCGTCTGGGTCGCCCGCCTGAAGAGCTTTCGCCTCACCGCGGAAAAGCTGTTCACCACCCAGGCGTCCATTTCCAGTCGGATCGCCGCCCTGGAGGACGAAATGGGCGTGCGCCTGTTCGTGCGCGATTCCAAAGGTGTATCGCTGACCTCCGAAGGCCAGCGCGTGCTGGAATACGCCGAGCGCATCATGGACACCATGCAAAGCATGAAAGCCGTGATCAAGGATCCACGCCAGGTGCGTGGCCGAATCCGCATCGGTGCGATGGATACGGTGATCCACACCTGGCTCAGCCCCTTGGTGACGCGCCTGATGGAATGTTACCCGGCCCTGGAAATCGAACTGTCGGCCGACACCGCGAGCAACCTGTGCTCGCAACTGGAAAAAGGCTACCAGGACATCATTTTCCAGACCGACATCCTGCGCCTGGACAGTGTACGCAACGCGCTGCTGACCCGTTACCCGATGCACTGGGTGGTGCGCACCGGCTCCGCCTATGACCGGCCCTATGCGTCGCTGGAGGACTTGTCCCAGGAACGCATAGTGACCTTCTCACGCAACTCTCGCCCCCACCAGGACATTCTCAACCTGCTGCATTCGGCCAACATCGTCTCGCCCCGCATCAACTGCGTGAACTCGGCCTCGGCCATTACCCGCCTGGTTCGCGACGGCTTTGGCATTGGCGCCATGCCCGCGGCGCTGGTCGTCGGCGAACTGGCCCAAGGCACATTGACCTTGGTGGACGGTGTGCCGCTGCCATCGGTCATGGACATCGTCGCCAGTTGGCGGACCGGCGCGGGAATGGAACGGGTAGAAGACATCGTCAGCCTGACCCGGGAAGTGGTCGGCGAATTCGTCGCGCAATTGCCTGCTGCCTACCGACTGGATGCGATTTGAGTTTCAGTAGCGCAATCCCGCCATGACGGCAGCCAGCTGTTCTACGGCATCAGACGCTTCCTGAAAGTCAGGGCTGTCATCCTCATTGTCATAGCTTCCTGCCCGATCGATGTACTGCACGACCAGGCCGTCTCGTCGAGGAATGAAGAGAAAGTCCTGAGCCCTGATTGCATACTTGATTTCCGGTTGCTGAACGAGCCGGGCCGTTTGCCCACGAATCGCGACAATGTCCGGATCGTTGAACAGTGCCTTTGCGCCGTAGCCCGTAGCGTTGATGATTGTTTTCTCGGGCAGGCTCAACAGCTCCTCCGCGCTTTCAAAATGGCGGATATGAATCTTCCCTCCCGCTGCCAGGAAGTCCGACAACAAGAGGCGGGCATAGCTATTGATGTTGAACAACAGGTTTTGCCACCGGCGAACATAAGGGTATGAAAACGGATGCTCATCGGGCGCAAGGTCCACCTGTATCGGCTGATAACGGCGGTTGGGATTGTTGAATTTTGCGAATTCCGGTTCTCCGCGGGGCGCCGCCAAGTCGAATGACGAGTTGCTTAACTTGTAACCGTAATACCATTGCACTGGATCGCCGGGCAGCCCCAGCAGGTCTTGATACATCTTGTAGGAGAAGTCCGCCATTTCAATCCAGCGACTGCACCATCTGGAAGCAAAGGGTGCAGCGCAGAACTGGGAGTCCGGTGACCAATGCCCCGTCGCGCCCATGGACGCTACCTGAGGCGGAATCTCTTTTGCATAGAGGGTAACCGGCAAACCGGCACGCTGAGCGAGAATGGCAGAGGTAAGGCCTATTGGACCGCAGCCGATTACGCCCAGGCGCCTGGTGTTCCTGGCTTTTTTTTGCAGAAGCTGGAGTGCAATCCTGCTCGATCCCCAGGACAAAGACCAGCCGCTGCCACCGTGACCATAGTTGTGCACTATCAGTTTATTGCCCAACTGCTGTGTTTCAATCCGTGGCCCGGTCAATCGGAACGGCCTGAGGCACGTATAGATCTCGGTAATGCGGTCCACTCGGGCGTCGATGGGAGCAAGTGAAACGCTTCCTCGACCGGCGACACCGCGATGTGTCGGTTCGCCCTGTGGAACCGTTACGCCTATAGCCTGAGGGGCCGCTGATGCTAAAGCCAGCGTGGCACCCATGCCTTGAAAGAAATCGCGTCTTTTCATGCGTCATGATCACCTTGGGGAAGCATTTGAGAGTCACCCGCCAGCGCGCTCTTCCTGGATCGAAGCGCTGATTTAGCAGAGAGCGTGCGATTGCCACGATTGTGTTGAACGAGATACCCAAGAGGAAATGAGCAAATTCCGAGAGGTGCGTGAGACGTTTCTTTAAAGGGCCAAGCGTTTCATCGTCAGCGACTAAGACCAGCCGTCAATTGATCCAGGCCACCTTCAGTTGAGGCCCCAGGGGCCGCGCCTGTCAGCGAATTGCAACATCCCCGACTTATTCTGAACCAAGCGCACGGCGGCGAACGCTGGTTGTGCATGTCGCCCGCTCGGAAAGTTCCAGGGAGTTCGCCATGAAAATCAGCGTATTCGGAAGTGGTTACGTAGGCTTGGTCCAAGCTGCCGTGTTGGCCGAAGTGGGCCATGACGTGGTGTGCATGGACATCGACGAGCGCAAGGTCGACAGCTTGCGCCAAGGCCAAGTGAGCATTTACGAGCCTGGCTTGGCCGCGCTGGTGCGTGAAGGCCTGGAAGCTGGCCGCTTGCATTTCACCTGCGACGAACAGCTCGCCGTGCAGCACGGCCAGGTGCTGTTTATCGCCGTGGGCACGCCTTCCCGGGAAGATGGCAGTGCCGATCTGAGCCAGGTCCTGGCCGTCGGCGAGGCCGTCGCCCGCTACCGCGAGCAACCGCTCATTGTGGTGGAGAAGTCCACCGTGCCGGTGGGCACCGGCGACGTTCTGCGGGGGCACATCGACAAATGCCTGCTCAAGGCCAGTCGCCTGCTGCAGTTCGATATTGTTTCCAACCCCGAATTCCTCAAGGAAGGCTCGGCGGTCGCCGATTGCCGTCGTCCGGATCGCATCGTAATCGGCTGCGAGCGCGATGAAGTGCGCGAAACCATGCGCGACCTGTACGCCCCGTTCAACCGCAACCACGATCGGGTCCTGTTCATGGACCTGCGCAGCGCCGAGCTGACCAAATATGCCGCCAACGGCATGCTGGCGACCAAGATCAGTTTTATCAACCAGATCGCCGAACTGGCCGAACACCTGGGGGCCGACATCGAGTCCGTGCGCCTGGGCATCGGCGCCGACTCGCGCATCGGCTATCACTTCATCTACCCGGGATGCGGCTACGGCGGTTCGTGCTTTCCCAAGGACATGCGTGCCCTGATCCACACGGCCGAGCAGGCTCATTGCTCCAGCGACCTGCTGCAAGCGGTGGAAGCCATCAACGGGCGGCAGAAACACAAGCTGTTCGAGCGGATCAACGCGTTCTACCAGGGCGACCTGCGTGGCAAGACCTTCGCCCTCTGGGGCCTGGCCTTCAAGCCCAACACCGACGACATGCGCGATGCTCCGAGCCGTACCCTGCTGGAGTCGCTCTGGGCAGCGGGCGCCAGCGTCCGCGCGTTCGACCCGGAGGCGATGCAGCAGACGCAACTGCTCTATCCCGACGAGCCCCGACTCATGCTGATGGGCACACCGGAATCGGTGTTGCCGGGAGCCGACGCGTTGGTCATCTGTACCGAATGGCAGCCCTTCAAGGCGCCGGACTTCGACCTGATCCAACAACGGCTCAAGGCCCCGGTGATTTTTGACGGTCGTAACCTTTTCGATCCGGAGCGCATGGCCGACAAGGGTTTCATCTATTTTCCGATGGGTCGCGGGCAGTCGCGCAACCTGCCTATCGCCCAGCAAACGTGGTTCCCGGCTTCAAGAAGCGCGTGACCCGTGAGCATTACCTCAAAATTAATGCACTCAACCAGCATTAATATGAATTTGTAAGCAAGAGTTGTGAGCGGCACACTGTGCACCGTTCCTCCCCCAACTGTTGGAACACTTAAAGGGCTTTCTGGGACACTCCCGTAAGCCCCTTTTTTTGTTCGTTTTTTGGATTTTCGCTTAATGCTTTCTCGCTGGTTCCCCGCCGCTATCAATACCCGTCCCACCGAGTGGAGCCGCGCCGCCATCGGCATGGCGCTGGGGACGATGTTCAGTGTCTGGCTTTGTGGCCAGGTCTTCGGCCTTGAGGTGGCGCAACACCTGATCGGCCCCCTCGGCGCCTCGGCGGTGCTGTTGTTTGCGGTGTCATCGGGCGCCCTCGCCCAGCCCTGGTCGATTGTCGGCGGTTACCTGTGTGCGTCGGTCGTCGCGCTGCTGGTGGCCCATGTACTGGGCCGTACGCTGGGTAGCGCCTGCCTGGCGGCGGGCATGGCGCTGGTGTTGATGTGCTGGCTGCGTTGCTTGCATCCGCCGGCAGGCGCCCTGGCGGCGACGCTGGTGCTGGCCGCCCCGTCTATCATTGCCTTGGACTGGCAAGCCGTTGGTGCGGCGATGCTGGCCGGCTCCGGGTTGCTGGCCTTTGCGCTGGCCTATAACAACCTGACGCGGGTGCGCTATCCCAAGCGTGCCAGCGAACCGCTGGCCGTCATACCGGCTGACCACCCTCCCGTCGACCGCCAGGCGATCACGGCCGAAGACCTGAAACTGGCCTTGGCGGAAATGGAAGCGTTCTTTGACGTCACGCCGGAAGATCTTGAGCAGTTGATCCACGCCAGCGAGCGAAATGCCAAGCGCCGCAGCATCGCGGAGGTTCTCTCTAGTCGCGGTTGAGCCTGTGGCTGCTATAAATATGCAGAAAGGACCTGCACGTATCCCGGTTGTGCAATGCAAATTTGCACTGTTACGATCCTGAATAGGTACGCGCGACACAATTCATAAAGAAGAATAAAAGCAGGGAGTTAGCGATGACAGCTCAGGTTTCATCACACGCCGCGGGAACCCTCGACACCGCGGCCTATGAGGTGCTGGTCGAAGTTCGCAATCACATTGGCCATTTGACCCTGAACCGCCCCGCCGGCCTCAATGCTCTCACCCTGGGCATGGTGCGCAGCTTGCAGCAACAACTCGATACCTGGGCCCTGGACCCACAGATCCGCGCCGTGGTGCTGCGGGGCGCGGGCGAGAAGGCGTTTTGCGCCGGCGGCGATATCCGTTCGTTGTACGACAGCCACAAGCAGGGTGACACCCTGCATGAAGATTTCTTCGTCGAGGAATACGCCCTCGACCTGACGATTCATCACTACCGTAAACCAATCGTCGCCTTGATGGATGGCTTCGTGCTGGGCGGCGGCATGGGGCTGGCACAAGGTGCCGACCTGCGGGTGGTGACCGAGCGCAGCCGCCTGGGCATGCCGGAAGTCGGCATCGGGTATTTCCCGGACGTGGGCGGCAGCTACTTCCTGCCGCGCATTCCTGGCGAACTGGGGATCTACCTGGGCGTCAGCGGCGCGCAGATCCGCGCGGCCGACGCCTTGTATTGCGGGCTGGCCGACTGGTATCTGGACAGTCGCAAGCTTGAACAGCTCGATGCGCGCCTCGATCGCCTGGAGTGGGGTGATACGCCACTCAAGGACCTGCAGAGCCTGCTGGCCAAACTCGGTGTGCAACAGCTGCCTGCCCCGCCCCTGGCCGATCTGCGGCCAGCCATCGATCATTTCTTCGGCCTGCCCGACGTGCCGAGCATGGTCGAGCAGTTGCGCCAGGTCACCGTCGCCAACAGCCATGAATGGGCAATAAAGACCGCCGACCTGCTGGACAGCCGCTCTCCCCTGGCCATGGCCGTGACCCTGGAAATGCTGCGGCGCGGTCGGCATTTGAGCCTGGAAGACTGTTTTGCCCTGGAACTGCATCTGGATCAGCAATGGTTCGAACGCGGTGACCTGATCGAAGGTGTGCGCGCCTTGCTGATCGACAAAGACAAGAACCCGCGTTGGAACCCGCCGACCCTGGAGGCGCTGGACGCCGACCATGTGGCGAGTTTCTTCGACGGCTTCGACGACCACGGGAACTGAGCCATGCATGACCTCGAACTGACCGAAGAACAAGTGATGATCCGCGACATGGCCCGGGACTTCGCCCGTGGTGAAATCGCCCCCCATGCCCAGGCGTGGGAAAAGGCCGGCTGGATTGACGACGGTCTGGTGGCGAAGATGGGGGAGCTGGGCCTGCTGGGAATGGTAGTGCCGGAAGAATGGGGCGGTACCTACGTCGATTACGTCGCCTATGCCCTGGCCGTGGAGGAAATCTCCGCAGGCGACGGTGCTACCGGCGCACTGATGAGCATCCACAATTCGGTGGGATGTGGGCCGGTGCTGAATTTCGGCACCGACGAACAAAAACAGACATGGTTGGCCGACCTCGCCAGTGGCCAGGCCATTGGCTGCTTCTGCCTGACCGAGCCCCAGGCCGGCTCCGAAGCCCACAACCTGCGCACCCGGGCCGAATTGCGCGAGGGCCAATGGGTCATCAATGGCGCCAAGCAGTTCGTCAGCAATGGCAAGCGAGCGAAACTGGCGATCGTGTTTGCCGTGACGGACCCGGAACTGGGCAAGAAAGGCATTTCAGCGTTCCTGGTGCCCACCGATACGCCGGGGTTCATCGTTGATCGCACCGAACACAAAATGGGCATCCGCGCCTCGGACACCTGCGCAGTCACCTTGAGCAATTGCACCATCCCCGAAGCCAACCTGCTGGGAGCTCGCGGCAAAGGCCTGGCCATCGCCCTGTCCAACCTGGAAGGCGGCCGCATCGGCATCGCGGCGCAAGCCTTGGGCATCGCCCGCGCGGCGTTCGAAGCGGCGCTGGCTTACGCGCGTGATCGCGTACAGTTCGACAAGCCGATCATCGAGCACCAGAGCATCGCCAACCTGCTGGCCGACATGCACACCCGCATCAACGCCACCCGCCTGCTCATCCTCCACGCCGCCCGCCTGCGCAGCGCGGGCCAACCTTGCCTGTCAGAAGCCTCCCAGGCCAAGCTGTTTGCCTCGGAAATGGCCGAGAAAGTCTGCTCCTCGGCCATACAGATTCATGGTGGTTATGGGTATCTCGAGGATTATCCGGTGGAGCGCTACTACCGCGATGCGCGGATTACCCAGATTTATGAAGGGTCGAGCGAGATACAGCGGATGGTCATCGCTCGGGAGTTGAAACACTACCTGGTGTGATGGCTGGAAAAGCATCGCGAGCAAGCTCGCTCCCACAGGGACTTTGGTCGAGCTCCAATTTCGGCTCCACACAAACCCAATGTGGCGAGGGAGCTTGCTCCCGCTGGTCTGCGAAGCAGGCCTCTGCATTTTTTCAGCCGAACCGCATGATCCGGTTTGCGACTGCTGCGCAGCCGAGCGGGAGCAAGCTCCCTCGCCACGGGTTATGGGGCGTCAATAGAAACGCCGCCTTACTTGTCCTGGAACTCCGCCGCGCGCTTGGCCACGAATGCCGCCATGCCTTCTTTCTGATCTTGCGTCGCAAACGCGGCGTGGAATACCCGCCGCTCAAAACGCACGCCTTCGGACAGGCTGACTTCAAACGCACGGTTGACGCTTTCCTTGACCATCATGCTGATGGGCACCGACTTGGAGGCGATCAACGCTGCGGTTTTCAGGGCCTCGTCCAGCAGCTCATCGGCTGGTAGGATCCGCGCGACGATGCCGCAGCGTTCGGCTTCCACCGCATCGATAAAGCGCCCGGTCAGGCACATTTCCATGGCCTTGGCCTTGCCCACCGCCCGGGTCAGGCGCTGGGTGCCGCCCATGCCTGGCAGCACGCCGAGGTTGACCTCCGGCTGGCCGAACTTGGCGTTGTCGCCGGCCAGGATGAAGTCGCACATCAACGCCAGCTCGCAGCCACCGCCCAAGGCAAAACCGTTCACCGCCGCGATGATCGGCTTGCGACGGTTAGCCACGCGGTCGCTGTCGCTGAACAGGTCGTCCAGGTAGATCTGCGGGTAGGTCAGCTCGGCCATTTCCTTGATATCGGCACCGGCGGCAAAGGCTTTTTTCGAGCCGGTCAGCACGATGCAGCCAATCTTCGGATCAGCCTCCAGGCTATCCAGCGCCTGGTTCAGTTCGCTGACGATCTGCGCATTCAAGGCGTTCAAGGCCTGGGGACGGTTGAGGGTGATCAGGCCGACGCGGTCCTTGATCTCCAATAAAATCGTTTCGTAACTCATGCAGGACTCCTGTTCAAAGATTGCGCGAAATGACCATGCGCTGAATGTCGCTGGTGCCTTCGTAGATCTGGCAGACCCGCACGTCGCGGTAGATGCGCTCCAGCGGGAAGTCGTTCAGGTAACCGTAGCCGCCCAGGGTTTGCAATGCCATGGAGCAGACTTTTTCAGCCATTTCCGAGGCGAACAGCTTGGCCATGGAGGCCTCCACCAGCGCTGGCTGGCCGCTGTCCCGCAGGGCGGCGGCGTAGTGCACCATTTGCCGGGCCACGGCGATCTGGGTCGCCATGTCGGCCAGGCGGAACGCCACGGCCTGGTGCTCGATGATCGGCTTACCGAAACTGGAGCGTTCCCGGGCATAGTCCCGGGCCGCTTCGAACGCCGCGCGGGCCATGCCCACCGCTTGCGCCGCGATGCCCACGCGCCCGCCTTCCAGGTTCGCCAAGGCGATCTTGTAGCCCTCGCCCTCCTCCCCCAGGCGATTGCCCACCGGCACCTTCAAATCCTCGAAGAGGATCTGGCAAGTGTCGGAGGCATGCTGGCCGAGTTTGTCTTCGACCCGCGCGACGCTGTAGCCCGGCGAATCGGTCGGCACGATGAACGCACTGATGCCACGCTTGCCTGCGCTCGGATCGGTCACCGCAAACACAATCACCACCCCGGCGTTCTGCCCGGAGGTGATGAACTGCTTGCAACCGTTGAGCACGTAATGATCCCCCTCCAGCCGCGCCCGCGTCTTGAGGCTGCTGGCGTCCGAACCGGCCTGGGGCTCGGTCAGGGCGAAGGCACCAAGCATCGCGCCACTGGCCAGGGGCGTGAGGAATTTCGCCTTCTGCTCATCGTTGCCGAACTTGAGGATCGGCACGCAGCCCACCGAATTGTGCACACTCATGATGGTCGAGCACGCGCCGTCGCCGGCGGCGATTTCCTCCAGGGTCATGGCATACGCCAGGTAACCGGTGTCGCAGCCGCCCCACTGCTCCGGCACCAACATGCCGAAGAAGCCCAGCTCGGCCATTTCATCGATGGCTTCCCGGGGAAAACGGTGCTCGCGGTCCCATTCGGCGGCGAACGGTTTCAAGCGCTCCTCGGCGAACTGCCGGGCCATGTCGCGGATTTGAGTCTGTTCTTCAGTCGCAAGCATGGTAATTCCTTAATACAGGCATTCGACGGCCATGGCCGTGGCTTCGCCGCCACCAATGCAGATCGCCGCGACGCCGCGCTTGAGACCCTTCTGGCGCAGGGCTGACAGCAGGGTCACCAGGATCCGTGCGCCAGACGCGCCGATCGGGTGGCCCAGCGCACAGGCTCCGCCGTGGACGTTGACCTTGTCATGGGCAATCTCCAGCTTGTCCATGGTCACCAGCCCGACCACGGCAAAGGCTTCGTTGACTTCGAACAGGTCGACTTGATCCAGCGACCAACCGGTTTTCTGCATCAGTTTCTTCACGGCGCCAATCGGTGCGGTGGGAAACAGGCTCGGAGTATCGGCAAACGCCGCGTGACCGTGGATCACCGCCAGGGGCTTGAGGCCACGCTGGGCAGCCTGGCCCTGGCGCATCAGCACCAGGGCAGCGGCACCATCGGAAATGGAACTGGCGTTGGCCGCCGTCACCGTGCCGCCCTCGCGGAACGCCGGTTTGAGCGAGGCGATCTTGTCGATCCGCGCTTTCGGCGGCTGCTCGTCGTGCCGAATGGTCACTTGTTCCTTGCCGACCATGACCTGCAACGGCACGATCTCGGCATCGAAACTGCCGTCCTTGATCGCCTGCTGGGCGCGGGTGGTGGACGCAATGGCGAAGGCATCCTGGGCCTCGCGACTCAAACCATTGGCCTCGGCGCAATCTTCGGCGAAAGTGCCCATCAGCCGACCTTTGTCGTAGGCGTCTTCCAGGCCATCGAGGAACATGTGGTCAAGCACCCGGCCATGGCCCATGCGATAACCGCCGCGGGCGCGATCGAGCAGGTACGGGGCGTTGGACATGCTCTCCATGCCGCCGGCCACCACCACCTCGGCGCTGCCGGCGATGAGCATGTCGTGGGCGAGGATCGTCGCTTCCATGCCCGAACCACACATCTTGTTGAGCGTGGTGCAGCGGGTCGACTTGTCGAGCCCGGCGCCCAGTGCGGCCTGACGTGCCGGTGCCTGGCCCTGGCCGGCGGCGAGCACGCAACCGAACAGCACTTCTTCAACCGCACCCGGCGCGATACCGGCCCGCTCCACGGCGGCCTTGATGGCGGCGGCACCGAGTTGCGGGGCGGTGAGGCTTTTCAGTTCGCCCTGGAAACCACCCATGGGGGTACGGACGGCGCTGACGATGACAATAGGATCGTTGGACATCATGAATCCTCCTTACTTATTTGGCTGCCATACGCAAGGCACCGTCGAGACGGATCACCTCGCCGTTGAGCATGCTGTTTTCAATAATATGCCTGGCCAGCGCCGCGTACTCGGACGGTTTCCCAAGGCGTGGCGGAAACGGCACGCCAGCGGCCAGGGAATCCCGCACCTCGGGGGTCATGCGGGCCATCATCGGGGTTTCGAAAATCCCCGGGGCAATGGTCATCACCCGGATACCGAAGCGCGCCAGTTCACGGGCGGCTGGCAACGTCAGGCTGGCGATGGCGCCTTTGGAGGCCGCGTAGGCGGCCTGGCCGATCTGGCCGTCGAAGGCCGCGACCGAAGCGGTGTTGATGATCACGCCACGTTCACCATCGGCGTCTGCCTCGGTTTCGGCAATGGCCGCAGCCGCCAGGCGCAGCAAGTTGAAGCTGCCAATCAGGTTGACGTTGATCACCTGGCTGAAGCTGTCCAGCCCGTGGGGGCCGTTCTTGCCGAGGATCTTCTCGCCGCGCACGATACCGGCGCAATTCACCAGGCCATTCAGACCACCGAACGCATCGACCGTGGCCTGGACCGCCGCTTCAGCCGCCGCTTCGTTGCTGATATCGGCCACCACGCTCTGGCAGCCCAGTTTTTGCGCCTGGGCGGCCACGGCGTCGGCGTTGAGGTCCACCAGCATCACCTTGGCGCCGGCCTTGACCAGCATCTCGCCGGTGGCCGCACCGAGGCCGGACGCGCCGCCGCTGACGAGGAAAATCTTGTTGTCGATCTGCATCATGGTTTCCTTGGGTTCAAGCTGAAACGTTCTGCGCCGCGGCCTCTTGAGCCTTGGCGATTTCCTGGTTGCGCAAGATAAAGCGCTGCAACTTGCCGCTTGGGGTTTTCGGCAAGTCGCTGACAAATTCGATTTCACGGGGATAAGCATGGGCCGCCAGACGCTTGCGCACATGCAGGCGCAATTCCTCGGCCAGCTCCGGTGAGGCGCGATATTGGGTGCTGAGCACCACGAAGGCCTTCACCAGCTCGGTGCGTTCCGGATCGGGCTTGCCGATCACCGCCGCTTCCACCACGGCCGGGTGTTCGATCAGCGCACTTTCCACATCGAACGGACCGACCCGGTAGCCGGAGGTAGTGATCACGTCATCGCTACGGCCGACGAAGCTGATGCTGCCGTCGGGGTTAAGCTCCACGGTGTCGCCGCTCAAGTAGTAGTCGCCAACGAAGGCCTTGGTCGGCGCACCTTCGTAACCGGCGAACCAGCACATGGGCGACTGGCTGCGGTCCACCGCGAGAATGCCCGGCTGGCCCACGCCCAGCTCGCGCTGGTTTTCGTCCAGCACCACGATCCGATGGCCCGGCGAGGCAAAACCGGCCGCCCCCAGATGCACCGGGTGTTCCAGCCCATGGTGGTTGCACAGCACCATGCCGAGTTCGGTCTGGCCATAATGGTCGTGGATCACCACGTTCAGATTGTCGGCGAACCAACGGATCACCTCCGGGTTCAACGGCTCACCAGCGCTGCTGACGATGCGCAGCTTGCCCTTGATCGAGCGGGCGAACTGCTCGCCCCCGGCGATCAACAGACGGTAGGCGGTGGGCGAACCGGTCAGGTTGGTGATGCCGTATTTGTTGATGACCCGGCAGGTGCTTTCCAGGGTGAACGGGCCATCGTAGAAAGTAATCGGATGTCCCATGGCCAGCGGCCCGGTCACGCCGAAATAAATGCCGTAGGCCCAACCGGGGTCGGCGACGTTCCAGAAGGCGTCTTCAGGTCGCAGGTCCACCGCGTCACGGGTGTAGCTCTGGAACGCAACGATGGCCTTGAGTGGCACCGACAGAGCCTTGGCAGGCCCTGTGGTGCCGGAGGTGAACATCAGCAGGAACGGGTCTTCGCCGGTGAGCATCAGCGGTTCGCACTGGCTGGAGTGGTTCGCCACTTCGGCCCAGAAACTGTAGTCGCCGCGCACGATGCCCTGGCCCTTTTCACCACCGACCGTGACGATGGTGGGGCAACCGGTGATTTCATTGAGCTTGGGACGGTTGACGGCGTCGGTCACGACGATCCGTGCGCCCGAGCTGCCGACGCGGTGCTCGATGGCCTTTGGCCCGAATGCGGTGAACAGCGGTTGATACACCGCTCCGATACGCCAGGTGGCGAGTACAACGATCAAGAGTTCCGCGGTGCGCGGCAGCAGGCCGGCCACTTTGTCGCCCTTGCCGACGCCTTGGGCGCGGAGGAAATTGGCGAACCGCGCGGCGTTGTCCTGCAGGTCACGGTAAGTCCAAGTCGCATCGCTGCCGTCACGGCCCTCCCAGAACAAGGCGATACGACCCGGCAACGCATGCCGGTCGCAACACTCGACACAGGCATTGAGCGCCTCGAGCGAGCCGTGCAGCGCGGCGTTGACGGTTTGCAGGTAATCGAATTGCGAAGTGGCGGACGAATAATCGCGCATGACCAGCATCCCTCTGTGTTTTTTATTGGTTGGGGGAACCGTGGATAGCAGGCAAATACTCGCGCCGAAGGGCTGTGGCGGCAATGGTCAAAGCCATCAAGTTGCTTGACTGGTTTGGCCATGGTTCAGGGGTGTGGTTCAGGGATGTGTTGCCTGTCGAGCCCCCCCCTGTGGCGAGGGAGCTTGCTCCCGCTGGGGCGCGAAGCGGCCCCAGAACCGGACAACCTGGTGTGTCAGGCTAATTGAGTTGACTGCTTTGGGGCTGCTGCGCAGCCCAGCGGGAGCAAGCTCCCTCGCCACAGAGGAGTTTTCAGCCACTACAAAGGATGCGCCCATGTGAATGAGTAAACCTTTTCCGGCACCGGGGACTGGCAGCGCTGGTTATCCGCATCAGCCCCCACCAGGAACCACTCGGCCCTCGAGGTATCGCCGGCCCGGCGAGCCTTTTGCGGGTCGTAACAGCGGGCCAGGTCCCGGGCGGGAACCAGGGCGAAGGCCCGGGGGTGGCTGCGCAGCCAGGTGGCGGATTGTTCCAGGGCGTTGCCGTTATAAAAGCCGAAATGCACGATGGGTTGCCGGGCGAACAGCCAATGGCCCTCGCGCCAACCCACGAGTACCAACTCGGCATTTGAAGTCATCCCCGCGACATCGCGCATCAAGGTCTGGTGGGGGTTGATGCCTTCCTTGTGGGGCTCGACGAAGCCGCGTACAAGCCAGGCACACAACCACAGCGCAGCCAATACGTTGAAAACCCTCCTGCCCCTCGGTCGCGCGCCAAACCAGCAGCGCAGCATCCATGGCACAAGCGGCGCCACCACCAGAATCAACGCGGGTAACGCGGGAAAGATATACAGCTTGCGCTTGCCGCTGCTCAGACTAAAGAACACCAACACCAGCAGTACCCAACCGAGCAGCACCAACACCCGACCGTCGTGCTTGAGCAGTTGTTTACGCCAGGCCGGCACCAGCCAGGGGAGCATGAACACAATCGGCAGCCAGTACTTCGGAATCACCTGGACGAAGAAATACCAGAATGGCTCGCGGTGCTCCCATGCGTTGGCATAACGCCCGGCAGTCTGCTTGAACAGGATTTCCTCGGCGTATGCCAGGCTGTCGGCACTGCCCTGCGAGACAATCATCAGCAAAGGCCCCAGCCATAACGCGATGGCGACCAATGCTACGAGCAGCCCCAGCCACCAGCGTCCCGCCTGGCCAGGCATGGCCACCACCCCCTTCCAACCTTTGCGCAGTGCATAGGCGTAGGGAATCAGCAATAGCACCGGCAGAAACCCCACGCCTTTGCTGATGATCCCCAACCCCATCGCCGCACACGCCACGTAGTACCAACGCCAGGCCGGGCCGAGCAGCATGTGCCGGCACAAGCCATAGATCCCCAGGATGGTCCAGAGCGCAAGGAAACCATCGATCTGCCCGGTGCGCAGGATGCTGTAGGTCTGGTAGGTCGCGAGAAACAAGAGCGCCGCGACCACCCCTACACGCCGCCCCCACAAGCGTCGGCCCAGGTCATACAGGCACGCGGTGGTAACGGCGCCTGCCAGCAGCGCAGGCAAGTACAGGGCAACTTTGGGCAGGTGGGTCAGTTGCACAAACAGCGCCACCGTCCACATGAACAGCGGCGGTTTGTCGGCATAGATTTCACCGGCCCGATAGGGAATGAACCAGGAGCCGTTCTGCAGCATCTCCAGGGCAACGCCAAGGAAGCGCTCCTCATCGACGTTCATCGGTTGGCGCCAGCCAAGGCCAGCGCCCACCATGATCAAGGCCAATACCACAAACGCCAGGAGCTCGAGCCGCGAGGAAGATAGTCGTATCCGCACGGTCTCAGCCTTTTTTGGCCAGTTCGGGGTTTTCCTGTTCATGATGCTTGGCGATCAACTGCAAATTGCGCAGGTAAACGATAAAGCCGAAGGACTGGCCGACAATGAACACCGGGTCTTCGCGGTAGATGGCATAGGCCAGCAACAGCGCGCTCCCGACGATGCTCAGGTACCAGAAACCAACGGGAATCATGCTGCGCTTTTTGTATTCGCTGTACAGCCATTGCAGGGCAAAACGCCCGGTGAATGCCAATTGACCACCGAAGCCAACGGCCAACCACAACGATTCTCTGCCCATTTCAAACCTCGGTTTCTTGTGCGTTGACGTCCAGGCGGGTGCGTTTGATCAGCCACCACACCCCGAACAGATCGACAATGCCCACCAGCGCCCGGTCCAGGTTGCCGTAATTGGACACCCCGGCCCCGCGCTCACGGTGATTGACCGGATGAACCAGCATCCGGCCGTTGTGACGGCGGATCAGCGCCGGAATGAAACGGTGCATGTGATCGAAATACGGCAGACGCAGAAACGCCTCGCGCTCGATCAACTTGATGCCGCAACCGGTATCGGGCGTCTGGTCCTTGAGCAGGCTGGCGCGCAATTTGTTGGCAAATCGCGAGGCCCAACGCTTGCTCGCCGTGTCCCGGCGGTTGACGCGATGCCCTGCCACCAGCTTGACGCCCGCGGGGGTGCCTTCGGAGCCGCGCACCAGGTCGAGCATTTTCGGCAGATCGGCCGGGTCGTTCTGACCGTCGCCGTCCAGGGTTGCCAACCAATGCCCGCGTGCCACTTCAGCGGCGTGGTAGACCGAGGTGCTCTGCCCGAGGGAACGGGTGTGGCTGAGCACCCGCAATTGCTGGTAGCCGCTAACTTGTAAGGTGCTTAACTCAGCGGCGGTGGCGTCGGTGCTCCCATCGTCCACCACGATGACCTCAAAGTTCTCATTGGCCAACGCCGTGCGCACTTCTTCAAGAAGTGGAATGAGATTACCTGCCTCGTTTTTGGCTGGAATCAGGACCGATACATAAGGGGGTTCGTGCATGATGCTCCAGAAAAAAAGCTGGGAAATGAGTGGTTAGACGGCGTAATAGTCGCGGTACCAATCGACAAACGACTGCACACCCACGGGCACCGCGACCTGTGGGCGAAACCCCACCCGCTCCTCCAGTTCACGAGTGTCCGCCCACGTGTCGACCACGTCGCCCGATTGCAGTGGCAAGAAATTCTTTATCGCGCGGATGCCCAGCGCTTCTTCAATGCACTCGATAAACTGCAAAAGCTTCACCGGTGAGCCGAAGCCGATGTTGTAGACTTTGTTGCGCACGCCGGTCTCATCGGTCGGGGGCAGCGGAATCAGGCGCACGAGGCCCTCGACGATGTCGTCGATATAGGTGAAATCGCGAGACATCGCGCCGTCGTTGTAAACGTCGATGGCGCGACCGTTGAGGATGGCATCGGTGAATTTGAAGGGCGCCATGTCGGGCCGTCCCCAAGGCCCATACACGGTAAAAAACCGCAGGCCGGTGGTGGGAATGCCATAGAGATGCGAGTAGGCGTGAGCCATCAGCTCATTGGCGCGCTTGGTCGCGGCATAGAAAGACACCGGCTGATCGACAGGGTCGGTCGTGGCGTACGGCAGGCGGTCGTTCAAGCCATACACCGAACTGCTCGAGGCGAAAATCAGGTGCGCCGGCCGATGGGCACGGCACGCTTCCAATATGTTGAGGAAACCTACCAGGTTGCTTTGCGCATAAACGTCCGGATTGTCGATGGAATAGCGCACGCCGGCTTGGGCCGCGAGGTGGACGACTTGGTCGAAGGCGTGTTCGGCAAACAACTCCAACAGTGCCGGTTTGTCTGCCACATCCAGCAGCTGAAAGCGGAAATCGCGATATTCGGCCAAATGAGCCAGTCGTGCCTGTTTCAGCTCGACGCTGTAGTAATTGTTGAGGTTGTCGATGCCAATGACCTGATGACCATCGCTGCACAACCGCTTGGCGGTATGAAATCCGATGAACCCTGCGACGCCGGTGACCAGTACTCTCATACGCGGCCCAAAACGGTCATTTGCATACATTACCCTGATGGATGGTCCGGCTTTTCCGGGGCTTGCACAGGCTTGTATCAGAAGAAAATGACGGTTTTACGAGCGTAGCGAAAAACCCTATGGGAGCTTGGGTAGGCACAAGATTGGAGGCCACCCGATGGGTCAATCTGGGTCGTTGAGAATCAGGCTGCGATAATGCCCCGGGTTGGACCCGGACCATTTGCGAAACGCCTTGTAGAAGGAGCTGGCATCGGCAAAACCCAGGCGCGAGGCGATTTCGACGAAACTGATGGAGGGCTCGGCCAGCCAGGTGATCGCCAGGTCCTTGCGCACGCTGTCCTTGAGGCCTTGGTAAGTCTGGCCCTCCTCCGCCAGGCGTCGACGCAGGGTGGAGGCGGACACGCACAGCTGCTGGGCCAGGGCCTCGGTTTCCGGCCACTGTTCGGCAGGCAACTGCCGCAGGTCGTGCCGGATACGGCTGGCCAGGCTTTGCGGGTCGCGGTATTTGACCAGGATGTTGGCCGGGGCCTGGGCCAGGAAGCGCTTGAGCTCATCAGCGTTGCGTCTGATCGGCAGGTCGAGGCATTCGGCGGCGAAAATCATCCGGGTGCGAGGCCGGTCAAAACGCAGGTTCTGGGAAAACATCACCCGGTAGTCGTCGCAGAAATCCGGCGCCGGGCAACGCAGCTCGACGGAAAGAATGGGAATGCGCCGCCCGGCCAGCCAGCAGGCCACCCCATGGACGATCATCCAGTAGGTGAAGTAGGTAAAGGCCCGGCGCGGTTCCTGATCGTCTTCCAGCAGCACGATCTCCGCCAGGCTTTGCTGGCGCACCCACTGGGCCGGCAGGTGTTCGAGCATCAGCGACAGAAAGCCCAGCCCCGCCGTCAAGCCGCTCGCCAGCGTCGGCTGGGCCATGGCGCACTGGCAGAGAAACGCCAGGCTGCCGGACTTGAGCTTGCGCGGGTCCATGCCAAAAAACTCGTCATCCAGGCGCCGGGCGAGCAAACGCCAGAGCCGCGCATAGGCATGGGCCGGGACCCGCGCCTGGGCGTCGTCGAGCAATGCGGGATCGATGCCCACCTTGCTCAATACCTCATCGGTAGCCGCTCCGGGAGCGCAGCTTTGCAGCAGCGCCTCACGCACCAACTGAATGGAGATGGTGTCTTTTTTCGACATGGCGCCGGTGTTCACAGGATCCGGTAAAGCAGCCGTTCTATCCGCACCCGGCTGACCCGTTTCAGGAACCTGGCCACGGCGTCGGGGTAATCCGGCAGGGTTTCCAGGTCCAGGTAACGTTCGATCCGGTGAGTGTGGCGGTAGATCTGTTCAAGCTCGGCCTGGCGCGGCGCCAGTAACTCGCCCTTGGGGTCGTCCAGCAACAGCGCGTTTTCCAGGTCCAGGCGAAAGGCCCGTGGGTTGAGGTTGTTGCCGGTCAGCAAGGTGTAGCGCTCGTCGATCCACATGCCCTTGAGGTGATAGGTGTTGTCCCCATCACGCCATAGGTGCAGGTTCAATTGGCCGCTGTCGATAGCGCGCTGATGGCGTTTGGCGAAGCGCCGCAAGCTGATTTCGTAGAGGTATGGCAGCGCCGCGATGATCTTGAACGGCTCGCTTGGCGCAATGTAGAAGTCGTTGGCGGTCTTGTCGCCGACGATGATGTCGATCTTGACCCCCCGGGCCAGGGCGCGATTGAGCTCCCGGGTCACCGCCAGGGGCAGGTTGAAATACGGTGTGCAAATGGTCAGTTGCTGGCGACTGCTGGCGATCAGCTCACCGATCACCCGGCTCAGCGGATTGTTCTTGCCCACCCCCAGCAACGGGCTTACCGACAGGCCGCTCTTATCGAGGCTGCCAACGCTGGTGTCATAGGTCGCGTACTTGAGGCGACTGCGCAGGTCGCCGATGTCCTTGCGCAAACTGCGGGTGCTGGGCAGGTTCGGCAGGTCCAGGCGGTGCACGGCCCTGGAGGTGATCAGGCCGTGCTGCACCAGGTGATGCATCGAATCGGCCAGTGCCGTGTTCTGCAGCAGGTGATAGCGGTCGTAGCGGTATTTGTCGAACTTGTGCAGGTAGACGTTATTCAGGCTGGCGCCGCTGTAGAGCACACAGTCGTCAATCACGAAGCCTTTCAAGTGCAGCACGCCGAACAGCTCGCGGGTCTGTACCGGCACGCCGTAGATCGGCACTTCGCTGGCATGGGTGCGAGTCTGTTCCTGATACCACGCCGAGTTGCCCGGCTGCTTCTTGGCGCCGATCAGCCCGCGCTGGGCCCGCAGCCAGTCCACCACCACGACCACATCCAGTTCCGGACGCGCGGCCTTGGCGGCATGCAGGGCATCGAGGATTTCCTGGCCGGCCTCGTCCTGTTGCAGGTACAGCGCGACGATGTAGATGCGCTGGGTGGCCTGGGCGATTTTCTCCAGCAGGCAACGGCGGAATTGGGCAGCGCCATCGAGGATGGTCACCGCGTCGGCGGTCAGTGCAAAGCTGCGCAGCTTGGGCAGCAGGGAGCGTTTGAAAAGCGACGGCATAGGGCTCGCAAAAGGTCGATTCCGAAGAACGGATGAGCTTACACCATGGATGGGTTTGGGTCTTCCTGTCCTCAAGAAAAAAAGACTTGACCAAGGAGAACGATCATTCTACTTTTGTTTCATGAACGAAATCACTGGTAATGAAACACGAGACATCATCCTCGATGTCGCCGAAAAGTTGATCTATAAAAGTGGCATCGCCGCCACCGGCATGGACCTTCTGGTGAAAACCGCCGGCGTCTCCAGGAAAAGTGTCTATCGCTACTTCGCCAACAAGGACGACCTGATCGTGGCCGCCCTCAGGCGGCGGGATGAGCGCTGGATGCACTGGTTCAGCAGCGAAGTGGACAAGGCGCCGACACCGACGGCGCGGCTGCTCAACCTGTTCACCGTACTCAAGGGCTGGTTCGACAGCGAAGGTTTCCGCGGCTGTGCATTCATCAACACCAGTGGCGAGACAGGCGATCCACAGGATCCGGTCCGCCAAGTGGCGAAGATGCACAAACAGAAGTTGCTCGATTACGTCACCCGGCTGTGCGTCGAACAAGGTGTCCAGAACCCGGACGCACTGGCCCGCCAACTCCTGATTCTGATTGACGGCGCCATTACCGTGGCGCTGGTCATGGGCGACCACAGCGCGGCTGACGACGCCCAGGACTTGCTGAAAAAACTGTTACACGCCTGACCCGTTGAACCCTTGTGCAATTCGTCAATTCACTGGAGATCCGCCATGTCTGCCTCTTCCGAAGTTCGCCCGCCGTTGCCGCCGTTCACTCGTGAATCGGCGATCGAGAAAGTTCGCCTGGCCGAAGACGGCTGGAACTCTCGTGACCCACAAAAAGTATCCCTGGCCTACACGCTGGATACTCAATGGCGTAACCGCGCCGAATTCGCCCATAACCGCGAGGAAGCCAAGGCGTTCCTGACCCGCAAATGGGCCAAGGAACTGGATTATCGGCTGATCAAGGAGCTCTGGGCCTTCACCGATAACCGCATCGCCGTGCGCTATGCCTACGAATGGCACGACGACTCGAGCAACTGGTTCCGCTCCTACGGCAACGAAAACTGGGAGTTCGACGAACAAGGCCTGATGTACAACCGTTATGCCTGCATCAACGACATGCCGATCAAGGAAAGCGAGCGCAAGTTCCGCTGGCCGCTGGGCCGCCGGCCGGACGATCATCCGGGCTTGTCTGAGTTGGGGTTGTAACGCTCTTGACTGGACTGAGTACATATCCATTTCTGCGGTAAAGGCTGCTGGCGGTTCCGCCCTGACGGCGGGTCACTTTTGGAAGAGCGCCAAAAGTAACCAAAAGCGCTTTGCCCCACCACTCGGTGCCTCGCCTAGGCTCGGCATGCCCTCACTCCGGCATTGCTCCGTGGGCCGCCGCGAAGGGCCATCCATGGCCCAGCGCGGCTATCCCGGCATCCATGCCGGGATGCCCACTGCACAATGCCTGCGTTCGGCCAGCGTGGTTAACGGGGCGCCCGAGATCAACGTCCACGCCGAGGCGGCCTTATAGCCGACCTGGCTCCCCCGGTCGTACACCCATCAGATCTGTGGGAGCAAAGCTCGCTCGCGATGGCGGTGGCAAATCCGACAAAGGTGCAGGCTGACTCACCGCTATCACGAGCAAGCTCCCACAGCAGCGCCAGACAAGCGGCCCCTCCAACAGGCTTGACCCACATGCCGCCAGGCATCACATTGCCTGGGCCGGCGATAAGCTCGCTGTTTCGTTGTGCAGCAGATTTTTGTGGAGCCCATGACCGCGTCGATTCCGATCCGTCCCCCCTGCCCGCCCGGCGTCTGCGATTGTGGCCGTGATGCCTTGCTGCAAGCGCCTGGCAGCGACCTGCGCATCCTTTGCCTGAATCGCCAGGAAGAAAAACGCCTGCTTGAACGTTTGGAGAACATCCAGAGCCTCGACGAACTCCAGCGCCTGCAGCAACGCCTGTACGAGAACCTGGGGATCCGCTTGAGCGTCGAGCCCGGCTATAACGAAGTGCGGACCATGCGCGGCATTGCCATCGAATTCCAGGAGCAGCCCGGCCTGTGCCGGAAAATTCGCCAGTCCATCCCCGCCGCCATTCGCCGCGGGCTGGAAAAACGCCCCGAGATCGCCTGGCGGCTGCTGGATGCCCACGATCTGTTTCGCGACATCTGAACCCAGGCGGCTCCTTCCCTGGAGCGGCACCTCGGCCTAGAAATCCACCGTTGCGGAAAGCAGGTAGGTGCGCGGGGTCGACAGCGTCAAGCCAGGCTCACTGTCATCCGACGCGCCGGCCGAACTCCAGTAGCGCTTGTCTGCCACGTTTTCGATATTGGCCCGCAGGGTGATGTGTTTTTCGTCGACCTTGAATGCATAGCGGGCGCCCACGTCGAAACGTTCCCAGGAATCGATTTCCTTGGTGTTGGACTGGTCCAGGTACTGCGAGCTGGAATAGATGCCACGGCTGGTCAAGGTCAGGCCCTGTAGCGTCGGCACGTCCCACTCGGCGCCGAGGTTGACATTGTACTTCGGCGTGGCCGGTGCGCGGTTGCCGTCGAAAGTGCCGTTGGTGGTATGGGTCAATTCGCTGTCGATGTACATCACGCCGCCGAGCAAACGGGTTCCCTTCAGCGGTTCGCCAAACACACTCAACTCCACGCCGGTGTTTTCTCGCTTGCCGTTCGGGCCGAAGACACGCGTCGTCGCGTCGGTCGCATAGGCCGGCTGTTTGATCCGGAACAGGGCGGCGGTGACGGCGAACGGACCGGCATCATACTTGGCGCCCACCTCGACCTGACGGCTGATGAATGGCGGGAAAATCTCGTCCTCGTTCACCGAGGTCGACGGCGCGATCTTGCCCTGGCTCAGGCCTTCCATGTAGTTGGCATACAACGACAGCTTGTCGGTCGCCTTGAACAGGATGCCGCCCGACGGCGAAACCTTTTCTTCGTCGTAGGCGGTGTCGCCCTTGACGTTATTCGTCCAGTCGTCAACCTTCACCCGCTGCCAGCGGGCGCCGAGGGTCAGCAGCAATCGATCATCGAACAGCCCCAGGGTGTCGGACAAGGCCACGCCACTGAAGCGGTTCTCGGTATAGACCTTGTCGTCCTGTCGGGTCGGGTTGCTCGGCGTCGGGGTCTGTACCGGGTCATACAGGTTGCTGCGACCGTTGGCGTAGCGGGCGCCGCCATTTTCGAAGTCCATGTAGAAATAACTGGCCGCCAGGTTGACCTCATGGCTCACCGGACCGGTATGGAACCAGTTGCGCACCCCGGCCGTGGCCGTGCGGACATTTTCGTCGCGGGTAAAATCTCGGGGCTGGACCGTGAAGTCACCGGCGTCGTTGGTGACCGAAACGTTGTGCCTGAGGAAGTCATGCTCGCTTTTGCGCGCGCCGACACCGCCATACAGCATGACGGAATCGTTGACGTCGAATTCAGCGTTCACGGCGCCGAAGGTGTCCTTGGTGCGTGCCTTGCTCCAGGACTGGGCGTAGTTGTCACGTACGTCACTGGCGTGAGGAACCTGTGCATTGGCACCCACCTGCACGCGCTCCTGGGGCGCGTCGGTGTTACGCCCGGTGTGGCCGATGTCCGTCGACAGTCGCAGGCGCTCACCGCGAAAATCCAGGCCCAGCACCGCCATCTCGCGGTCCACGCTCTGGTGATCCCATTCGGTGTCGCCCGCCTGCTTCACGCCATTGAAACGAATACCGAACTTGTCATCCTCACCAAAACGCCGACCGACATCCACGGCACCGCCAAGCTGGTTGTTGGAGGCATAGCTGCCGGTGAACGAGGTGATGGGCTTGTCGGTGGCACGCTTGGGCACCACGTTGATCCCGCCCCCCACGCTGCCCCGCGGCGAGATACCGTTGATAAGCTGGCTCGGGCCCTTGAGGATATCGACGCGTTCGGCCATCTCCATGTCGATGGTGTAGGTCGGCAAGATGCCGTAGAGACCGTTGTACGCCACATCACTGTTAAACAGGCTGAAACCACGAATGGTGAACTGCTCGTAGCGCCCGCCCGCCGGGTTGGTGGCGCGGACCGAGGGGTCGCTGGCGATAAGGTCGCCCAAGGTACGCGCCTGCTGGTTCTTGACCACCGCGCTGGTATAGGTGGTCATGCTGAACGGCGTTTCCATGAAGTCCCGCGAGCCCAGCAAGCCTTGCGAACCGCGACGAGCAACCTGGCCACCGGCATACGCCGGGCTGTCTGTCGACGCCGTGGCGCCGAGAATCGAGGTGGGTGCCAGTTGCAGGCTGCCGCGTTCCGGTGCCGGCGTCAGGATATAGGCCTGCTCACCCACCGCTTGCAATTGCAGGCCCGAGCCCGACAACAGCCGGGCAAACCCCTCCTCAACCCCGAACTCACCCGAAAGGCCGGCGCTGTTGCGACCACTCACCAGGGCCGGGTCCACCGACAGGTTGACGCCCGCCAGCCCGGCAAACCGGGTCAACGCCACGCCGAGGCTGCCAGCCGGCACCTGGTAGCTGCGCCGGTCGGCGTCTTCGGCCAGGCTCGATGAGATAAAGAATGGGCTGGCGCTCAAACTCAGCATGAGGCTCAGGTTCAACAGCGGACGCCAGCCGGCAAAGGCCGGGCGCAAAAGCAAAGGTGCAACTGCGGACATTGGAAAGCGCTCTCATTTTTGTTCAGTTGCCTTGAATGACAAGCGAGACAAAAAAAGGGGACAGGCCTCAGGCCATATTTTTGCGAAGTGTCAACGTGACCCAGTAGCGAGTGCGCATGTGCACGTCCAGCGGTAGGCTGGCCGCAAGCAGCGTGAGGATTCGGTCGGTGTTGTCCAGGCGGAAGCTGCCTGTGATTCGCAGGGGTTCCAGGGTTTCGTCCCAACGCAACACCCCGGGGCGATAACGGCTCAGTTCCCGCAGGAAATGCCCCAGTGGCTGGTCCTGCGCAACCAATACGCCGTCACGCCAACCCAGCTGTGCCACGTCGAACGCCTTCACTGGCCCCGCGCCCGAGTCCTGGATGTTGACCTGCTGGCCTGCTTCCAGGCTCAGCAATGGCCCGCGCAAGGGTTGCAGTTGTGCCGAGCCGCTGACCACCGACACCCGGCAATCGCGTTCGCCCAGGTGCACACAGATTTCGCCACGACCGACGGTGATGAGCCCGTAGGGTGATTGAACGGACAGCGGCGTGCGCCCGGCGAGCGTGAGGGCGATTTCGCCGCGCAACAGCACCAGGCGATGCGTCTTGAGGTCCAGGTCAACGGCGCTGTCGGTGTTCAGTTGCAGCGCACTGCCATCGACCAGCGACCAGCGCCGTTGCTCGCCCGTGGCGGTGTGCAAATCAGCGCGCCAGGCCTCCAATGGCAGCTCTCGCCCCAGCAACCAAGCGGTCGGGACCAATGCGGCGACGCCCAATGCGCGTTTGAGCGCCTCGCGCCGAGCCAGCACTGGGCGGTCCAGCGCTGCCATGCCCAGGGACGCGGGCACCCCGGCAAAGCGCTGGCGCAATCGCTGGGCCTTCTGCCAGGCCGCCTCGTGATGAGCGCTGCTGTCGCGCCAGCGTTGCAGGGCCGCCGAGTCGAACGCATCTGCGTCGAACTCCATCAGGGTCAACCAGCGAGCCGCCGCCCGCGCCGCTTCGCGGGCTTCGGGTGAAGGGGCCGAGCGCATCAGAAGTCCACCAACAGGCAATGCTCATAGGCCTGGGCCATGTAGCGTTTCACGGTGCGTTCGGACACGTGCAGGCGTTCGGCGATCTCGCGATAACCCAGGCCTTCAAGTTGGCTCCAGAGAAAAGCCCGCCGCACCAGGGGCGGCAGGCCATCGAGCAGTTCGTCCAGGGCTTGCAGGGTTTCCAGCAGCAGCCAGCGTTGCTCTGGCGACGGTGCGCAGGCTTCGGGCAGGCTCGCCAGGGCGTCGAGATACGCCTGTTCAAGACTGCGCCGGGTGTAGAAATTGCTCAGCAGACGTTTGCCAACGGTCAGCAGATAAGCCCGGGGTTCTTGCAGGTCAGCCAATGTCTGGGAACTGGAAAGCACCCGCAGGAAGGTATCCTGGCGCAGGTCCGCCGCATCCCAGGCATTGCCCATGCGCCGTCGCAACCAGCCTTCCAGCCAACTACCGTGGTCACGGTATAACGCATGGAGGGAATGCTCCGTCGGCGTAACTGCATCACACATGTCCAGAAGCCTGCGCAAAGTCTTAAATGAGACTGATTCTAATTAATGTTCGCGCGTTAATCCAAGCTCTTTATACAAAGTGTGTCTAAACAGGGGGTGGGATTGATTGGGGGCTGCTACGCAGCCCAGCGGGAGCAAGCTCCCTCGCCACAGGGCAGATTTGGAATCCTGTGGGAGCGAGCAGTGCGATCAGTGACTCGCGTGCAAGGTCTTCGCCACCTCGGGCATGGCCGATGAGTGATGGTTGATGATCTTCCACTGGCCATCGAGGCGCTCATAGAGGAAGGTGTAGCGCGCCTGGACCTCGCGCTTGGAACCGTCGGCCTGGGTGAGCGTGAAGGTATAGACACCACTGTCCATCGCCGCATCGGGGCCCAGATGGCGGATCTCCCGGTAGTTGATTTGCCCGACCGGTTTGCCGGCCAGGAAATGCTCGAAGTAATCCTGGATCTGCGCCGGTGTGTTGCGCACCTTGTTGGAAACAGTCGGTTGCAAAATCGCATCCGGGGCGTAGAGGCCGGTCACGGCTGTGGCGCTACCGGTTTGCAGCGCGGCGTTCCAGCGGTCGAACAATGCCGCGATCTCGCGGTCATTCACATTCTTGGGCAACTCGGCCACCGTGCGATACACATAAGGCGTAGCCTCAAGCGCCTGGACAAGCGGTGCGGCCAGCAGGAACAAAGCAGCAATGGCGCAGGTTTTCATTTTCATCAAAGTGTTCCTTTGGGTTTCAATGGGGCCACTTTGCCGGCCTTCCCTGCCTTCGCCATCGGCCAACCGGTGCCAATCGCCTATGCCGTTCGGCAGATAGGCCCGGTGCCGGTGACACGTTCTAATGACGCCACCGCGAACCGGACCGGTCCTCTTCCACGCTGGAGTTCCCCATGCAAAGCCCACCCCATGACCCCGGCAGCGCCCTGGCCATCCGCAGCCAATATCGCCAGTCGCAAAGCCGCGCCGCACGCCTGGGCCTGCTGCTGGGCACCGGCCATGAACTGACGCAACTGCCCCTGTCGGCCATGCGCCAGCGTGCGCTGCAACGGGCGTGCGCGTTCATGGCCATGGACCATGGCCTGCTGCTGGAGTGGGCACCGGACCACCCGTTGCGCACCCTCGCCAGCCACGGCAGCGCGGAGCGACTCGAGCTGCTCGCCAACCTGGCCCGGCCACAAACGCCCGGCCCACAATGGCTGGAGTCGCCCGGCAGCGCCCTGCCCCAGGTCTTGCGGGTGCCGTTGCGGGCCTCCGACGGTATAGCGTTCGGGGCGTTGTTGCTGGGTAACAGCGTGGCCCTCGGCGCGCCGGACAACGAAGACATCGAATCGCTGCAATTGCTGGCAACGCTGTTGGCGGCGCACTTGGAGAACAGCCGTCTGCTCGAAGCACTCCAGGCCCGCGAGCGGACCATGTCCGAGTTGGTCCACCGCCTGTTCAGCGCCCAGGAAGACGAACGCAAGCGCGTGGCCTACGACCTGCACGACGGCCTGGCACAGAACCTCGCCGGTTTGCATCAGCGCTTGCAGGGCTTCGCCGGTCGCTGCCCGTCGCTACCGCCTGCACTGGCCAACGAGCTGCAAAGCATCCTCGACCTGGCCCAAGGCTGCGTTGGCGAGGGCCGGCAGTTGATCGGTGGCCTGCGCCCCCACGTACTGGATGATTTCGGCCTGTACAAAGCCGTCGACAAGGAAGCCGACCGCCTGCGTGACGCGGACCTGACGGTGACCTGGGTCGAACACAGCACCGCGCGCCTGCCGGGCCACACGGAGATCGCCTTGTTTCGCATTGCCCAGGAAGGCATCAACAACATCCTCAAGCACGCCCAGGCCAGCCACGTGTGTTTGGGATTGGCGGTAGAAGACGGCCACGCTTGCCTGCGCGTGGAGGACGACGGCCGTGGCTTTGCCCTGGAGCAACCCATCGAAACCAATGGCAGTTGCCATCTGGGACTGGCCGCCATGCAGGAACGCGCGCACTTGCTGGACGGCCACTTGAGCTGTTGCAGCCAGCCCGGCGGCGGCACCCGACTGCTGGCCAGCGTGCCGCTACCGGCCCACGGAGGACACCCATGACCCCTCCCTTGCGCCTGCTGCTGGCCGATGACCACGAAGTCACCCGCACCGGGTTTATCAGCATGCTCGCCGGCAACCCGGGATTCGAGGTCGTCGGCCAGGCCCGCGACGGCCAGGAAGCCCTCGACCTGTGCGAGCGGCTACAGCCGGACATCGCGATTCTCGACATCCGCATGCCCGTCCTCAACGGCCTGGGCGCGGCGCGGATCCTGCAACAGCGCCAGCCCGGAATCAAAGTCGTGATTTTCACCATGGATGACAGCCCAGACCACCTCGAAGCCGCCATCGGTGCGGGCGCGGTCGGCTATCTGCTCAAGGACGCCAGCCGCAATGAAGTGCTCGACGCCCTCAAACGGGTCGCCCAGGGCGAAGAGGCGTTGAACAGTTCGGTCAGCGCGCGCCTGCTGCGCCGCATGGCCGAGCGCGGTGCCAATGGCGCCACTCAAGTCCAGGCCCTGACCGCCCGAGAACGCCAGGTCCTGGGTCTGGTGGCCGGCGGTTTCAGCAACCGTGAAATCGGCGAAAAGCTGGGCATCGCGCCCGGCACGGCCAAGGCCCACGTAGAGCGAGTCATCGGCAAACTGGGCGCCGCCGACCGGACCCAGGCCGCCGTGCGCGGCGTTGCCCTGGGCCTGGTGGCGCAACCCTCCGGGCAATGGCCATGAGGTTTCTCGCCGCCCGCCGCTGGGCCGACCTGCCCTTGCGAGGCAAGGCCCTGGTGGTGATTTCCCTGCCGCTGGTGGTCCTGCTGCTGTCGCTGGTGCTGATCTATATCACCGAACGCCAGACCGCACGGGCCGAAGAGGACGTGCGCCGGGTGCTGCTGGTCCAGGGCGATATCCAGACAGTCCATACCCTGTTGGCCGAGGCAGCGGCCAGCGTACGAGGTTACCTGCTGACCCGGCGCGAAGATTTCCTGCCCAGCTACGAACAGGCCACGCCGCTGATCCACGCGGCGTTGCAGCGCCTGGACCACAACATTCGCGATGCCAGGATGCGTGAACACCTCAAGACCATCACCCCGCTGATCGCCGACAAACTCGACGGTCTGCTCGCGTTGCGCAACGGCAAGCGCGACGACCCCGAGGCCATCACCGCGATCCTGATCGAAAACAAACAGGTGCTGGATGTGCTGCGCGAGCAGATCAGCGCCATGCGCATCCGCGAGGACGCCCTGCTCGCCGACCGCAGCGCCGCCGCCTCGGCCACGCGCATGCGCCTGTTGTTCGCCACCTTGCTGGCGGCGGTATGCGGGCTGCTGGGGGCGATTGTCGCGGTGTTGTTCCTGTCCAAGGGCATTGTCGCCCGCGTCCAGCAGGTGCAAGGCAACGCCCAGCGCCTGGCATTGGGCCAACCCTTGTTGCCGCAACCGCCGGAGCAGGACGAAATAGGCCAGCTCGGCACGCGCCTGGTGGAGGCCGGACAGTTGCTCGCCGAACGCGAGCGGGCCCTGCGCGACAACGAGGAGCGCTTGCGGCTGATCATCGATGGCGTGAAGGACTATGGGATCTTCGCTTTGAATGCCCAAGGCTACGTCACCACCTGGAACGCCGGCGCGCAGCGGATCAAGGGCTACACCGAGCAGGAAATCCTCGGCCGCCATTTTTCCCTGTTCTACCTGGCCGAGGAATGCCCGGCGCACCCGGACATGGCCTTGCGCGAAGCCACCCGCGACGGTCATTACATGGAAGAAGGCTGGCGTTGCCGCAAGGACGGCAGCCGCTTCTGGGCCAGCGTGGTCATCACCGCCCAATACGATGGCACCGGCGCCTTGCGCGGTTTTTCCAAGATCACCCGCGACATCACCGACCGGCGCGCTGCCGAGATCGCCCTGCGTACCGCCCGCGAAGAAGCCGAAAGCGCCAGCCGGGCCAAGAGCGAGTTTCTCTCGCGCATGAGCCATGAGCTGCGTACGCCACTGAACGCCATCCTCGGTTTTGCTCAATTGCTGGATATGGACTCCACGGCTGGCCAACGCCCCCAGGTCAGTCATATCCTGCGGGCCGGCCAGCACTTGCTGGCGCTGATCAACGAGGTGCTGGACATTGCCCGGATCGAAGCCGGGCGCCTGCCGCTGAACATCGAGCCGATCGCCCTGTCGACGGTGCTGCACGAAGCCCTGACCTTGGTTTCACCGATGGCCGCCGACGCCGGGATCCACTTGGCCGAGCTGCCAGCGCTGCCCGACGACAGCGGCGTGCTCGCGGACCGCCAACGCCTGGTGCAGGTACTGCTCAACCTGCTGTCCAACGCCATCAAGTACAACCGGCCCGGCGGTGAGGTGCGCATCGAAGTCAGCGTCCAGGCCCATCAGGTGAGCATCGCCGTCAACGACACGGGTCATGGCATTGCCCCGGAACAGCTGGACCAACTGTTCAAGCCCTTCGAACGCCTGGGTGCCGATCCCCAGGTCGAGGGCACTGGCTTGGGGTTGTCGTTGAGCAAGAGCCTGCTGGAAATGATGCAAGGTAACTTGCAGGTCCACAGCGAGCCCGGACACGGCTGCTGTTTCACCCTGCAACTGCCCGGCACCCAGGTAGTTGGCGCGCATTTGCCACCCATCGCCGCCCTGGCGGTGACGCGTTCGCCTCTGGACTATCACGGCAAGGTCCTGTGCATCGAAGACAACCTGTCGAGCCTGGCGCTGATCGAAACCCTGATGCAACGTCGCCCGGGCATCCAGCTGTTGTCGAGCATGCAAGGCCAGATGGGCCTGGACCTCGCTCGCCAGCACAGCCCGCAACTGATCCTGCTGGACGTCAGCCTGCCTGACCTCGAAGGCCTGGAAGTCTTGCGCCGCCTGCGCCAGTCCCCGGCCACCGCCGCCACGCCCGTGCTGATGATCACCGCCGATGCCAGCGACCTGACCCACCGCGCCCTGCGTGACGCCGGCGCCACGGCGATCCTGACCAAACCTATTCATATCCAGGCCTTCCTGGGCCACCTCGAGCACTATCTACCGGAGCCCGCATGAATCGCGACTTGCGCATTCTGATCGTCGACGATCAGCGCCCCAACCTGGACCTGATGGAACAACTGCTGGCCCGCGAAGGGTTGCACAACGTGCTGAGCAGCACCGAACCTTTGCGCACGCTCGACCTGTTCAACAGCTTCGAGCCGGACCTGGTCATCCTCGACCTGCACATGCCGGCGTTCGACGGCTTTGCCGTGCTGGAGCAACTCAACCGGCGCATTCCGGCCAATGATTACCTGCCGATCCTGGTGCTGACTGCCGACGCGACCCGAGACACGCGCCTGCGGGCCCTGGCCCTCGGCGCCCGGGATTTCATCAGCAAACCCTTGGACGCGCTGGAAACCATGTTGCGCATCTGGAACCTGCTCGAAACTCGCGCGCTCTATAAGGCGTTGCGCGAGTTGATCCCGTCCCAGCAGATCGAACTGTTGCGCCAGCACCGTCCTGCTGCCGGCCCGGCTTGACCTGGCGGCCGTTCCATCGAGGCATGCGAAGCATGGAAGTCACTGAACGAACATCAGCAACCGGCCTGCAGGCACACATTCGCGGCGAGCGCCTGGCGACGTCCGACGGCGTATCGGCCAAGGAGATTCTGGTCGAGATCTTCGTCCGTGAGCGCAGCGAAGCACACATCGTCGTGCCGGCAGTGGCCGAACCGTTGCTCGTCTGGGTCCTGTCCGGGGAAGCCATCGTCGAGGAGCGCGTTGCCGACGAGGCGTGGGAAGCGAATACCGTGGGCAGCGGAGATTTTTTCCTGACCACATCCCCGGTTCCTTATGAGATGCGCTGGCAAGTGACCAGTCGCGAGCCGTTTGTGGTCATGCACCTGTACCTGGGGTTGGCATTGCTGGAACGCGCCCTTGCCGAAGCCGGCGGCAGCGGCGCGATCCAGCTGCGGGAAGTCTCTGGCGGGCGGGATGAAGCACTTTCGGCCTTGCTCGAACAGATTCGGGCGGAATTGACCCGGCGCGGTGAAACCAGTGCCTTGCTGATCCAGGGCGTGGCTCAGTGCGTAGCGGTGCACCTGGCGCGGCATTATCTGGATGCCAGTGCCGACGACATGTCCGGACGTAACGCCCTGCCCGCTTTCAAGCTCAAGCGGGTGACCCAGTTGATGGAACAACACCTGGCCGAACCCTTCAGCCTCGGTGACCTGGCCCAAGCCATCGGTATGAGCGAATACCACTTCAGCCGCCTGTTCAAACGCGCCACCGGGCGATCACCTTCGCAATACTTCATCCAACTGAGAATGGCCCGGGCCCGGCAACTGCTGCTGGAAACCGAGCGCAGCGTCATCGATATCGGCCTGGAGGTCGGCTATGGCAGCGCCAGTCACTTCTCCCAGGTATTCCGCCGCGAAGTGGGTGTGGCGCCAAGTCATTACCGCAAGTAAGGACCACACATCCCCTGTGGCGAGGTAGCTTGCTCCCGCTCGGTTGCGAAGCGACCGCAAGATTTTGGGACCGCTGCGCGCTCCAGCGGGAGCAAGCTCCCTCGCCACAATGGGGTTCTTGGCCGATGTCTAGATACGGCGTTTATTTGATCCGGTAGTGGAAGGTATTGCGCACTGCCGGCACCGTCACCGCCTTGCCATCGATGATCCGCGGCTGATAACGAAACGTCTGGGCGGCAGCCAAGGACGGTCGGATGAACAATGGGTGGCAACCGTCGAGCACCTTGGGGTTATCGATCCGCCCGTCCGGCGTCACGCTGTATTCCACGGTGCAATCGCCTTCCAGGCCCTTGTCCAGGGCGCGTTGTGGATAGTCCGGGGCTTGCTTGCTCAGCGGTTGGTAGCTGCGGCTGTCGGCGACGGCCTGGCGCGCCTGCTCGGCTTGGCGTTGCTCGGCAAGTGCTTGCGCCTGCCGGGCCTGACGCTGTTGTTCGGCGACCTGCTGCTCGGCGTCTTGCCTGCGTCGTTCGCTTTCCTGGCGTTCGCGCTGCTGTTGGGCCTGTTGCTCGCGCTTTTGCTCCTCGACCCGTTTGCGGGCCAGGGCCGCCTGCTCCAGTTTCTGTGCCTGGACACGCAGATCGACAACAGGTTGGCTGGGAACGGGACGCGGCGCTTCTACCGGCGCCGAAGTCGGCTCGGCCGATGGCCGTGCTACAGGAATAACAGCGGCCGGTGCAGGCGCTTCGGGCACCGGTGCCGCTGGCAACATCACCAGTTGCGTGCGCAACACCCGGGGCGCCTCGGCGGCTGGCTTTTCCACGCTCCAACCCAGCACCAACAACGCCACCACACCCGCGTGCAGGGCCACGGCGAGCCCCGCCGCCAGGCCGTTTTTCCAGAAGCGACGGCCCAGCGCAGGCACGCTCAAGGAGGGCCTGTGCATGATCATCGCCGTCATTGCGGCGCCTCGGTCACCAGTCCCAGATTGCTCACGCCGCCCTGCTGCAACGCGGCCATGGCTGCAACGACCCGGCCATAATCGGCATGCTCGTCGGCACGGATGTACACCTGGGTATCGCTGCGCTCGGCCACGACCTGCGCCACCTTCACGCGCATCTGCTCCAGATCCACAGCGCTGTCAGTAGCGTGGTGGGTGTCCAGCTCACCGCCCAGGTTCCAGTAGTAACCGCCCTCGGCCTTGACCGACAGGGTGAGGATTTGCTGGCGACTGTCGTTGGCCAGTGCTTCGCTGGCGACCTTGGGCAGTTCGATCTTCACGCCCTGGGTCAGCATCGGTGCGGTGACCATGAAAATCACCAGCAGCACCAACATCACGTCGATGTACGGCACCACGTTCATTTCGGCCTTGGGACCGTGCTTGCGTTGTGGCTTGACGAGCATCTGCCCTCTCCTCTCAAGCGGCCGTGGCCAGGTTTACCGGTGCACCGTGCAGCTTGCGGTGCAGACGCGCCTGCAGCTCGTTGCCAAAGGCGTAGTAACGGGTCAGCAGGGTCTGGCCGCGAGCGGCGAAACGGTTATAGGCAATGACCGCTGGGATCGCCGCGAACAAGCCGATGGCCGTGGCGATCAGCGCTTCGGCAATACCCGGCGCCACAGTGGAAAGGCTGGCCTGTTGCACTTGGGACAGGCCGATAAAGGCATTCATGATCCCCCAGACGGTGCCGAACAAACCAATGTAGGGGCTGACCGAACCGACGGTGGCGAGAAATTGCAGGCCTTTTTCCAGCTGTATTTCCTGTTCGCTGATCGCCACTTGCAGCGCGCGCTCGACGCCTTCAAGCACCACTTCTGGCGTGCTTGAAGGTTGGTTGAGCTGAGTGAAGGCCAGCACACCCGCCTGAAAAATCGGCGTGACACCAGCGTCTTCTTCGCGGACTTGTGCGTGTTCCCGGTACAAGGGCAACAGATCCTGGCTGCTGCGAAAACGCTGCATGAAACCGTGGAACTGACGCTCGTTGCGTTGCAGCACGGCGCTGCGCTGGATGATCAGATACCAGCTCAATAGCGAGGCCAGCAGCAACGTGAGCATGACCGCCTTGACCAGCAGACTCGCGTCACTGATCAGGCCCCAGATCGTCATGTGTTCCAGAGTGGCTTGCATGGTTGAAACTCCTGTCTGGCGGTTATTCGATGAAATGTTCGTGACCGGTTGATGACAGCGTCGCTCAAGGCAGGCGCAGCGCTTTCGCCACGTCGGCCCAGGGCACGAACTTGAAGTTCTGGGTCTGCTCGGGCATGCGCTTGCGTCCATCCTGGACCACCAGCATGCCCTGGCTCCAAGGCCCGCCGAGGTTCATCGAGGTCACCTCCAGGCCATCGGTTTCCGACGCGCCATCAATGCCCGCGGCAGCGTTCAGGCCGACCCGGAAGGCGCCCCGCACGGCATAAGGCGGCTCGGCATCGAGCACCAGGTAGCTGTCGTTGCCCTGGCTGGAGATCACCAGGTAGTCGTGGCCGTTGGCCTGGTACAAGGCCATGCCCTCAACGTCAGCGTGCAACAATGGGCCAACCTTGATCACACTGTTCAAGATCGCCGGTTGGTCGGCCCGGGCATCCACCTCCCAGACGCCTACATCCTCTTCACCGAGAAACAGACGCTGGCGCCGCTCATCTGCCACGCAACCTTCGGGCTGGCTGTCGACGCTGAACTGGCGCACCAACTGGCCTTTCACCACGCCGTCCGGCGCGCTCAGGCGGTACTGCACGAAGCGCCCGTCCTTGCCGTTGGCGAAGGCATACAGCTCACCTTCGGCAGGTTGGAACAGGCAGATGCCGTAGATTTCCTGCAATGACGTCATGATCTCGCCCGCTTCGCGCAACTCGCCACTGGCGCGGTCGATACTGAACAGGCTCAAGCTGTTGCGATCTCGGTTGCTGGCCACGGCCAGATCGACGGTTTGCGTGCCCAGTTTGAAGTTCGCCCGTACATCGACGTTATTCAGGCGCCCGACCGCCAGTTCCTGCAGCAGCTTGCCTTGCAGGTTATAGGCCAGCAGGCCTTGCTTCTTGTTGGTGCCCAGCACCCGGCTCAGCCCGGGCGTCGTTGGATGCACCCAGATCGCCGGGTCATCGGCGGCATCGCCCTGGCGGGCCACCGGTTCGCTCTGGACGATGGCCGTCACAGTGGGCAGTACCGGCGGCAAAGGCACTGGCGTGGGTTTCCAGCTGATTTCACCTTGGTACAGGTGACCGTTGTCATCGTCGCGCAGCAGCACTTCGACGCCACTTTTCGTCAGCCGCGCCGCGAGGTTTTCCGGCTCCTTCAGACCCACCAGCGGCAGACTGGCTTTAGCACTCCACCCCTCTCCCTGCTGCTGATACACATGCAGGCGCGCCGCTTCCGGGTCCAGCCCCAACAGGCCGCCCGGCAACACGGCCATGGCCCCGGCGCGTTGCTGGAGCTCGCCGAACGGTGCGCGCATCGCCACGGGCACCCGCACGGTCTCGGCCTCAGAGGATGCCGGGTAGGCCCACCAACCCACCCGCTCCTCGTTGACGAATAACTGATTAGCGCTGTCCTGCACCTGGCAGGTCTTGGCATCCGGCGGCAACGGCAGGCCCCGCACCCGTTGCGCGGTGTCGCTCAGGCGCTCGCCATTGCCCACCAGCCATTGCTCGCCCTTGCCTTCCTCGCCGACCAGGAACACAAACAGGTTGCTCGCCTCGTCGCGGTACAGGCACAGGCCGTTGACCGGGAAGTCCCGCGTGGGCAGGTACAGCGGCGTGCCCCACTGGCGGCTTTGTGGGTCGAGGCTGACGACCATGGCTTGCTGGCGCTCGCTGTCGAGGCTGGCGACCAGCACGTTCTCGCCTTGGGCACGGCTATCGACACCTTCGAAGGTGCCCTTCAGGCGCGTCAGTTCGCGACCTTGGGCATCGAGCAAGAACAGGCCCTCGCGGGTGCTGGCCAGGCGTTCGGTCGTCGAAGGGCCAGGCAGGAATGCCAGGGCGTTGATCGACCGTTGTTCGGCTTGAGGCCAGGGTTGCAGCTTTAGCTTGGGCGCTGAAGCAGCCGCCAGCGCGGCAGCTGATGCCAGGCTGAGCGCCATCGCCAGTAGGCAGCGCTTGGGTAAGAAAAACATCGTGATCAACGGGAAAATCCTTGTCATTGGGCCAACTTCAGAAATGGCATGTCCACTATTCCTGTGGCGAGGGAGCTTGCTCCCGCTTGGGTGCGTAGCGCCCACACAACAGGTCTGCTGCGCAGCCCAGCGGGAGCTAGCTCCCTCGCCACAGGTGATCTGCATCGGCACCTAGAAATGGGTAAAGGTCAGCCCCAGCTTGTAGGTCGGGCCGTACTCTTCGTACTGGCCGTTGTAGGAGCGGTGGCCGGTGTAGACGAAATACGGCTCGTCGGTGAGGTTCTGGGCCTCGAGGCTGACTTGCAGGTTCTTGGTCAGCGAGTAACGCGCGCTGAAGTCGACGAAGGTCTGGGCATCGACATGCAGGTCATGGTCGCGGTCGCTGATGGACGCCAGCTCGAACAGGTACGCGGATTTGTAGTTGGCCGACAGCCGCAGGCTCAGCTTGTCGTTTTCCCAACCCAACATCAGGTTGCCGACCGTGTCCGACTGGTTCGGCAAGTCGATGCTGCGTTTGCGCTGGGTGCCACTGGCTTGGTCGAAGCCCTCGATCTCGGCGTCCGAACGGCTGAAGGTGGTGTTGGCGCCGAGCAGCAGGCCATTCCAAGGTGCTGGCAGCCAGTCGAACTTTTGCGAGTAGGCCAGTTCCAGGCCGTACAGCTTGGCGCTGTCGCCGTTGGCGTAGCTGTGGGCCTCTGAAAAATCGGTCCAGGCGCCCGTGCCGGCCAGGTCGGTGTTGTAGACAAAATTCTTGATGTCCTTGTAGAACACGAAGGCCGAGACCGTGCCGGCGTGCCCCATGAAGTGCTCGATGCCCAGGTCCAGGTTGCTCGATTCCAGCGGCTTGAGCTCCGGGTTGCCGAACGTGGCCTCGTCATCGTCGATGACAAAACCCGGCGCCAACTGCCCAAAGGTCGGACGCACCACGGATTTGGTCCAGGCCGCACGCACCTGGGTGTTCTTGTCCAGTTGATAGCGTGCATGCAGGCCCGGCAACCAGTGGTGATACTTGCGCCGGGTCTCGGTGTCGGTGAATACGCCGTCGGTGGCGCCGGTGCCCTTGGCGTCGAACTCCGTGCCTTCGTAGCGCATGCCGGCGATGAAGCGCCAGTCATCGATATCGACGGTGTTCATCAGGTATCCGGCGTTGATGTCTTCGCTCATCTTGAAGTCGTTGACTCGCGACTCCTGCTCGTCAAAAAAGTCATCGCGATTCAGACCGCCGAGTAACTGCTTGATCGCATCGGCGCTGATACCCGGGCCGAAGCGGCCGAGGCGATAATCCACATTGCCTTTCTGGAACTGCCCAAGGTTCAACTGCTCGTCGGTAAAACCCAGGTCGTCGAAATCCTCGTAGACCCAGGCATTGAGGTCGTTGTCCTTGTCCCGCCGGCTGACCTTGCCACCGAACTTGACCTGGGACGCGTAGCCACGCAGGTCATAGTCCCGCGCCAGGTCCAGGCGCAGGTTTTTCTCGGTGTCGGTGGTCTTCTGCTCCTCCCAATCCACCTTGTCGAGGCTGAAGTTGGCGGGATCGTAGAACCCCGAGCCGATGATCGGCCGCGGCTTGTCGTTGTCGTAGAAGCCGCCGTTGAAACCGTCGATGCCTTCGAAAGTGGCGCCGGCGATATGGCCGGGGCTGTCTTCGCTGGATTGGCTATAGCCGCCCTGACCGCTCAGGGTCCAGAGCCCGAACAGGCGCTCGCCACCGAGCACGTAGGATTGGATCTGCTGGGTTTCTTCACGTTGCTTGAGTTTGCGCTTGCCCTCAGCGTCCCCCAATTCACCAGCGGCTTGCGGGTCTTCGAAGGCAATGCTGGCGGCGTTGCGGGTTTCGCTGTCCTTGTAGCGGCTGTACAGCGTGCGCAGGTAATAGCTGCTGAAGTCGTCGGGCTTGTAGTCGAAGTTCAACCCGCCACCGGCCCGCTCGCGACGGATGTCGTAGTCGCGCTGTTCGAACTCTTCGAGGCGCGAGCCCTGCTCGAAATCCCAGGCGCCGCCGGTTTCGACGTTGTCCGAACCGAAGTCACGCTTCTGCCAGCTCAGCGCCGCGGCCACGCCGAAATTGTCGATGCCATCGCCGAGGCTGAAACGATCACTGATGGCGCCGGAGAATTTCGGGCTGGTCTGGCTGGTGTTCTTGTCATAGCTGGCTTCGCTGCTGCCGGTGTAGAACAGGCCCTTGTGGTCGAAGGCGGAGAGGCTTTTGACGTCCACCGTGCCGCCCAGGGAGTTGGCGTCCATGTCCGGCGTCAGGGTCTTGATCACCGACAACGATTGCACCAGCTCCGAAGGCAGCACATCCAGCGCAACGGCCCGGCGTTCGCTCTCCGGGGCTGGCACCAGCGTGCCGTTGATGGTCACGCTGTTGAGGTCCGGTCCCAGGCCGCGCACGCTGACAAACCGGCCTTCGCCCTGGTCGCGCTCGACGCTGACACCGGGCAGGCGCTGCACCGCTTCGGCGACGTTTTCATCCGGCAACTGCGCCACACCGTCGGCATGCACCACGCTCTTGATGCTGTCGGCGTTGCGCTGCTCCTTGAGGGCCTGATCGATGCTAGCCGCCTGGCCGACCACTTCAACGTGTTCAGTGGCCGCCTGCTCGGCGGCGCTCAGCCGCTCACTGGCAATGGCCATCGCCAATGCGGTGAACGTGAAACCGACGAGCCCGGCAGTGCTTGTGCGGTGATACATGGTGGTCCTCCCCAGGAATCCGGAAATCCGCCAGGCAATGGCCCGGCAACTGGGAGGGCACGCTAGGGGTGGGGAATGACGGTTCTGTGACAGGGTGTGGCTGGAGGGGCAGCAATCGGCTGATTTAGGGGGGCTGGCGAGCCGGAATGAGCTGAAATGACCTACTGGAACCGCGCTCGGAAACTCCGTGGCGAGGGAGCTTGCTCCCGCTGGGGTGCGCAGCGCCCCCACAACCAGGCGCCACGGTCCTGATAGACAGACCATCTGCGCCTGCTGCGCAGTCGAGCGGGAGCAAGCTCCCTCGCCACAGGGGCGATGTTGTCGCAAAAAAACCAGATGACCGATGAGCTGATTCGACCTCCCCCACCCCATCACCCGCCGTCACCGCACTGTCACATTCATCTGCTGTGCTGGGCCGCATTCCGCTTCTGGCAAAGGATTCCGGCCATGTTCTCCGTGCTGCGCCCGCACTGCCTCAAACTCGCCCTGCTCCTGCTGGCGGCCAACGTCGGGTTGATCCTGCACTTGGCCAGCGGCGAACTCAAACCCGTCGCCGAATGGGTCTGGCTGGACATCCTCGGCGAAGGTGGCTCAGCGCTGCTGGCGCTGGTCTGGTTGGGGCTGGTGCTGAAAAGCCGCCCGACCGGACGGGTCACTAATTACCTGATCCTGGGCCTGGGCTGCATCTTCTTTTCCTGGTGGATCGACAGCCTCGACGAATTCATCCGCTTGCCCGACAGCATCACCTGGGATCACTGGCTCGAATCCGGGCCGATGCCGGTGGGCATGATCCTGTTGACCCTCGGCATCTATCACTGGCACCGGGAGCAACTGGCGATCAACGGGCAGATGGAGAAGCGCGAGCGGCTGTTCCGTGAGCATCGTCTGTTCGACAAACTCACGCCGCTGGGAGGCGCCGACTTTCTCAAGCACGAACTGTCCGCCAGCCTGGAAGACAGTCGACGCCGCCAGCAACCCTTGTCGCTGCTAGCCCTGGACCTTGACAACTTCACCGCCATCAACCAGCGCTTCGGCCACGGCGAAGGCGACGCGGTGTTGCAGGCCGTCAGCCAGTTGCTGGTATTGAACCTGCGGCGCCAGGATCTGCTGTGCCGCCTGGCCGGTGATCGCTTCGTGGTGCTGCTGCCCGATACAGGCGAGAGCCAGGCCCGGCGCTTGGCCCTGGAGCTGGAAATTGCGGTGCGCAGCCTGGCCCACAAGACCCGGCAACACAGCGAACGGTTGCAACTGGTCGCCAGCACGGCGGTGGTGATGGCGTTCGACGAGTCCCCCGAAGCCTTGCTCAAACGCCTGAACCTGGCGCTGGCCCAGTCCCGGACCACATTGGCGAAAAGCGCATGACGCTCAAGACGTGCTGGTACGAAACCGACAGCCGCTTCATTCCGGGGCACTATCAGCCTGCCGCGCTGATCGACCTGGCGCTGTCGCGGGACATCGACAGCCATCGCCTGCTGCGCGGCACCGGGTTGTTTCACGACGATATCCTCGCCGGCCAGAGCCGTATCAGCCCGCAGCAGTTCCTCGGCCTGATCGACAACAGCCGGCGCCTGCTGGATGCCAGCGACAGCAGTTTCCTGTTTGGCCAGCGGCTGTTGCCGGGCCACTACGGGCCTGCGAGCCACGCTTTGCGCCACGCGCAGAATCTGCATCAAGCCCTGCAAACCCTGATCGACCAGCAGGCGCTGCTCAGCCCGCTGGCCGCCCCGAGGCTGCTGTTGGACGAGCACTATGCCTACCTCCATTGGCTTGACAGCTGCGGCGCCGATGAACAATGGCGCTTCGTACTGGAGGCGAGTATGACCTCGATGGTGGCGATGAGCACCTGGCTCAGCGGCGAACGCCTGCCCTGGCAGTGCAGTTTTCGCCACAGCGAGCCGCGCTACGTCGAGCAGTATTGGGTGCACCTGGGTGAGCACACCCAGTTCGACCGCCCCCTGGACCTGATGCGCCTGCCCCGCCACTGCCTCGCCCAGCCCTGGCCCAACGTTTCAGCCACCGCCGGCCAGGTGGCGCGGATCGAAGCCCGGGAACAGCTTGATCAACTGGGCTTCGCTTCAAGCTTTCTGGATTGTATCTACGACTACCTGCACGCTCATGTGCAGCAGACGCTCAGCCTGGAACAGACCGCCCAGGCCTTCGCCATGAGCCCGGCAACCCTCAAGCGCAAGCTGCACAAGCACCACACCGGATTCCAGCAACAGGTGGATCGGGTGCACACACACGTGGCTTTGTATCTGTACCAGGTCAAGGGGTTCAGCAACGAGGAAGTGGCGCAGTACTTGCGCTTCAACGATACGGCGAACTTCCGTCGTTCGTTCAAGCGCTGGACCGGTAGCACGCCGAACCTGATTCGGCAGTTGTTGATGCTGGGGTGAGGCTTATAGGTACTGAAGTCGGACACAACCTTGTGGCGAGGGGATTTATCCCCGTTGGGCTGCGCAGCAGCCCCCCTTTTTATCACCCAAGCATTGAGTCGACTGTGCTTTTTTTGGGACTGCTTCGCAGCCCAGCGGGGATAAATCCCCTCGCCACAAATGCGAGCCTGCGGGCTCAGTGCCCGCGGATGTAGTGTTCCAACTGCCGGATCAAATCCGCCTGCTCGACAATCGCCTCTTTCACCAGGTCGCCAATGGACAGCAGGCCGATCAACTGCCCGTTATCCAGCACCGGCAAGTGCCGCAGGTGGCTGTCGGTCATGACTTCCATGCAGCGATCGATGCTTTGCTGGCTGTCGGCGGTGACCACGGGGGCACTCATAATGGTGCGAACCGTCGTACCCACCGACGACCGCCCCTTGAGCACCATCTTGCGCGCGTAATCGCGCTCGCTGAACACGCCCACCACTTGCCCGTCTTCGATCACCGGCAGCGCGCCGACGTTTTTCTCGGCCATGATTTGCAGCGCTTCGAGCACCGTCTGTTCCGGAGCGATGCTGTGGACCTGCTGGTGCTGCACGCTTTTGAGTCTCACCAGTTGAGCGGCGGTTTTCATTGCTTATTCCCCTAGCAGCTTGCCTGATACGTTCGCTTGAGAACCCCTTGTGGCGAGGGAGCTTGCTCCCGCTCGGGTGCGCAGCGCCCGCAAGATTGTGGGGCCGCTGCGCAGCCCAACGGGAGCAAGCTCCCTCGCCACAGAAGCGGGTCAGTCTTCGCCGATCTCGACCACATCGCCATTGAGACGCACCGGCCAGACCCGCAGGCGCTGTTCCGGGTATTCCAGGCAATGGCCGTCTTCCAGGCGGAAATGCTGTTTGTACATCGGCGAGGCAATCACCAGGTCGCCCTTGATGCTGCCCAGCAAGCCACGACCGATGACATTCGCGCCGGACTTGGGATCACGGTTGTCGATGGCGTACAGCGGCTTGTCCTGATGCTCGGGCAGGTACAGCAGAGCGACTTGGCTGCCGTCGTGCCAGGCGACCACGCCTGAGTTGGGGACCAGATCGTCACGGCTGCACAGGGCACGCCATTGCAGCGGTTCTTGAGCGACATCGCGGACAGGAATACGAACGACGTTTGACTGGCTCATCAGAGCACCTCCTCGGTAACGGGAATCAGGTGGAGTTCGTGGGCGTGAACCGGCCGGCGCTGGCCGCGCTCGCGGACGAAATGAACATCCGGATCGCCGCGCCCGTCGTTGACGAAGGTGCGGAAACGCTTGAGCTTTTCCGGATCCTTGAGGGCATTGGCCCATTCGCATTCGTAACGGTCGACCACCAGTTGCATCTGCGCCTCGAGCTCCGCGCCCAGGCCGAGGCTGTCGTCGATGATCACGTCCTTGAGGTAGTCCAGGCCGCCTTCCAGGCTTTCGCGCCAGACCGAGGTCCGTTGCAACTTGTCAGCGGTGCGGATGTAGAACATCAGGAAACGGTCGATGTAGCGGATCAGGGTCTCGTCATCCAAGTCGGTGGCGAACAGCTCGGCGTGACGCGGGCGCATGCCGCCGTTGCCGGCCACGTAGAGGTTCCAGCCCTTCTCGGTGGCGATCACGCCGACGTCCTTGCTCTGGGCCTCGGCGCACTCGCGGGTGCAACCGGACACCGCGAACTTGAGCTTGTGGGGCGAGCGCAGGCCTTTGTAGCGATCCTCGAGGGTCAGGGCCATCTGCACGCTGTCCTGCACGCCGTAGCGGCACCAGGTGCTGCCCACGCAGGATTTCACCGTGCGCGTGGATTTACCGTAGGCATGCCCGGTTTCGAAACCGGCTTCGATCAGCTCGGCCCAGATGTCCGGCAACTGGTGCAACTGGGCGCCGAACAGGTCGATGCGCTGGCCGCCAGTGATCTTGGTGTAGAGGTCGTATTTCTTGGCGACCACGCCGATGGCGATCAGCTTGTCGGCGGTGATTTCCCCACCGGCGATACGCGGCACCACCGAGTAGGTGCCGTTTTTCTGCATGTTCGCCATGAAGGTGTCGTTGGTGTCCTGCAACGGCACCAGGGACGGGTCCATGATCGGCTGGTTCCAGCACGACGCGAGAATTGAGCCCACCGCCGGTTTGCACAGGTCGCAGCCGGTGTGACCACGACCGTGCTTGGCCAGCAGTTCTTCGAAGCTGATGATGCCTTCCACCCGCACCAGGGCGTACAACTCCTGGCGGGTGTAGGCGAAATGTTCGCACAGGCTCTTGTCGACGCTGACGCCGCGGGCAGTCAACTCATGCTCGAACACTTGCTTGACCAGGGCCGCGCAACCACCGCAACCGGTGCCGGCCTTGGTGTCGCATTTGAGTTGGCCCAGATCGGTGCAGCCGCCGTCGATGGCCGAGCAGATCGAGCCCTTGGTGACGTTATGGCACGAGCAAATCGTGGCGGTTTCCGGCAGCGCCGCCGGACCCAGGGTCGGGGCGCCTTCGGACGAGGGCAGGATCAGGCTGGCAGCGTCCTTGGGCAAGGCGATACCGTTCTGCATGTATTGCAGCAAGGTGTCGTAGTAGCTGTTGTCGCCCACCAGCACCGCGCCGATCACGCGCTTGCCGGCGGCGTCCACCACCAGTCGCCGGTAGCTGGCGCTGGTTTCGTCGATGAATTGGAAGCTGCGCGACCCCGGGGTGTTGCCATGGGCGTCGCCGATGGAGCCGACGTCCACACCCAGCAACTTGAGCTTGGTGGACATGTCGGCGCCGGTGAAGGCGTCAGCGCTTTCGCCGCACAGCCGGGCCGCGACATTGCGGGCCATCTGGTAGCCCGGGGCGACCAGGCCGAAAATGCTGCCGTTCCAGGCCGCGCATTCGCCGATGGCGTAGATGTCTGGGTCGCTGCTCTGGCAATGGTCGTCGATCACCACGCCACCGCGCGGACCGATCTGCAGATCGCTTTGGCGAGCCAAGGCATCCTGGGCACGGATGCCGGCGGAAAACACGATGAGGTCGGTTTCCAGGAAATCGTCGTCGCCGAAATTCATTCGATAACGGTACTGCTCACCGGCGCTGATGGACTGGGTGCCCTTGGACAGGTGCACGCCGACGCCCAGCTTCTCGATACGGGCCTTGAGGGCCAAGCCGCCCTGGGGATCCAATTGCACCGGCATCAGTCGGGGGGCGAATTCCACCACGTGGGCCTCCAGACCCAGGGTCTTGAGCGCGTTGGCCGCTTCCAGGCCGAGCAGGCCGCCACCGACCACCACGCCACGACGGGCATTGCTGGCGGCAGCGCGGATCGCGTCCAAGTCTTCCAGGGTGCGATAGACCAGGCACGAATCGCCTTCGGCACCTTCAATCGGTGGCACGAACGGGTAGGAACCGGTGGCGAGCACCAGTTTGTCGTAGTGAAGGCGATCATGGGCGGTAACGACCTGATGGGCGTCACGGTCGATTTCCAGCACCGGCACACCCAGGTGCAACGTGATGCCGGGGGTCTGGTACAACGACGCTTCGCCAAGGGCCAGGGACTCGGCATCGCGGCCCGAGAAGTACTCGGACAGGTGCACGCGGTCGTAGGCACGCATCGGCTCTTCGCTGAACACATGCACACGGTAATGATTGAGGGCACCGCGCTCGATCAATTGCTCGACGCAGTGATGGCCGACCATGCCATTGCCGATCACGATCAGCGTTTGCAGCTTGTTCAGAGAAGCAACGTTGGAATTCATAAAAAGCACCCGACAAAAGCCCATCACGATTTTGAAAGCAAAAAAAAGACGCCTGAAACCTTGCGGTTCCAGGCGTCTTTGCCTGTTCTGTGCGGTATCGGCCCGGCGACTGCGCCCTGACCTACCGATGTCCCCCGGCCTGCTGGCGCTCGATCTTCGTTGACCGACGGGGCTGCCCACTCGACTGTGTTCACGGTGGGCCTGGATAGCCTCTTGCAGCGAGCGTGCCAAACCTAATCCGCAACGCTGTTGGCAACCTCGCATTCGCCGACGATCCCCCGTGGGAGCGGGCCTGGCCGCGAAACCGTCGGCCCAGCCACCGCGAGCTGAGCGGCCTCTTCCGCCGTTTCCCAAGCACCGCCCACTGCCTTGCGATGGTGCGATCACCCGCCTGCGGCTTCATAAAAGTGCAGCCATTCAAACCTGTCGGGAAAAATCCTGAACCATCACCCACCCGGATTTTCACAATAAGTGAGGCCCCCGTCCGGTGTCGCGCAGGTGACTTGCCCGGCCCGGATCGAGGCTTGCTGTCCAACCCGAGAAAAAGGAGATTCAGCGATGAAAATCAATGAAGTCATGAGTCGGGAAGTACGCACGGTCTCCCCCGAGACTTCCTTGCGCGAAGTCGCGCAAATCATGCGCCAAGCCGACATCGGCGCGCTGATCATCAATCAGGACGACCGTATGGCCGGTATGATCACCGACCGTGACCTGGTGGTTCGAGCCATGGCAGATGGCATGGACATGAACACCCCGGTCAGTCGGATCATGAGCGATGAGGTGCGCTACTGCTTCGAAGACGAAGAGATCGACCATGTGGCCAAGAACATGGCCCAGATCGAAAAACGCCGCCTGCCGGTGGTCAATCGCGACAAACGCCTGGTGGGCATGGTCTCGCTGGCCAACGTCGCCAGTTGCAATGCCGACAAGCTCAGCGCCAATCTGCTGCGTGGTGTGGCCCGGCCCCATTAACCCCCCCCGAAGCAAGCACGAGGCGGTTGTCCGGCATGCACTTTGCGCTGGGAGCGAGCCTGCTCGCGATAGCGGTGGGTCAGCTTGAAGGGTTATCGGCGGTCCTGGTCACCATCGCCACGATACTGGCCAATAACTCTTCCTTCGCCTCGTCAGCGCTGACTTCCCCAGTGGCGGCGGCATTGGACAATGCTTCCGCCGCTCCCAGCATCGCCCGCAAACCGGCCTGGGTGATGCCCTTCGTGCCGGTGAACGGCTCCAGCACCGCGCGGCACTTGTCGAGAAAAATACCCTCGTATTCGCGCTTGATACGTTCCAGCTCCGGCGAACTGGTTAACGCCGCGATCACCCCGGGAATCTCTCGGCCCTGCAACAGCACGCACTCGACGTAGGAAGAAGCAATCACCGCCGCCCGGCTTTGCAGGGTCGCGTCGCTGGCGTCCAGGGCCGCGTCCATCAACGCGGTCTGGCGGGCGTCGAAATCCTGGTACAGCGCCGCCAGCAACCCGGACCGGGTGATGAAGTGGTCGTAGACGATGGGCTTGGTCACCCCCGCCTGGTCCGCCAGCCGCGCCAGCGTCAGGGCGTCGCTGCCCTCCTCCCGCACCAGTCGCCAGGCGACATCCAGCAATTGGCGCTGCCGGTCATGCCGGGATAAACGACGACGAGGTGACGCCTGCGAATGTTCGTCAGTGCTTGACATGCTAACTTTACCAACCGTAACTTACTAAGCGTAACTTAAGCATACCTGTCATCAAGACCTCGTGACCAGAAGGAGTTTCGCCATGCATGCACTCATCGTTGTGGCTCACCACGATCCGCGCTCCCTCACCCACAGCCTGGCCGGAAAAATCGCCGAAGGCATCACCCGCGCCAACCCCGCCGATACGTTCGAGATCGCCGACCTGGCCGCCGAAGGCTTCGATCCGCGTTTCAGCTTTGCCGACCATGCCGTGCACCACCGCGAAGCCTTGCCGCCGGCGGATGTGCTGGCCGAGCAAGCCAGAATCGACCGTGCCGATACGCTGGTGCTGGTCTATCCAATTTACTGGTGGTCCATGCCGGCGCTGCTCAAGGGCTGGATCGACCGGGTGTTTTCCAACGGCTGGGCATTCGATTTCAGCCTCGACAAGCCCTTCATCCAGAAACTGCAGCACTTGCAGGTCCATCTGGTGGGGGTCGGCGGCGCCGATGCCGACAGCTTCCAGCGCCACGGCTACGGTGAGGCCATGACCACGCAGATCGACCATGGCATTTTCGGTTACTGCGGCGCCCGCGTGGTGAGTTCCCAGCGCTTGCTCGACTCGGAAACCGCCGATCCACAACAACATCTGCAGGCCGCCGGCATTATCGGCCAGCGCTTGTTCGCTACGTTCGACGAAACCACCCATGCCCCCGCGACCGCATGCGCCTGAACTCAGAGCGCGCGACCACGGGCGGCCGACAGTGTCGCGTCACGCCCGTAGATATCCGGAACGTACACCGCCTGGCCCTGGCTGTCCGCTTGTGCTGTCCAGTAGCCCAGCAGGATCGGCACGGGCCGGGCCAGCCTGAACTCGTGGGTCGACTCACTGGCCAGCAACGTCTCAGTGCGGGCGCGTTCGGCCGGGCTTACCAGCAAGTCGCGCAGGCGCATCACTTGCTCGATCCGCACGCAGCCTGAACTGAAGGCTCGCGGGCCTTTGCTGAACAGTGCCTGGCTCGGTGTGTCATGCAGGTACACCGAGAACGGATTGGGAAAACGAATCGCCATTTTGCCCAACGGGTTCTTCGGGCCTGGATCCTGGCGCAACATGAGGTTGCCCGGGTGCTCCCAGTCGATATCCTCCGCCAGCAATGGCAGGCCATCACCATCGAGAATCCGCAGGTTGTGGCGGCTGAGAAACTCCGGATCGCGGCGGATCTCGGGCAGTTTGTCTTCGCGCATGATGGTCGGCGGAATGGTCCAGGTCGGGTTGAGTGTCAGTCGGGTGACGTGGGATTTGAGCAACGGCGTCTGCCGTTGCGCACGGCCCACCTGGGTGCGGGTTTGCCACACCGGGGCGCCGCCCTGGTAGACCGTCAACTGCGCCGCTGCCACGTTGACCAGGACACTGTCGGTCTCCACGTCCTGGGCCAGCCAGCGCATGCGCTCCAGGTTGATGCGCAGCTGCTCGCGACGCATGGCCGGGCTGATGTTCAGCTCGGTGACGGTCCACGGCCCCACCACCCCATCGGCCTGCAACGAATGCTGGGCCTGGAAGCTCTTCATCGCCTCCACCAGCATGGGGCTGTAGTGCTCGTCGCTCAACTGCGGCGGCGTACTCAGGTAACCCTCGTTGAACAGTCGTTGGGCCAGGGCGGGTACGCGGGCGTCCTGTTTGTCCGGTTGCAGCAACGGCCCGCCCGGCACCGCTTGCCATTCGGCTAAAGGCTGTTGTCGCAGCCGGGCATAGAGGCCGCGCAGATTGCGGTAGAGGTCCAGGTTCGGCCGTGCCTGTTCAAAAGCGTCGGCCAGGTTCCGCAGGCCCAGCCCGGCGATGGCCAACACCACGGCCGGATGGTCCTGTGGCGGTGGATTGGCCTTCCACACCGGTTCCAGCCGGTCTTGAGGCAGGTAGCCGAAACGCAGGTCATGCAAGGCTTGCAGGTAGCGCCGGCTGATGGCGATGTCGGCACAATGAGGGCCTTGGGTCGCCCCCTCGACCGGCAAGCCATAGCGCACGGGATCGAGACCGTCGTCGGCCAGTTGTTGCAACTGGACCTGCAACGCCCCCCGTCGTTCGTCGTCCGACCAGACTTCCTGGCCTGCGTTTTGCTGATAGAACGCTTGCAAATCGAGCTGCGTCGGAAAGTCGACGCCCACCGCGACGTCCGGGCACGCGACCGCCAATTGCGCCAGTGTGGTCTGCACGAGCGCCGGATCGCTGTCTTCGGCTGTCGCGACCAATGGCGCAGTGAGCAATAAAAGGCTCAGGTAACATGCGGACTTTTTGAACAACTGCTTTACTCCACTCCATGGCCGTCTCGTTGACGGTGAATTTTGCGACAGGTACAACCCGCCATCATGCAAACAAACGAAATCGGACGGGATGCCGCGAACGAACACCACGCTGGAAACGCTTCGCCTGTACAGGGCTTTTTGCGCCGACTCTGCCTGGTCATGCTGGGCCTGGGCGTCATTTGCAGCCCGGCGCTGGCCGAAAAGAAGACGAATTCGCAAACGCTCTACAACAGCCTCGCCCACGCAGCGCCGGAACTCAATCCCCAGGCGCTCAAAAGTGCCCTGAGCGCCATGCAATGCGCGGTCGCCAATGGTGCCAGCCAGGCCCGCCACCTGGCGGTCATCGACTACTCGCAACCCTCCACGGCCCGTCGCCTGTGGATCTTCGACCTGCGTCAAAAGAAGCTGGTATTGCGTGACCTGGTGGCCCACGGGCAAAAATCCGGGGAAAACTTCGCGACGCAATTCTCCAATCGCCTGGGCAGCTACCAATCCAGCCTGGGCCTGTTTCGCACCCAGGAAAGCTACCAGGGCACCCACGGCTATTCGTTGCGCATGGACGGCCTGGAGCCGGGTTTCAATGACCAGGCCCGCGATCGGGCCATCGTGATCCATGCCGCCGACTACGTGAACCCCTTATGGAGCGTGCGCCAGGGCCGCATCGGGCGCAGCCAGGGTTGCCCTGCCGTACGCCCCCAGGTGGCGCGCCAGGTGATCGACAAGCTCAAGGGCGGTCAATTCATGTTTTCCTGGTACCCGGACCCCAGTTGGCTCAAGCGTTCGGCGTACCTCAACTGCCAGCCGCAACAGGTTGCCAGTATCCTTGCGACCAGCGGCAGTTAGACACGGCCCCCGTGGCGAGGGAGCTTGCTCCCGCTGGGGTGCGTAGCAGCCCCCATCAGTAGCAGGCCCAATCAATAGTGTGAGCGCTTCGCACTCAAGCGGGAGCAAGCTCCCTCGCCACAAGGGTCACGGGTGGTTAGAATGCCGGCCCTTCGAATTGCTGGCCTTTGCGATGAACCCTGAAGCCCTTCAAACCCTTCACACCCATTTGCTGACAGCCCTGGAGTCGGCGCCAGAAGAAACCCGGCGCCTGTTCCATGGCCGCGGGCGCTGCTGGCCGGGCCTGGAGCAAATCACTGTCGACTGGTTGCAAGGGGTGGTCCTGGTCTCGCTGTTCAAGGAGCCAGAACCCACGCACCTGGACGATTTGATCGCGACACTGCTGGCGCTCGCTACGTCGCCGGCCTGGCAACACAGCAAGGCCCATACGCTGGCCGTACAGCACCGCTACCTGCCGCAAAGCCTCACCCAATGGCTGGTGGGCGAGCCCATTGACGAATGGACCCTGACCGAAGGCGGCCTGCGTTACCGGATCGATCTGGGCAAGAAGCAGAACAACGGCCTGTTCCTCGACATGCGTTATGGCCGCGACTGGGTGCGGGCCAACGCCGAGGGCAAACGGGTACTGAACCTGTTCGCCTACACTTGCGGCTTCTCAGTGGCGGCCATCGCCGGCGGCGCGCAGCACGTGGTCAACCTGGACATGTCACGTGCGGCCCTGAGTCGTGGCCGCGACAACCATCGCCTGAACGGCCATGACCTGGGCCAGGTGAGTTTCCTCGGCCACGATTTGTTCAAGTCCTGGGGCAAGGTGATCAACAGCGGGCCGTATGACCTGGTGATCATCGACCCGCCCACCTTCCAGAAAGGCAGTTTCCTGCTGACCAAGGATTACCAGCGCGTCCTGCGCCGCCTGCCGGAACTGCTGACCGCCGACGGCACGGTCCTGGCCTGCAGCAACGACCCGGCCACCGGCCCGGACTTCCTCATCGACGGCGTCACCCGCGAAGCACCGGGCCTGGTGTTCGAACAGCGGCTGGCGAATCCGCCGGAGTTTCCAGATGCCGACATGGCGTGTGGCCTGAAGGCGCTGGTATTCAGGATGACGGCCTCTGGCGAGGGTGCCGGCCAGTAACCTCTATTGCGTGCGCAACGACCACCAAGGGCTGACCAGGCCTGTGGTGATCCGCTTGACCATCCCTTCAACCTCCCGGCTCTTGACCGAGCGATAGATGGCCATGGTGCGCCGCAACTGGTCTTCGCTGAGCGTCACCGGCTGGCCGGCGGCCCAATCCACATCCGCCACCGCCTCGAGCCTCACACGGTGCCAGACGATCCCTTCTGGCCCGGTGACGGATTCCAGGGCACTGGGCAGGTCGGCATCCGGGTGTGCCAGGTTATCCAGCAACACCTGGGGCCAATGGGAAGGGTCCACCGGCTCGCTGAAGGCATCCACCAGATCGTCTTCCACGGTGTCCCAGATCGCCAAGCCGTCGGACCACTCGCGGGACATCAACCCCAGGTAGGGACGCCAGGTCAGTTCGCCGACGCGAGGTATTTGATCGTTGCCGTTAAAGGAGTCCTGGGCGTCGCTGAGCCAGTTGATGAAGCCTTCCCGTGTCATGGCCGCCCGCAACTGCGAGACGTCGGGATAACGCCCGCTCAATACCCTGCCCCAATAGTCATGGTGGCGGCCCAGGAAGCTCGCGAAAGGCACCCTTTGCGGTTCAAGGCGGGCACGTTGAACCGCCTGGAACATCAGGAAATGCGCCTCCAGTTCGGGGACGTCCGGCGGTTGCCTGTCCAGCACGCGGGCCTGCAAGCGTGTACGCAGTTGAGCCAATTGCTGGTCGAAATCCGCAACCCGTGCCGAGAGGTCGGCATAGGTGTCCGGGAAACCGGTGTAGTACTGCAGGATGCTGGTCGCCCTTTGTCGATCACCGGCGGCCAACCCGCCCGGCACATCGGCATCGGCGTCACGGATGAGGCCGGAGTACCAATCGATGAAACGCCGCCCGCCGGCATCGTCGCGGGCCACTTCCAACGCCCGCTGGAGTTCGTTGAAGGGATCAAGCCAGTCGTCGACGGTGTAGCGAAAAGCCTGGGGGTCCACGGCCCGCAGGATTCGGATCTGGGCGCTGGGCAGTGGATTATCTTCGAGCCAAAGCCCAAGGGTATTCCCCGTTGGCAGGTTGCCCAGCGCCGGGATCAAGTCACCCTGGATGTCGGTGATGCGATTGCCCTTGAGGTCGATGAAGATTGGCTCGGATGATGTTTTCGAGAGCAACCGCAATGCCAGCGCGGGAACGCGTTCAAGCCCGGCGTTGGCCAGCTCCAGCGCCTCCAAGGACACCAGTTCGGGGAGGTCCGGTAAATCGCGACAGTTGTTACCGCTCAGCCGTAAATCCCTGACGGTCGTGGCGCTACGCAGGAACGCACTACCCTCCTCATCCAGGCGCAGGCCACAGCGAGCCAGGTCCAGGGTGCGCAATCCCGGTAAAGCGGTGATGGCCTGCAATTCCTCGGGGGTGAAATGCAAGTTGTCGGACCATACCAGCTCCCGCAGCGAGGGCAATTCTGCCAAGCGACCGATGGCCACGGCTCGGTCGGTACCGGGTACGGTCCCGCCGCTCACCTCGGACAGGTTCAGCTCCTCTAGACAGGGAGCGCGGTCGGCGCCCAGCAAGGGGGCGAAAGCATCCGCGTCCAGGTTGAGCGGATTCCTGCCCAATGACAGCTCCAGCAGGTTGCGAAACTCGCCGGCCGCCGCTGGCACGGTGGTGAGATTATTGCCGTGCAGGCGCAGCGTCTCGATATTGGGGAACAGCCGCAGGAAATCCGAGGGGTCTTCACTCAAGCCCATGTGCGCCAACATCAGCTCTTCGATATGGTCGAAACGCGCGCTGAGGGGTGGAAGCCGGCCGATGTCCCACCCCGATAGACGCAATATCAGCTCGCTATCTTCCCGGTCCGGATCGGGTTCACGTCGCCAGGCCCGGCGGATTTCCCTCGTCACTTCCCTGCGCACCGAAATCAGTTCATCACGGTTGTAACGGCCCTCGTTAGGGTGATGAAGGCCCTCCTCAACCTCCCATTGGCGCAGCCCTTCATCCAGGGTTGCCCATTCAGTCGTCAAGCGGCCAACCAGGTCATCGAGACTGATGCCTTCTCGCTCGGCCTGCTCGGTCAAGCCGCGTTGCAGCCCCTCGAAGGCAGCCCCGGCGTAGTGGGGATACAGCCGTTCAAGGCGCCCTTGCAGGGTGCCAAGCCAGCGCCGCAACGGCAGTCGGCCACGGCCGCTCATGGGATAACCAAAGTATCCGTTCAGCCACTGCGGCCCCTCATTCATGTTGTCGAAGCGCTTGAGTCGCAGGTACGAACGCAGACTCTGTCGATCATCCAGGGCTTGCTCAAGAAGGGCCTCACGCAGCTTGGCTGCGTCCCAGATATTCAGGCCCAAGGCATTGCGTGCTTCGTCCGGCATCGCCCTGAGCAACGCTTCTTCCAGGCTCGAAGGCCCAGCCAGTTCGTTATCCGCTTCGTCAAAGGGAAGGTATTGGCCGTCCTCCTGGCGAATGACTTTCAAAGGCCCTGCCTCTCCCACCGTGAGCGGGCCTTGCTGCTCGGGCGAGGACAGACGCAGGTGCAGCCGACCGTGTAATCGCGCAGTGTCGCCAAGCAACCCCATGACCATAGCGTCCCGGTCGGCGCTGCTTTCGCCGCGCTCCAGGGCACGCAAGGCGCGGGTCAGGCGCAGCTCGCTCAGGGCTTCTACACATTGCTTGCCCAGGCGCCCGGTCACCCGGCCTTCAAGCAGGCGCAGCCGGTCCTGGCCTCGAGCCTGGCTGGCCAGTTCGTTGGCCAAGAACTCCGGCAGGCCCGGGAAAGCACGCGCCACGGGAACGGCCTGCGGATCGAGCGCTGCGGGCCGGGCCAGGGCAGCGCTCACTTGCGTCCCATGGCGTTCCAGGTAGTCGGACCAGCGCCCGGCCAACAACCGGCTGCGCTCCACCGGGCGCAGTCCGAGGGGGCTTTGCCCCAGCAGCGTGCGCTGTTCATTCAGGCTCAATCCGGCCAGGATGCGACCCGCCCAGGCGTCTTGCTCCAGGTCTGCGTCGTGTACGTCGAGCACGCGCGTAGCGGCTGTGTCACCGGTGACGTGAGCCTGCCCGCCGTCGTGATAACGCAGCCTCAGCTCGCTTGGCCAACCCGGCAAATCCACAAGGGTGTGGGCGATTTGCACAGGCACATGCCCGGGCGCTTCATCACGCCGCAGACGGCCAATGGTCTGCTGCACCTTTTGCCAGTTGCGCGCTTCACTCAGGGCGTCGGCGAATAGCGCCGGCAGCGGCTGTCCTTCCACTTGCAGGTAACGCAGGTGCGCCTCACTGATGCCGGCCTGTCGCTGCAAGGCAAGGATCGTCTTGTCGTCCAGCTCGCCTGGCGTTTCGGCAAAGTCGCGCAGCAGTTCCAGGTTGCTGCGCTGCAATGGGTTGCGGTGCGCCCAGCGCCAGCCGCGAGCACGGCTCCATTCCAGCAGCGGTGTCACGCCTCGATGGCCGGCGGGCAGGCGCAAGCCCAAGGCATCGGCAGTCCCTTGCACCTCGAAATATTGGCCCTCGACCTGCACCCACGCCTGGTCGGCCGTGCGCCAAACGCCCCAGGCGTCCTGTTCAGCCACCAAGGGGGGGCGCTGCCGGGCCTGGAACGGCGTGACATCGCCGTTCCACAGGCGTGTCGTACCGTCACTCAGCGGCATGGGTTCAACGGCCCCACCGATAAACCCCAGGTAGGCACCTTGAGCGATCCCAAACAAGACGTTGAAGATATGGTCGATGCCTTCCTGGGCGTGGCCTTCGTTGAACGCCTGGATACCTTCGAAGAACTCATACACCAGGCGTACCCCGCCCACCGCCGCTGCGGCCATGCCAATCGGTGCGCAAAACGGGATGAAACTGACGGCGAGCATCAGCGAACGCTCCGCGAGGCTTTCCCAATACTCGAAGCGTGCCAGCAGCGCCTGCCAGTCCTGGTCCTTGGTGGGGACCATCAGCGTCGAGGCATTGGCCAGGATATGGGTGCGCCATTCGTGATAGCGATCGTCCCATTGATTTTTGCGCACATCGCCAAGACTCCAGGGCACGTGGGGCGTCGGCACCCGGATACGCCTGGGGTTGCCACCCTCGCCCAGCTCCCCTTCTCGCCAGCCGGTCACACGCGCATGGATTTCCTGGAACAGATTGAGGTTGTCCTTTATCTCCCATTCCACTTGATCATGCAGGGCATCGCCCAGTTGGGCTTGCAGGCGCAACGGGAGGTAACGCATCAGGCTCTGGCGATAGCTGCGCTTGCGCAATTGTTCGGCCAGCTGTGCTGCCATGGCCTGCAGGCTGGGGAATTGCTTGACGGGCGCCACCACGTCATGGGGCAAGTGCAAGACCACCGGGCGTACGCCCTGGGCGTTCCCTGCCACCCCCCAGTAGACCCGAGCACCGAACAACGGCACAGACAGCACTTCCAGTGCCTTGATCTCGCAAGCCAGAGGCTCCACGGGCCGATCTTCGAGCTGCACACCGACATAGGCCAGCAAACGCTCACCGGTCACATCCAGGCGCCCATCCAGCTTCGCCTCGTAGGCGTCGTAGGCCAGCTGACTGCGTGCATAGGCCATGTAGGCCTTGGCAACGGCGGGAACCTCAGCGCCGATATGCGGCAGCCGCTGTTCGAGCAAACGCTGGTAAGCGCCACCCGCGTCCATGCTTCGACACAGAAGGGCGAAACTGGCCGGGGTCATGGGCAGCGGCAGGGTCGCTGACGGAGCGCCCCAGCGATGGAACTCCCCGGGCTGGCCCTTGATGAACAGCTCGCCTTTCTTGTCGAACTCGCTGCCGACGGCGGCATCGGCGGGAGGGTAATTGCGCATGGCCGCTTCGACCACCAACAACGAGGTGCCGAAGGCATCGCGCTTGACCCGTGCCCGACGTACCGCCTCCACGACGCCGCCCTTGCCCTTCACCGGTCCCCAGGCCTGCACGGGCGGCTGAGCCAGCAGCAGGTCGCGCGTAAAGGTATCGGGGGGCGGCAAGTCGACCATCAGCGCATTGAGGGTGTCGCTGTCGCGCTGCAATTGCTGGGTCAGGACCTTGAAACGCTTCTGATGGGCTCGCGAGGCGCGTTTCAACCAGATGGGCAGCCTGGCGTGGATGAACTCGACATGGGTCTCGAGTGTGGACATGTTGGACCTCCTTCCTTGGGGGCGATTGAATGGGCGACGTTGCCACGTGCGCCAGGTTTTGGCGGGGTCGATGCTCTACAAACCGATTGTTTTTTGAAACCGCGCAACCGTTGCAAGGGGTTGCGGGTGTCAGCGCAGCAAGCGAATCGGTGCTACCTTCGCGCCGCGGCCTGGGTGCGTAGCAGGTCAATGAACAGTCCCAGTTCCCGGTTCACCGGCTCACCCTTGCGCCGCAACATGCCAAACGGCGCCAGTTGTACGTCCAGTGCCACTGGCAGCGCCACCACCAGGCCCATTTTCAGGTAATCGCGCAACGCCGTTTCCGAGAGCACCATGATCGCGTCGGTCAGCTGGATCAGCTGCTGCATGGAATACACCGAGCTGCACTCGATGATGTCCGCTGGCATTGGCAACGCCAGGCGTTGCAGCGCCTGATCGAGGCCGATGCGCGCCGGGCTGGTTTCCGGTTGCAGGATCCATGGCCAGTCGCTGACCAGTTCGGCCAGGGCCAGCTTTTTGCGCCGTGCCAAGGGATGGCCGGCGTGGACTACCACCAGCAGTCGTTCATTGCCCAGTTGTTCGAAGTCGTAGTGCTCGCTGTCGGTGGCAGCGTTGCGTCGGGCGATGGCCAGGTCGATGCGACCTTGCTCCAGCAACTGGATCACCTGGTCGCTGGTATCCCCCATGATGCGGATTCGCAGCTGCGGATTGAGCGCCTTGATCCGCGCGATGGAATCCATGACCAAGTCCGGCGCCGCTCCCATGATGGTGCCGATGGACAGGTAACCATAACCGCCCTGTTGGCGCGCCAGCAGATCTTCGGCGCAGCGATCCAGGCCGCTGAGGGCTAACTCGGCGAAGCGGATCAGTTCCTGGCCCAGGGCGGTCGGGCGCATACCCCGGGGTAGGCGCTCGAACAGGTCGCAACCGAACATGTCCTCGATCTCGTGCAGCATCCGGGTGGCCGCCGGTTGCGACATGTTCAGGCTCTGGGATGCCCGGTGCAGGTTCTGGCTGGCGCTCAAGGCCACCAGCATGTGCAAGTGTTTGTAGCGCAGGCGGTTGAACAGACTGCGCGACAATACAGGATGAGTCATTGATAGGCCCCTGATTACCGATACCTTCAAGGTATCGGTTGTTAGCGAAATTCGATTTGTAACGCATCAATCGCCCGCCGTACAGTCCAGCCCATAAGAACAAATACCTGCTAAAGGACTCCCGCGATGAAGACTCTTCCTGTGTCTGTACTGGCCAAGATTTCCTGGCGCCTGCTGCCCTTCCTGCTACTGATGTACATCATGGCTTTTCTCGACCGGGCCAACGTTGGCTTCGCCAAACAGGCCTTCCAGGCCGACACCGGTATCGGCGACGCCGCATTCGCGTTTGGGGCGGGCGTGTTCTTCGCCGGTTACGCACTGCTGGAAGTGCCCAGCAACCTGATCCTGCACCGCGTCGGTGCGCGGTTGTGGATGTGCCGGATCATGGTCACCTGGGGCCTGGTGTCGGCGGCCATGGTCTTTGCCCACAACGAGACCAGTTTCTACGTGCTGCGCTTCTTGCTGGGCGTGGCCGAAGCCGGGTTCTTTCCCGGTGTCATCCTCTACCTCACCTATTGGTTCCCCTCGGCGGCCCGGGGCAAGGCCATGGGCTTCTTCTACTTCGGCGCGCCGCTGGCGTTCATCTTTGGCAGCCCGCTGTCAGGCCTGCTGTTGGAGCTGGACGGTTTTGCCGGTGTTCACGGCTGGCAGTGGTTGTTCGCCGTTGAAGGCCTGATGGCCTCGGCTGTGGGCATCTGGGCCTATTGGTACCTGGACAACCGCCCCGCCGATGCCAAATGGCTGACGGTCGAGGAACGCCGGCAGGTCCAGGCGCTGCTCGATGCCGAGGACCAGCACAAACAATCCCACGGCCGCAGCCTGCTCAGCGTGCTGTGCCAACCTTCGGTGTTGTACCTGTGCCTGATTTATCTGCTGATCCAGGCCAGCGTCTATGGCGTGGTGTTTTACCTGCCGACCCAGGTCGGCGGTCTGTTGGGCAGCAAGGTCGGGCTGATGGTGGGGCTGGTCACGGCCATTCCATGGATCTGCGCGCTGTGCGCGGCCTACCTGATTCCCGGTTACAGCGACCGCACCGGCCAGCGCCGCCGTACCGCCGCGTTGACCCTGCTGATGGCGGCCGCCGGAATCGCCTGCTCGGTGAGCGTTTCCAGCCCATTGCTGGGAATCATCGCCCTGTGCTTCGCCGCTTCCGGCTTCATCGCCGTGCAGCCGGTGTTCTGGACCTTTCCATCCAGCTACCTGGCCGGCAGCGCGGCAGCAGCGGGCATCGCGTTGATCAACTCCTTTGGCGCCCTCGGCGGCTTTATCGCCCCGGTGCTGAAGAATTGGGCCGAAGGCGCCTTCCACTCTCCCGCCGCAGGCCTCTACCTGCTCTCCGTTACCACCGTTATCGCCGCGTTGCTGGTGCTGGGTATCCACTCGCCCGGCCAACGCGCTTCGAAGACGCCCGCTACTGTTTAACTCAAGGAGCTGCACATATGGGTATTCCCACAATCAAACACGTTCGCGCCTTCGTGCTTCGAGGCGGCGGCGCGGACTATCACGACCAGGCCGACGGCCACTGGATCGACGATCACATCGCCACGCCCATGAGCAAGTACCCGGACTACCGCCAGAGCCGCCGCAGTTTCGGCATCAATGTGCTCGGCACCCTGGTGGTGGAAATCGAAGCCAGCGATGGCACCGTCGGGTTCGCCGTGACCACCGGTGGCGAGCCCGCGGCCTACATCGTTGAAAAGCACCTGGCACGATTCGTCGAAGGCGCCCGGGTGACCGACATCGAGAAGATCTGGGACCAGATGTACCAGTCGACGCTCTACTACGGCCGCAAGGGCCTGGTGATCAACACGATTTCCGGCGTGGACCTGGCGCTCTGGGACTTGCTCGGCAAGATCCGCCAGGAGCCGGTGCATCAATTGCTCGGCGGCGCGGTGCGTGACGAATTGCAGTTCTATGCCACCGGCGCGCGGCCGGACCTGGCGCAGAAAATGGGCTTCATCGGCGGCAAGATGCCTTTGCATCACGGCCCGGCCGAAGGCGAGGAAGGCTTGCGCAAGAATCTCGAAGCCCTGGCAACCATGCGCGAGCGGGTCGGCCCCGATTTCTGGCTGATGCTCGATTGCTGGATGAGCCTGGACCTCAACTACGCCACCAAACTCGCGGTCGGCGCCCACGAGCACGGTTTGAAGTGGATCGAAGAGGCGTTGCCGCCCGACGACTACTGGGGATACGCCGCGCTGCGCAACAACGTACCCAAGGGCATGCTGGTGACCACCGGTGAGCATGAGGCCACCCGTTGGGGCTTTCGCATGCTGCTGGAAATGGGTTGCTGCGACATCATCCAGCCGGACGTTGGCTGGTGCGGCGGTCTCACCGAACTGGTGAAGATCTCGGCCCTGGCCGACGCCCACAACGCGCTGGTAATCCCCCACGGCTCCTCGGTCTACAGCTATCACTTCGTCGCCACCCGGCATAACAGCCCATTCGCCGAGTTCCTGATGATGGCGCCCCAGGCCGACGAAGTGGTGCCGATGTTCCACCCGCAACTGCTGGGTGAACCGGTGCCGGTGGAAGGCCGCATGCGCCTGTCGGTCCTTGACCAGCCTGGCTTCGGCGTGACGCTCAATCCGGATTGCCAGTTGCACCGACCTTATCACCGCGAAAGGAGCACGCCATGAACATGCCCCGCAACGCCTTCAAGGCCGCGCTCACCTCAACACAAACCCAGTTCGGTATCTGGGCCGGTTTCGCCACCGGCTATGCCGCCGAGATCATCGCCGGCACCGGTTACGACTGGATGCTGATCGATGGCGAACACGCGCCCAACACCGTACCCAGCATACTCGGCCAGCTCCAGGCCGTGGCGCCCTATGCCACCGCGCCGGTGGTGCGGGCGGTGACTGGCGACGCCAACCTGATCAAGCAGTTGCTGGATGTCGGCGCCCAGACCCTGATGATTCCCATGGTCGAAACCGCCGAACAGGCCCAGGCCCTGGTACGCGCCATGCGTTATCCGCCCCATGGCATTCGTGGCGTGGGCGGCGGCCTGACCCGCGCCACTCGTTGGGACGGTGTGGCGAACTACCTCACCACCGCCCATGAAGAACTGTGCCTGATCGTCCAGGTGGAATCGCGCACGGGCGTGGAAAACGTCGAAGCCATCGCTGCCGTCGAGGGCGTGGACGCGGTGTTCATCGGCCCCGCCGACCTGTCCATCGGACTCGGCCATGCAGGCAACCCGGGACATCCCGAGGTACAGGAGCGCATCCGGCACGCGGTCGACGCCACCCTCGCGACGGGCAAGGCCTGCGGCATCCTGGCGCCCAATGAAGCCGATGCGCGTCGTTATCAGGCTTGGGGCTGCCAGTTCATTGCGGTGGCCATCGACATCAGCCTGCTGCGCCAGAGCGCCCAGGCCACCCTCGCCCGCTATCGCGAACCTGCCACCGTCCAAGCGCCGTCGCGCACTTACTGAAGGAGCCTGCCATGTCATCCGTTCCTGTGTTCCAGAACTTCATCAACGGCCAGTTCACCCACAGCGAAGCACACCTGGACGTGTACAACCCGGCCACCGGTGCATTGCTGTCCCGGGGCCCGGCCTCCACCGCCGCCGATGTCGATCAGGCCTTGGCTGCCGCCCGCGCCGCGCAGAAAGCCTGGTCGGCCGAACCGGCCATCAAACGCGCCGGTTACCTGCGACGCATCGCCGGCAAACTGCGGGAGAACGTTGCGCACCTGGCGCGCACCATCACCCTGGAACAAGGCAAGACCAGCGCCCTGGCCGCAGTGGAGGTGAACTTCACCGCTGACTACCTCGACTACATGGCCGAGTGGGCCCGGCGCATCGAAGGCGAAATCATCACCAGCGACCGCCCCGGGGAAAACATCTTCCTGTTCCGCAAGCCCCTGGGTGTGGTAGCCGGCATCCTGCCGTGGAATTTTCCGTTTTTCCTGATCGCTCGCAAAATGGCCCCGGCCCTGCTGACTGGCAACACCATTGTCATCAAGCCCAGCGAAGAAACCCCGAACAACTGCTTCGAATTCGCCCGGTTGGTGGCCGAAACCGACTTGCCGCCCGGCGTGTTCAACGTTGTGTGTGGCGACGGCCAGGTGGGCGCGACCTTGAGTGGTCACAAAGGCGTGGACATGATCAGCTTTACCGGCAGCGTTGATACCGGCTCGCGGATCATGACGGCGTCGGCGCCGAACATTACCAAGCTCAACCTGGAACTGGGCGGCAAGGCCCCGGCCATTGTGCTGGCGGACGCTGACCTGGCGTTGGCGGTCAAGGCGATTCGCGACTCACGGATCATCAACACCGGTCAGGTCTGCAACTGTGCCGAGCGAGTCTACGTGGAGCGCAAGGTCGCCGATCAGTTCATCGAACGCATCAGCGCGGCCATGTCCGCCACCCGTTACGGCGACCCGCTGGCCGAGCCCGATATCGAGATGGGCCCCTTGATCAACCGCCATGGCCTGGACAGCGTCGAGCGCAAAGTGAGAACCGCCCTGCAGCAAGGTGCCAGCCTGATCAGCGGAGGTCGCGTGGCAGACCGCCCCGACGGTTTCCACTTCCAACCCACCGTGCTGGCCGGTTGTAACGCCTCGATGCAGATCATGCGCGAGGAAATTTTCGGTCCGGTACTGCCCATCCAGATCATCGACGACCTGGACGAAGCGATCGCCCTGGCCAACGACTGCGACTATGGCCTGACCTCTTCGATCTACACCCGAGACCTGGGTCGCGCCATGCACGCCATTCGAGGCCTGGACTTTGGCGAAACCTACGTCAACCGCGAAAATTTCGAAGCCATGCAGGGGTTCCATGCCGGGGTACGCAAGTCCGGGGTGGGCGGGGCTGATGGCAAGCATGGCTTGTATGAATACACCCATACCCATGCGGTGTACTTGCAAAGCTGACCGGTGATAGAGCCAGATGGGCCGGGATACCCATTGTGGCGAGGGAGCTTGCTCCCGCTGGGCTGCGAAGCAGCCCCCGCTCAAGGCCCGCTCAATCAACCTGATTCACCGCGTCGCCAGGTTTCAGGGCCGCTTCGCGCCCCAACGGGAGCAAGCTCCCTCGCCACAATGGTTCTTTCCGATCCCTCAGACCACCAAGGTCAACCACGCCGACGCCAGCAACAGCACCGCCATGGCCCGATTGAACCGGCTCATGGCTACCGCGGAACGACAGAACCGGGCAGCGCCGAGGCCCAGATAAGCCCACGCGGTCATGCACGGGATGGAAATCACGAAAAACGCCAGGGACAGCCAGAGCACCCGCACGGTACGGTCAGCCTCGGCGCCGGCAAACACGCTGACCACCGCCAGCGCCATCATCCAGGTCTTGGGATTCACCAACTGCAACCCCGCCGCTCCCGCCAGGCCCAGTCGCGGGCCTTCGGCGGGCCGGTCCGGGTCAATGGCCTGGGCCGGCGCGCTGAAAATCTGCCAGGCCATCCAGCTCAACCAGGCAATGCCGGCCCATGAGAGCAATGTTTGAATCGTGGCATGACGCGCCAGCACATCCCCCAATCCGGTGCCGACCAGGAGCACCAACAAGGCTGCCGCCGCGCACGCGCCGAGGATGATCGGCAAGGTGGTGGCCAGGCCGAAACGCGAGCTATGGCTCAGCACCAGGATATTGGTCGGGCCCGGGGTGATGGAGGCGACAAAGGCGAACAAGGCAAACGGCAGTAACTGGTCCATGGAGCAACTTCTCGGTGAATGATCGATCGCTTGATCATCCCCATGAAGCCATGGTCAGTCTGGAACAATTGAGCAGCGCTTGCGGTAGTCCGCCGGGCTCAGGCGATAGGCGCGCTGGAACCAGCGGCCCAAGTGACTTTGATCGGCAAAACCGAGCATGGCCGCCACCGCCACGGCACTCTCGCCACGCGCCAGCAGGCGCCGGGCGCGGGCCAGGCGCAACTGGATCAGATAAGCATGGGGCGCCAGGCCGAATGCCGCCTTGAACGCACGGGTCAGGCGGAAACGATCCACGCCGGTGACCTGCGCCAAGTCATCCAGCCCGATGTCTTCGCTCAGGTGACTGTGCAGATAATCCCGGGCCTGCTGCGCCACCAATGGCAGCCGTGGATCCGGGTTGATCCGCGCCCGCCAGTGCAGGTGTTGGGTCAGGTTGGCCAACAGCGTATCGAGGGCCGTCTGGCGCACGATGCGGATCTCCTGCTCGTGCAGGCTCTGGAAGGCCATGGCCGTGGCACTCGCCAGCCGCGCATCGTCCGTCAGGGTGGCGGCAAACCCCAACTGGGCGTTGTCCGGCGCCACGTCGAACAAGGAACGCAATTCGCGCTCCAGCCATTGAGGCTCCAGGTACAACGTGCGGTAGGTAAACCCGTGGTCGTGGGGGGCATTGCCGTCATGCAGCTCGCCGGGCTCGAGCAGGAACACTTTGCCCGGCGTACTGTTGTGCTGCTGGCGGCGGCAATGAAACTGCTGCACGCCCTGCTCGGTCACGCCCACCAGATAGGTGTCATGCCAGTGGGGATCATAGGCATGCCCCTCGAAATGCGCGCGCACGGTCTCGATACCGGACGTGGCGTCCTGCTTGAGATCGATCCAGTTGCGCGCTGTCATGCCCTGTCCCGCTTGGTGAATGTGCTCTTGGCAGATTAACGGCTGATGAGGAGAGTGTCTGGAAGATTTGTGCAAACCTTGTGGCGTTCGGGTCTGCTCACGATGGTGTTCGGTCTGTAGATGCGTCTGTAACCGACCCACCGCTATCGCGAGCAAGCTCGCTCCCACAGGTTGATAGCCATCTCAGGAATCCGGAGTAATCACCGGCAACGCCGTCTCCACCGCCAAACGAGCCAATTCAGCATCCTGCTCAGCCTTGACCCCAGAAACCCCGATGGCACCGATGCACTGGCCGTCATGATGAATGCTCACCCCACCTTCAAGCATGCCCTGCAGGTGCGGAGCGCTGAGAAACGCGTAACGACCACCATTGATCATGTCTTCGAAAACTTTGCTATCACGCCGCCCCATGGCGGCTGTGCGGGCTTTTTCGGTAGCGATATAGGACGACAACGGCGAGGCATCGTCCAGGCGCAGCAGCCCCAACGGGTGGCCTCCGTCGTCTACCACGCAGATCGACACCGCCCATTCCCGCTGGTGCGCTAGATCTTTGGCCGCTACCAGCAACATGGCAACGTCTTGTTCAGTGAGTGCCGCTTTGGTTTTCATGGATCACTCCGTGCTGTGTAACAGGAAGCCCGCAGATATAGCCTGCGGGCCAAAAACCAGCCTCGAATCTCATTCGCCGTAGATATCGAAGTCAAAGTACTTCTGGCGAATCCGCTCGTAAGTGCCGTTGGCGCGAATGGTCGCCAGTGCCTGATTGAAGCGGCCCGCCAGCGTATCGTTCTTGCGTACCGCAATGCCGATGCCGGTGCCGAAGTATTGTTCCTCGGTGAAATTGGGCCCGACAAATTCGAAATCATTGCCCTCGGGACGCTTGAGCAGGCTCTCGTCGATCACCACCGAACTGGCCATGGTCGCGTCCAGGCGCCCGCCCAGCAAGTCGAGGAATATTTCGTTCTGCGAACCATAGCGCACTACCTCGGCGCCCGCCGGGGCAAAGTGATCGGTGACATAGCGATCGAAGTTGGTGGCCCGCTGCACGCCGATCCGCTTGCCGTTGAGTTGTGCCGGAATATCGTTGATGCCGCTGCCCTTGCGAAACACCAGGCGCGCCGGGATTCGGTAATAGCGATCAGTGAAGTCCACCGACTTCAATCGCTCGGGGGTGATGGACATGGAGGAAATCACCGCGTCGACCTTCTTCACCTTGAGCGCTGGAATCAAACCGTCGAATTCCTGTTCCTGCCAGACACAACGGACCTTCATCTCGGCGCAAAGTGCCTGGCCGATGTCGTAGTCGAAACCGACGATGGCGTTGTCCGGAGTTTTTGAGGCGAATGGTGGATAAGCCGCCTCAATACCGATGCGCAACGATGATTCGGCTGCTTGCAGGCTCGTGCCGAAAGCCAGCAGCGAGACGAGACCCAGTTTCAAGGCGATGCGTTTAACGTTCATTCATTTGCTCCAGGTGCGATGTTATTGATTTCGGGCACTGCGCAGAAGTCGCCCGTTATGGCAGCAGCAATGTGAACAAGCCCGGGCGGTGGCTCTGGTGGTCGCCTGCCCGGTGACAGCACAACGGTGATCCGACCGACGGCCTCAGACCGCCGCCGTGACAATCAGCTCCAGCAAAATCTCCGGGTCGTCGAATGCCACCTGGGCCGTGGCCCGCGCTGGCGCCTGCGTGGCATTGAGCCACTCGCTCCACAACGCGTTCATCGCAGCGAAATCCCGGCCCATGTCTTTCATCCAGATCTGCACATTGAGCAGCCTGTGCTTGTCGCTGCCCGACGCGGCCAGCAGCTCATCGATCCGCTGCAGCACCTGGCGGGTCTGGCCCTCGATGTCCTGGCTGCAATCGGCGGCCACGACACCGCTGAGCCAGGCCACGCTGTTGTGCACGACGCTACGGCTCAGGCGTGGGTTGCTTTCGATGCGTTGAATACTCATGAAGGTTCCTCGAGGGAAAGACGCTCACTGGCCAATTGGGCGAGCGTGATGGGTTTGAGGGGTGAACGGATGCGGTAATAGCCCACCTCGGCGGGTGCGACGTGGCGGCGTTCGGCAATGATTTCAGTGACGCTCAGACCGCATTGGCGCCCCTGGCACGGGCCCATGCCGCAACGGCCGAAGGCCTTGGTCTGGTTGGGGCCCAGGCAACCCAGGTCGACGTAACGGCGAATGTCGCCAGCGCTGACCTCTTCGCAGCGGCATACCGTGACGTCATCAGCGGGGATGCGATTCTGGGGCCGGGGGCGATACAGGGTATCGAGCAGCGGCCGTGCGGCGCGGGCGCGGCGTAACAGCTGCTGCAGGGCGCGCGCGCGCGTCGGCTGGCCGGCGATTGTCAATGCGGCCAGGCGCCCCTCCAATTGCGCCACCTGGGCACCGCCGATGGCACCACCGTCACCGGCGATAAAAATGCCCGGCGCGCTGCTTTCACCCCATTGATTGCGACGCGTAATCCAGCACAGTTGCTGTTCGTTCCAGTCGTGCTCCAGGCGCAATGACCAACTGACCTGGGTGTTGGGCACCACGCCTTGATGCAGCAGAACCAAATCGGCGCGAATGCGCTGCGAGCGGCCTTGACTGTCGAAACTCAAGGCGCAGGCCCGATCCGTGCCTTCAACCTGCAGGTTGCGCGCGCCGCGAAAATGCCGGACGCCGGCACGCTTGAGCTCCGTCAGCAGCTTCAGTCCTTTGAGCAGATCACGCCAGCCGCGCAATGCACCGGGAACTTCCCGCCAGGCACGCAGCAGATCGCTCCGATGGCTGGTATCCACCAGGGCCTCAAGCGCGACGCCTGCACGCAGGTATTGCACCGCCAGCAAGTAGAGCAATGGACCACACCCGGCCAGCACCACTGGCGTGGCCGGCACCATGGCAGCGCTCTTGAGCAGAATCTGCCCGGCCCCGGCGGTCATGACGCCCGGCAGGGTCCAGCCAGGAATCGGCATCGGCCGTTCGAAGGCCCCCGTGGCAATCAACAGATGGCGCCCTTGCAAGACTTCGGCACGCCCCTCGAACAGGTAGTGCACCTGACGCTGCGGCGTCACCTGCCAGATGGCTGCGTTGGGCAGATAGCGGGCACCGCATTGCAGAAAGTCGGCGGCCAATTTTGCCCCGGCCACGTAGTCGTCACCCAACACGGCGCGGCGGCGAGCGTCAGCCTGGAGCACCTGGCGATATATCTGTCCGCCTGGGCTGGCCTGCTCGTCCAGCACGACAACCGACAGGCCGTGGGCCCTGGCTTCGAGCGCAGCGCTCATTCCCGCCGGACCAGCGCCGATGATGATCAGGTCGATGATTGCATTACTCATCGCCGCCCTCCTGCCACGGTGCCAGGCACGCGGCTCCGCGTTGGCGCCGCACGCGCATGCCGGAACTCACCGGCACCAGGCAAGCCTGGACATTGGCTTGTCCGTCCACTTCCACCAGGCATTCGAAGCACACGCCCATCATGCAATAAGGGGCGCCGGGGCGACCGTTGATCGCGCTTTCGCGGGTGTGGCGAATGCCACAGGCCAGCAGCGCCGCCGCCAGGGATACCTCGGCGGACACTGTGAGCGGTCTGCCTTCAAATTCGATCTGCACGGTGTGATCTCCCGAGGCCAGCGGCCGGAACAGACTGTCAGCCGACATGACGCACCTCTGCTTGCAGGTTGAAACGCTGCAACCCGAATGGCTTCACCGCCGGCTCATCGAATTCCCCGGCGATCCAGGGCACCAAGCGCAAGGCATGGGCGGCAGCCAGCGTCACGCCGCTGTGGCAACTGATAATCGACAGCCCCGGACAGCCTTGGGGCATTTCGTATATCGGAAAGCCATCGGCACTCATCACCCGCAGCGCCCCCCAGGCCCGCACCACTCGTACCTGGCCCAGCCGCGGAAAACACTGCACCGCGCGCCGGGCAATAGCCGCCATGACCTGGCTGCCGGTGCCGTCATCGAAGCCCGTTGACTCGTGGGAATCACCCAGTTGCAGCGTGCCCTCGTCGGTCTGGCGGACATAGGTAGTGGGGTACTGCAGAAAAGGCTCAAGCCGCTCGGTGACCAGAATCTGCCCACGGTTCGGCTGCACCGGCACGTCCAACCCTACCCTGGCGCCCAACGCCCGATTACCGAGGCCAGCGGCCAGCACCACCTGGCGGGCAGCCCAGCGCTGCTCCCCTGCCCGCAGTTCGAAGCCCGTGGTGCCCGCGTCGATGGCCTCGACGTGATGGCCGTTGATGAGCTTGACCCCGCGAACCTGGCAGGCGGCATAGAGCGAGCGCAGCAGCTTGAGCGGGTTGACGTGGCCGTCCATGGGCGAGAAACAGCCGCCCACGACATCAGGCCCAACGCCGGGCAAGCGGGCGCGCAGTTGCGCGGCGTCCAGCAGTTCAAAGGGGTAGTCGCCAGCAAAGGCGTCACGCAGCCAAGCCAGCCGATGACTTTCCTCGGCCATTTCCGCGTCGCTCAGGCACAACTGGAAGCCACCCTGTTGGCGTAGATGGACATCGATGCCGGTATCGGCTTGCAACGCCGCGGCGAATCGAGGCCAGAGCGCCACCGATTCCCGCGTCCACCGGGCATACGGGCTCATGCGGTAGCCCTTGCCCTGCACCCAGAGCAAACCAAAGTTGCCCCGGGCGGCGCGAATAGCGTCATCGCCCTCGTCGAGCACGCTCACCTGGCGCCCGAGCAAGGCCAGTCCATAGGCGATGGACATACCCACCAGGCCACCCCCTACGACAATGACATCAGTTTTTGACATGGTTTTCTGATCGCTGTTTTCGGCGCCACTGATTCAATCAGACGCCGGCCCATGGCTTGTTCAAGTGCTTTCGGTCGATCCTAGGGCGATGACAGCGCCTTGAAAAATGCTTTATTTTGGCAACCTCATGTCTTTTTGTTATGGGTGGATCCGAGCTATGAATCTCCGTCAGTTGGAAGCCTTTCGCGCAGTGATCCTGGGCCAGACAGTGACGCGGGCTGCCGAAATGCTGCACATCTCGCAGCCGGCGGCGACCCGACTGATCGCCAGCCTGGAAGAGGACATCGGCTTCAGCCTGTTCGACCGGGTCAAGGGGCGACTGCAACCCACCGCCGAGGCCATGACCCTGTACCAGGAAGTGCAGCGTTCGTTGTTGGGGGTGGAACGCATTGCGCGTACCGCCCAGGACATCCGCACGCTCAAGCGCGGTTCACTGCACATTGCCTGCGCACCGGCCATGGGGTTGTCATTCGTGCCCCGGGCGATTGCTGCGTTCATGGCCGAACACGATCAAGTGCAGATATCGCTGGTGGTGCATTCGTCCCGGGAAGTCGTGGACCTGGTGGTGGGCCAGCGCTGCGACCTGGGCCTGATCGTGCTGCCCAACACGTATCCCAGCCCTCGCGCCGAAAAATTGCTGGCCACGCGCATGCTCTGCGCCCTGCCCGCCGGCCATCGCTTACAGGACCAGGCGACGATCCGCCCGGAAGACTTGCAGGGCGAAGCGTTCATTTCCTACCCGCAGTCGATTGCCTCACGCCAGCATATCGATGCGATCTTCGCCGCCCATGGCGTAGACCGCGAACTACGCCTGGAAACCCAGCTCTCGCTGCCCATGTGCGCGTTCGTCGAACAGGGCCTCGGCGTGGCGTTGGTGGATGCCATCAGCGCCGTCGAGTACCGCGGCCAGGGCATCGTCTTCCGTGCCTTCGAACCGGCGATAGAAATGGACTTCAGCATGCTCCTGCCCGTTCAGGGGCCGGTTTCCAAGCTGCAAGCCAGCTTTCTGGAGCACATGCAGCGGTTCATCGAAGCGCAGGTGCCGGCGGCCTATCGGTTCTGATGTGACCGCCAATCGCCCACTAATGGATCCACTGATAAGATAAATTGGTCATTTACGCCGCAATACCGTTGACAACGAAATTAGTTAAGAGAGTTAATGGATCCACAGACAAGAACAACATCCGCCTGGAGATCCCTCATGTACCCCAAAAATGCCTGGTACGTTGCCTGCACCCCCGATGAAATCGCCGACAAGCCCCTGGGTCGCCAGATCTGTGGTGAGAAGATGGTTTTTTACCGGGGGCATGAAGGCAAGGTCGCGGCGGTGGAAGACTTCTGCCCCCATCGCGGCGCCCCGCTCTCCTTGGGTTATGTCGAAAACGGCAACCTGGTGTGCGGCTATCACGGCTTGGTGATGGGCTGCGACGGCAAGACCGTCGAGATGCCGGGGCAACGGGTGCGAGGCTTCCCTTGCAACAAGACTTTTGCAGTACAGGAACGGCATGGGTTCATCTGGGTCTGGCCCGGAGACCAGGCGCAGGCCGACCCGGCGCTGATCCATCATCTGGAATGGGCTGAAAGCGATGAATGGGCCTACGGTGGCGGCCTGTTCCATATCCAGTGCGACTATCGCCTGATGATCGACAACCTGATGGACCTGACCCACGAAACCTACGTCCACGCCTCGAGCATCGGCCAGAAGGAAATCGACGAGGCGCCGCCAGTGACCACGGTCGATGGCGATGAAGTGGTCACCGCCCGGCACATGGAAAACATCATGGCCCCGCCGTTCTGGCGCATGGCCTTGCGCGGCAACAATCTGGCCGATGACGTGCCGGTGGATCGCTGGCAGATCTGCCGTTTCACCCCGCCCAGCCATGTGCTGATCGAAGTCGGCGTGGCCCATGCCGGCAACGGCGGTTATCACGCCGCGCCGCAATTCAAGGCGTCAAGCATCGTGGTGGATTTCATTACGCCGGAAACCGAGACGTCGATCTGGTACTTCTGGGGCATGGCCCGGCACTTCCAGCCGCAGGATGAAGCCCTCACCGCGTCCATTCGCGAAGGCCAAGGCAAGATTTTCAGCGAAGACCTGGAAATGCTCGAACGCCAACAGCGCAACCTGCTGGACCATCCGCAACGCAACTTGCTCAAACTCAACATCGACGCAGGCGGCGTACAGTCCCGCCGGGTGCTGGAGCGCTGGATCGCACGGGAACGGGAAGCACAGGCCGGGTTGATCGCCAGCAGCCATCAACCACAACGGGTGGAGCAACGGCCATGATCGAAGTCCAGGTCGCGGCGCGACACAACGAAGCCCTCGATATCTGCAGCTACGAATTGACGCGTGTCGATGGCGAGCCGCTGCCGGCCTTCACCGCCGGCGCCCATATCGATGTGCACTTGCCCGGCGGCCTGATCCGCCAGTACTCGCTGTGCAACCATCCCCAGGAGCGGCACCGCTACCTCATCGGCGTGCTCAAGGATCCGGCGTCCCGCGGTGGTTCGCGCAGCCTGCATGAGTTGATCCAGCCAGGCATGCGTTTGCACATCAGCGAGCCGCGTAATCTGTTCGCTCTCGCCCCGCAAGCCCGGCGCAGCCTGTTATTTGCCGGCGGCATCGGCATTACGCCGATCCTGTGCATGGCCGAGCATCTGGCCCAGAGCGGTGCCGCGTTCGAGCTGCATTACTGCGCCCGCGCCCGGGACCGCGCGGCCTTTGTCGAGCGCCTGCGCCAGGCGCCTTATGCCGACCGGGTCTTCCTGCATTTCGATGAAGAACCGGAAACCCTGCTGGACGCCGCCAGAGTGCTGGCCGCGCCGAGTGACGATGTGCACCTCTACGTCTGCGGCCCCGGCGGGTTCATGCAACACGTCCTCGACACCGCCAAAAGCCAGGACTGGCAGGAAGCCTGCCTGCACCGCGAATACTTTGCCGCCGCCCCTACCGACACCCGTGCCGATGGCAGTTTTTCGGTCAAGCTGGCCCGCAGCGGCCAAGTGTTCGACGTGCCGGCGGACTGCAGTGTGGTGCAGGCGCTGGAGCGCCATGGCATCGAGATCCCGATCTCGTGCGAACAAGGGGTCTGCGGCACTTGCCTGACCCGCGTACTGGAAGGGGTACCAGAGCATCGGGACATGTTCCTGACTGAGGCTGAACAGGCCTGCAACGACCAGTTCACGCCGTGCTGCTCCAGGTCGAAAACCCCGGTGCTGGTGCTGGATCTCTGACAACCACCGGAAAACAGGCACCCAAATCCCGTGGCGAGGGAGCTTGCTCCCGCTCGGCTGCGCAGCACTCGCAAACCAGACAATGCGATTTACCTGAACGATATAGGGCCTGCTTCGCAGGCCAGCGGGAGCAAGCTCCCTCGCCACAGGGGGATGCGTGCTGGCTACACAAATACGGGCCGTTCACTCCGAACGCAGAATCACCGTCATCCGCTCGTCAGCCAGCGTCGAGCCGAACACTTCGGCGTAGCGCAGGGTCGCGTTGGCATGCTCGCGCATGATTGCCTCGGCGCGGCCGCTCTGGCGGTTGATCAAGGCGTCGAACACCGAATGGTGTTGCATATGGGCATAGTTGAAGCGGCGAAATTCGCCGGCCATGTTCTGGCGATCCACCGCCAGGGCGGTGACTGAGGCGAATGGCAGATGATCGTTGCGGGCCAGGGCATCGGCAATCGCCGGGTTGTGGCTGCCTTCGACGATCACCTGGTGAAAGCGCATGTTGAGGTCGTGATAGACCTCCAGGTCGTCCTCGGTCACATAACCCTTGGCGAACAGTTCATCGCCCTGTGCCAGGCATTGCTCGAGTATCGTACGGGCCTCTTCAGATAAACCGTGCTCGGCCGTCTGCCGTGCTGCCAGGCCCTCCAGTACGCCACGCACCTCCACGGCCCCGGCGATCTGTTCGGCACTGACCGAACGCACCTGGAAACCTCGTCCGCCGAAGCGCACCAGCAACCCTTCCTGCTCCAGGGTGCGGAACGCCATGCGCACCGGCATGCGCGATACGCCGAACAACTCGGCCGTGGGTATTTCCATCAGACGCTCGCCAGCGGCCAACTCGCCCGAGGCGATCATCTTGCGCAGCGCAACCAGCACCGTTTGGCCGGGCTTACTCATCCAGGCGATTCCACAAAAAAGAAGCCGTCATAGTAGAAGGCTTGGCGCAGCGTGTCACGGCAAGGCAGTGGCAGCCAGGCTGGCCGCCACAGCGGATTGTTCAAATCCCTGCCAACTCGCGCAACTGCGCCAGGGTCTGTTCGTCCAAGCTAATCCCATGCTCATTGGATTTGCTGCGTTCGCGATGGCGACGGTCTCCCGGCAAGCGCCGCAACCCGACACCATGCATCTGCCTGACCAGTTCCTGGCTGCGCTCGGCGAAGTTTTGCCCGGCGGTCTTGCTCGGGTCGATCACGATCAACAACTGACCGGTCCACGGGGTCTTGGCGCCCGGATGGTTGTGCCAGTCGAACTCGAAGGAAAAATTGCCGCCAGTCAGGGCTGCCGCCAGCAACTCGACCATCATCGACAGCGCCGAGCCCTTGTGCCCGCCAAAAGGCAAGAGCGCTCCACCTTCGAGAATCGCCTTGGGGTCGCGGGTCGGCTGGCCGAGGCTGTCCACGCCCATTCCTGGTGGCAACAACTCGCCCTTGCGTGCAGCAATCTGTACGTCGCCGTGGGCAATGGCGCTGGTGGCGAGGTCGAAGACAATCGGCTCACCGTCAGCCCGTGGTGCGGCGAAGGCAATGGGGTTGGTGCCGAACAATGGGCGGTCCGCGCCATGGGGCACCACACACGTCATGCTGTTGACCACACTCAACGCCACCAGGCCTTCATAAGCGAACGGCTCGACATCCGGCCAGAGGGCGGCAAAGTGATGGGAGTTGCGAATGGCCAGGACGGCGATACCGGCACTGCGGGCCTTCGCCACCAGCAATGGACGCGCCGCGGCCAGGGCGGGCTGGGCAAACCCGTTGCAGGCGTCCACCGCGACAAACCCTGAAGCGACGTCCTCGACCATCGGCACGGCCTTGCCGTTGACCCACCCGCTGTCGAGTGTCGAGACATAACCGGGAATGCGAAACACCCCATGGCTGTGGGCGCCGTCGCGCTCGGCGCCGGCGCAGTTTTCAGCCAGGCACCGAGCGACTTCGGTCGACGTGCCATGACGCAGGAAAATGTTCTCCAGCAAGCTCACCAGAGCATCGAAAGACAAGGTGCAAGAAGCGGCATGATCGGATGGCACAGACATCTGAAGCTCCAGAATGATTGTTGGAGGTAGCAACAGCGTAAAGGGACCCGCCGGGTGATTAAACACCGGTTCAGACGCGCACTGTCAATCCTTGTCCACGGCATCTGCCCGGCGTGGCAGGTCGAAAACCAGCATGCGGTAACTATGTACCACCTTGGCTCATTCATCGTTGCCTAGTCTGGCGGCTTCCTCCACGTTCGCGCCGCTTTGAGGCGCCCCGATCGAGAAGCAACGATGCTCACTGAAACCATGCCACTTTTATTTCCCGAGGTATTGCACGCCCATCGCCTGGACGAATTGACCGCAACCCACGGACTGACGCAGGCAGACCTCGACTGGTTGCAGCACATCGCCCTGCCCGACCACACCCAGCGCGCAGCGCAGACACCCCCGATGTTCGCCGAAACCATTCTGTTGCAAGCCGATGAAAAACCGCCCATTGCACTGGCCGGCTGCTTTGTCCTCAGCACCTCGTCGAACAGCAGCAAAACCAGCACCCACCCGGCGTTCCTCTACACGCCAAGTGGCGGCATAAAAAAGTTCGACAACCTGGCATCCCTCGAAGAGCAGATTGACCAGATGCGCCGGGACACTGCGCAACGCGACGACCTGTTTCGTCTCTTGTCGATCTCCCAACGCAGCGAACTGAACAGCACCACCGACATCAGGCAGACCCGGCAACTCATCGAAGAGGACGTTTTCAAGACCCAGCTCGAATCCATAGAGCACGCCCAGCGCCTCAATGCCCTGGCCATGGTGAATGAACTGATCAAATTGCCCTCGTTAAGATCGATGCTTGACCAGGTATTGAACGAGGCGCTGCCGGACCTGGATCATCGACAGATCCGCGTGGCCTTCAGCAAGGGGGCTTACCCAGGAAGTCCAAGGGCTATCCAGGTGACCGAAAGCATTCCACTGGGCGATGCCATCCTGGGCTATTTCCATCATCAGGGCTGGCCTGTCGGGCATGACATCGATCTGACTCACCCGGGTACGCCCGCATCGTCCTATAGCCCGCAGCAATGGGAAAACATCATAAAAAACATTGCCAGGAAACTGATTCCAACGCTTATCGGTTGCATCGATGCCTTTTGGGAGAACACGACGACCCACTTTTATATGTCTCGGCGCAAACTGCTTTCCCAAGTCATCCACGACAGACTCTGGGCAACCATCCTGGTCGAGCGGGAAAAAAGACAACTGACGGAGGAACAAAGTCGTGAACTGCTCCGATTGTTCAGGCCCTCGCGCCGGGACGAAACACTGCTGTTCATCGAAACGATTCGCCTCTGGGAATATGAGCCGCACTTTGTAGAACTTGCAGGCTCCTTGATGATCAGCGCCAAAGGCAACTATCTCTACACCCCCATGCAGGGTCTTCAGAAGATAGACAACCCTCCAGGTTTCAAGGCTGCGCTGTTCGGTCACCCCGCAAGCACCGCACAAAAGGAAGCGCTCTATAGCCTGCTGAGCCTGGAAGAGCGCAACCGTTTCCTGCGCTTTGACGAGCCACAGATTTCGGGCAAGCCGCTGGATTTGCCAGTGTCCGAATCCCTGGCGAACGCCATCATCGAAAAACAGAAGAATAACTTTCATTACGCACTGGAAATGTCTCGCCAGGGCGATGTCGACATCCACGCGCTCATCGATAAGGCGTTGGATATACGCACCTTCATCAATAAAAGCCTGTTGGACCCGCCTACTGCCGGACACTGGGGGACTCATCCCGCTTTTCATGGAAGTCTGCGCCCATCCAACTTCATGGCTGATCAGATGCAAAGAAAGGTCAAGAGCTACACCGATGTCGAAGCCGCTTTCGATAGCCTCTTTACCCGGTTGCCGACCTCCCACACCGTTTCGCTGCACAATGGGCTCAGGCAATTACTGGCTGAACTGACCAATGTTTTTTCCTTGGGGATACGGGCCGAGGCCGAACTCAGGGAACTTAACGCGAGCCTGCCGTCGATTGCCAATGACCTGATCAGAACGGTTTTTGCCTACGATTCAGAATACCCGGACCGTGCCCAACGGATCGGCGTCCGGGGCTTCCGGCCGGATGTCTATTCGTTGACGCTGGCCTGTAGCGAAGAAGACCGAACGGTTTATCTGCCCCTTGCCAACTGCTTTTTATTAACTGAGCGCGGAGGCCTCGATACCCCCTATTCGGGCATGGCCATCCTGTGGACGCCCGCCGATGGCTTTCAGGCGTTTTCGTCCGTAGATGTTGCGACCCAGCAATTGAATCGGCACCTGCTCGATTCCCGAAAACGCTTTGGTTTGCTCGCCAACCTCACCCCGGCCCAACGCCAACCTCATGGACGCTATCAACTCCAGGCATATGAACTGATCGAGGACAACGTGCTGGTGAATCGGATGAGTTCGTTCATCAAACACTTTGAGGCCGAGCATGCTTATCTGAGCACCTTGAAAGCCGGAAGCTGGCAACTGACCGGCAAGGCTCTGTCGAGAAGCCTTCAGGCATTGCTGGACAAAGGCGCGCCGACCAATCTCAAGCGCGCCACCCACATTGCCCGGGCCAATAAGCAGCAACAGCAACTCCCCGCCTGGCTCGGTACAGCGGCACTTGACGATCAACGCCTGCACGTCGAGTTGCTTGAGCAATATAAAAACAGCGTGTTCGATGGCAAGGACTATCTGGACGGTATCGAGCCGCTGCGCACCTATGTGCGTAATAAATTGAAAGCACTGCTGAGCGCACGCTTCGCTGCAAACAACCTTGACCCCGACACCCTCCAGATCACACCAAACCTCGCCATAGTCGGACCGGCCAGTTCGCTAACCGACTTCGCCATGCATCACATCGAAGTGACCCGGGAGGGCTTCAAGGTTTCTTCAACGTCCACGCAGAAATTGCCGGACGGCCTGAACGAGATCACCGTCAGGCAGATGCTGTCCTCGTTGAACATCTCGACCGATTTTAAAAATCAGGTGGCGCAGAAACTGTCCGGCCCCACTGCGCAGGCCCGGCAAAGAAAAACGGCCTTCCGCCAACAAATGCCCTGGCAGTTGCTGCAATACGCTCACGCACGTTATCTGCAACAACACCTTTCCCCCTTGGCCTTTGATTTGATTCGTCAGGTGGTGGACATGCCCGATGCCGTCGCTCGCAAAGCCGTTGAGGGTGCCAACGCGTTCATTCGCCCGCTGGAGTTGATCAAGACCGGTGGTGCAGTGCCGGTCAAAGCGCAAGGGCTCTACTTGATCGGCTCGAGCGTCGATGCGACAAGTCCTCAAGTCCTGTATTCGCCCTACCACGAGGGGGAGCACTTCACCGAATTCAAGGATGAAGCGAGCGTCATTGCCGCATTCAATACGCCAGGGATACTTCAGAACCTGCTGATTCGCCGGCTTCCCGAGCACCAGCAGGCCACATTCAGGCACCTGTTCGCCGCCACCGTCGGGCAGCGATCGGAAATCACCCTGGCCTCGAACCCTATCCAGACCAACCTGTTCGACACATTGTTCGACGACAACGCAGCATTGTTATCGGACATGCTGAGCGCACAAACCAATGAAAAACGACAGTTTGACTGGGAAACGGTCCTGCACCTGTTCAGCTCCGGCATCAAGTCAGTGGGGAGGCAACTGTCGGGCAAACTGACTTTTATCGAAACGCTTTGGGAAAGCTACCAGGACTTCAAGGCTTCAGCCGAAGCGTTGCAGCAGCATGACTGGAAAACAGGCCTGCACGATTTTATCGCCGGCGCTGCCGAGATGGTGTCGCTGGGCCTGATGAATCGCGAGGATACATTCGGTCTTCTCGATCCCATTGAACCGCTTTCGCAAGGCGCTACGTTGGCCAATCGCTGGAAGGACATCGCTTCCACCGCCCGGATCCGAACCGACTTGAGCGTTTTCGAGGCCATGGGTATCAGCCTGTCGGACCTGCAACCAGACCTGATCGACGGCACCTACAAGGCACTGGAAAACGGCAGGCGTTATATCCCCCTTGCCGGCAAAGTCTTCCAAGTAGCGAAAGCCGGCCAAACCTGGCGAATCGTGCATGAGCACGCAGAGGGGCCGTTACTGAGAAAGTCACCTGACGGCCGGACATGGGAACTCGATCCACAACGCCAGACCATACGCTTTGGCAAAGCCGGATCGAAAATGGCCGTCACCTACAGCGACTTCAAGGCCAAGGGCTCACTGAATATCGAAGCAAAGGGCATGGCTGAGATACGCAGGAAATATCCGCACCGTGCAAACGCCATTGTGCAGGCACTGGAGACCGCGAGGTTCTATTCATTCAACGCCCTTCACAACCTTGCTCAATTCAAGCGACAACCACTTGCGGGCTCTCGGCTGGATAATTTCATGAGATTGTTTTTTGGGGTCGACAGCGTCGACGCTCGTCTTATCAGCAAGATAGAGACGGCGATCTCGCCCATATGCCGGGCATTGGCCGATCCATCCTGGGCGCAACAGAATGCCGACCGCATCGTGATCGGCAACCTCAAGCACCTGGAAGATCGAGCAACCGCCTTCGTACTCGAGCCGGCAGCCGTCGGCAGAATCTATATCACGCAGTTTTTCTTCGACATGGGTTTGGACTGGTACAAGGCCGTCGTACCCGAGTTCTTCAATGTCGATGCGCATGCCCAGGGAGCGACCCTCATCCACGAAATTTCCCATCAGTTGTTCAATACGTTCGACATCATCTACCTGGACGCCGCACTGCCATTTCTCGATTTGATTTCAACAGCGACTTACGCCGGAAAGTTGCGATACGACGAGCAAAGGGACCTGCAACTCAACGGGCTTTCATTGACCACACCAAAGTCAAAACTGTTCACGCAGTGGGACAGCACGGATAACACTTACAAGAAGCTGGAGCTGTTGCCTGGATACAGCCAAATCACCCGGGAAATCCTGAAGATAACCGGCGCCAGAACCATGGATAACGCTCGCGATGATTTTCTCGATTCGATTTTGCCGGACAAGCGCATCGACGTCATACTTCGCAACGCCGACTCGCTCACACGCTTGATCTGTGAATTGGGACGCCAACTCGACCCCACTCCACCACGGAAAACTACCGTGCCATGAACGGTTTGGGTGGTTGATCTTTTTTTCACGCAATGTATGCGACGGTAGGCGACAACGAGTGTTTGTGTAAAAAAACAGGCGATTGATGCGTAAACGCCATGACGGTTGTTCTCGGCAGCTCATGCCGAAGGTTAGAATGCGGCAAACCAGGAAGAGTCAATGACCGAACATCCCCTCTCGGAAGCCGAATACGACGCCATTACCGATGCCGCTGCCCATTGGTGCATGCGTTTGCATGCCGCCGATTGCACCCATGCCGAACGGCAGGCGTTCAAGCAATGGCACGATGCCGATCCCCTGCATGCTTTCGAATACGAAGCCATGCTGGAGATCTGGGCTGTTGCCGATCATCTGCCGCGTGTCGAGTCAACGCCGACGGCTCCAGCACGCCGCACCCAGTCGCGTTGGAGCCGGTTGGCGGTCGCCGCTGCGGTGTTAGTAGTGGGCACGCCCCTGGCTGCTTACACCGGCTGGAATCTGGGCTGGGTTGCCAATTCCTACCAGCGCTTCGAAGCGGGCGCCAGCGTACGTCATGTCACCCTGGGTGACGGCAGCCAGGTCGAACTCAACCTGGGCAGTGAGCTGGTATTTGCCAACTACAAAAACGAACGCCGGGTGACGCTGAAAAAGGGTGAGGCGTTTTTTGACGTCAGCCATGACAAACAGCACCCGTTTGTCGTTCGGGCTGGCCAAGGCCAGGTGCGTGTGACCGGTACACGTTTCAACGTATGGATGTACCAGGACCAGGTACGGATCACGCTACTGGAGGGCTCGGTGAGGGTGACCAGCAACCAGGCACTCAGCCGTGACGGCCTGCCGCTTTTCCCGGGCATGCAGGCCAGCTACAAGGCTGGCGACCAACAACCGCAAGTTCGTGAGACAGATGCCAATGACAGTTCGCTGGCCTGGCGCAACGGCAAACTGGTGCTGGATAACCTTGCCCTGAGCGATGCACTGCCGCTGATCAACCGCTACCTCGACCGGCCTGTCATGTTGGCCGACAACAGCACCGGGGGCCTGCGTATCGGTGGTGTCTACAACATCAGCGAAGTGCAAAACCTGGTGCCTTCGCTGCCGAAAGTGCTGCCGGTCTACCTGACCCAGAACAAGGACGGCAACCCGGTCCTCAATTCCATCGGGCAACGACCAGCCACTCACTGACAGCTTTTCTCTGTGGGAGCCTAGCTTGCTCGCGATAGCCCGGGTCAGCTTGCCTCGACGTTGAATGCGCCGCCCTCATCGCGAGCAAGCTCGCTCCCACTGGGGATTTGTGTTGGCCGGGAAATCACAGGCTGGCACCGATCCTATGTGTGGAAGCGAGCTTGCTCGCGAAGGCGGTGGATCAGTCTACATTCAGTTTGAATGTGACCGCTCACCAGCGGCTATTGCGTCGCCACCCTGCCCGTCTCATCACGCTCGCGGATAATCAACGCTTGATAGTGCGGATCGGCCTTGATCTGCTGTTCAGTGAATGGCAGCACACTCCACTGCTTCTGCGAAAAGGCCTGGGTCTGGTCCGCCGAATAGGGCGATGCCGGGTCGCTGGAGAGGGAGAATGCCAGCAACCCCTGGGCCTGCGGACCGTTGCCGTCAAACGTCACCACTTGCAGATAACTGGTCCCGCTGACCACCTCCCGCTTGCCGTCCGCCCCGGGCACACTCTGGATCGCGTTGTAGATGCCCAGCTCCCCGGGACCGCCGTGAATCGGTGTCTGTCGGCTGCCGCTGCTGGCCACCTGGACGTCTTGCCATTGGCTGTCCTTCGACAAGCCGGCGACCTTCACCGTCTCCACCGAAGCCAGCATGGCATCGCGCACGGCCTTGAGTACCGCTGGCCGCTCAATCGCCAGGCCACGCGGTGTGTGTTGCGGGTCTTTGGGGTCGAACGCGACGCGCCATGAATCCGGCACCGCCTGCAAGCGGTCCATGATGTGCTGGAAATGCACGAACCCCAGGCCGCTATTCAGGCCGGCCTTGCGATCCCACGCCTTGAGGCTGGCACACGCCTCGACCAATGCCGAAGCATCAGCCCCCAGGTCACCGGCGCACACGCCGAGCAGGTCCGGCATCACTTGGTCAGCCAGGTAAACCTGATCGTCCATGACCATGCGCTGCAAATCCTCGATCTTCACCGGCCCGCTCTTGGCCAATTGGCCCATCCGGTCCAGCGCAAAACGCGCCCGCAGTCCCAGGGGCTGGCCTTGCTGACTGATCAATGGGGAGTAACCGGACAGCGGCTGCGCAGGGTTGACCATCCAAGCCGAATCGTTGGAGTTCTGCACGTAATCGCGGCGCAGCAACTGCGGAAGCCTGTCGGCGGCATAGGTGCCTTTTTGCACGGCTTTGGAATCGATGCCCCAGGCACACTCGCTGCGAGAGCCATCCAGCACGATCAGTCGCAACCCGGCCCGGGGATCGCTGCACCGGGCCAGTTTCTCGGCGTCGACATTCGGCACCACCGACACGTTCATGTAAAGGCTTTGCCCCTGGTCGTCCGCCGCCAGGGTATTGACCCAGGGAATGCCCTGGATCTTATGGACGGCGTCCTGCAGGTCCTTGAGCGTGACCGCCTTGTTCATGGCGTACCACTGCGCCAGCACGCGATCGTTTTCCAGGTTCGCATCCCGCAGGCTGTAGGCGAACCGGTTATCCCAGTCCAACCGGCCAGGCCACTGCACGATCGGGCCGAACTGCGAGCCATAGACCACTCGGGTGACCGTCTGCACCTGTCCATCAGGTTGCTTGACGTCCACCGCGACCGTCTGCTGACTCATCGGCACAGACTTGCCGTCAAGCAGATAGCGGGTCGGGTCCTTAGGGTCGAGTTGCAGGCGGTATAGGGTGAAGTGTTTCGAGCTGTCGACGGTGTGGGTCCAGGCCAAGTGCTGGCTGAAACCGATATTGATCATCGGCAGGCCTGGCAGCGCCGCGCCCATGACGTCCAGCTTGCCGGGAATGGTCAGGTGCATCTGGTAGAAACGCATGCCGCCCAGCCACGGAAAATGTGGGTTCGCCAGCAACATCCCACGGCCGTTGAACGAGCGCTCGCTGCCGATGGCCAGCGCATTGCTGCCGCGCTCCAGGGCAAAACGCTGCTGCCGAGTGGCGGCGGCCGCGAAACCAGCGACCGGGGTGCCCGCGAGCGCGCTCGCCTGGGGCGGTTGCGCGCCGGCCAGGGCCTCGGCGAATTGACCAACGCCGCCTTCCACCAACAACCGACGGGTCAACTTGACCAGGTCCAGCGCCGTGATCGGCCGCACCCACTCGCTGGCACATTGTTCGGGCAGGCCTTTGGCCTTGCGCTCGACCAGCGCACGGTTGTAACCCGCCACGTAGCCTTCGACCAGTTGTTGCACTTGAGGCGTCTGGGCCTGCCAGAAACCGGAAACCGCTTGTGGCGTGTTGAGCCAACTGAAGAACAGATCGCTGACGCGGTTCTCCCGTTGCTCCACCGTCCTGCGCTCGGGCCCGAAATAGCGCGAGCGCTGGGCATTGACCGTGACGAGCTCATTGGCCAGCAGGCACAGGTTGTCCTGGGCGTAGGCGTAGCCGATGCCATAACCCAGCCCGCGCTCATCCTGCGCCCGGATATGCGGTACGCCAAAACGGGTGCGACGGATCTCGGCACTGGCCTGCTGCCCATCGTCTTGCGCATTGACCACCGGACTGAGCCCGAGGGCGATCCCCAGAAAAGCGCCTGCGAGGCCAATCCTCGATAACTGCCCGGACATTCTCACATTCACTCCTGATAAAACTTCAGAAACCAGGACGGCCATCGGTGCGACAGAAGACAAACACTCGACCCGCCTGGGAAATCACATGCCGCTTGCTGAACCGGAATGTGCCTCCCTTGAAAACGAACCGGATGAAAAAAAATTAATGGCTGGCAGCCTTTTGAATATGGGGGTTTGACGCAGCAAGGGCATTTTTTTCACATCATGGCCCTCATGATTGTGCGTCCTCGTTCGTCCTATTACAGGAGAGTATCCGTGACCTTTTCTGATCAGGCTGGTAAGGAGTTTTTGCATGCGTAACGCGCAACTGCCCATGGAGGGCAAGCCAAGGGCGACCGGCGTCTCGCTGAGCGCCCCCCACCGTGTATTCGACAGGCCGGCAGAGCGAGGCGGCAATGACCACATCAGACGCTTGCTCAAGAGCTTCGGGCTCAGGACCAGCCTGATTCGTCTCAAAGTCATCGACGCGCTGCTCAAGGCCGCCCAGGAAAACCGCAGCCTGGGCGTGCGCGGGGTGCACAGCCAGTTATTGGGGCTGGACATTCCATTGTCCTTTCTCAGCGTGCGTGAGGTGTTGAAGCGCTTGTGCAGCGAGGGCGTCGTCACCCTCAACCCGGATAAAAGCTACCGCCTGCACCCCAGTGCGATGGCCGTGCTCAAGGCCGAGGAATGAAGCCGGCGCTCAGGACTTGACCTTGCGCCGCATCACGCCGTTGATCACCACCACGATGACCGCCACGGCGATGGCAATGTATTGAAACAGCTGCTCGCTGATCATGCCCTTGCCCTGCATCCACGACAGCCCCAGCATGATTGCCAGGACGACGAGGACTATCAGAATCGAGTATTTCAAACGTTGTGAATGAGTCATTACCAATTTCCTGAATGTATCCGCTCTGTGTCCGAAGGCTTGCCAAGTCCATACCGTATTGCGGGAATGGCGGGCTGCCAACGGGGTCCCATGGTACAGCCGAAGGAGCGTATTCGCGCAACCGCGGCGGTTAATCATGAGGAATTATGTATGTTTCGTCGTATCAGCCTATTGCTTGCCTTGTTGTTCACCCTGACCCTGAGTGGCTGCCTGTTTTTCCCCCACGACCGCAGTCATGGGGATCGACCTGATCACCGTGGCGGCCCGGGCTTCGACATGCCCCGCTAACTGTCTTTTTGGCGTGGGAGCAAGCTCCCTCGCCAACCTTATGCAACACTGGTTTTATCGCGCCTTGCCTTCCCCTGAAGCGGCGTCACCGCCATCACGAGCAAGCTCCCAAAGGACGTTATTCGCCCCTGCAACCTGACAATTCTGTAATCCCCGCTTCAGCCCCCCGTCAGCTCGCGCTCGCTACTCTGTTATCCTCCCTCCAAACCGTTCGACACGAGACCACCCCCATGGCCCATCCCCTGCACCTGCTCGCCTTGAGCGCCCTGTTCATGACCACCCTGGCCCAGGCAGCCGAACCAGTCACCATCGATGTACACCGCGATGCCAATTGCGGCTGCTGCAAAAAGTGGATCTCGCATCTGCAAGCAAACGGCTTCAAGGTCAACGACCATGTCGAAGCCGACATGAGTTCGGTCAAGCAGCGCCTGGGCGTGGCGCCGAACCTGCGTTCCTGCCACACCGCCGAGATCAACGGCAAATTCGTCGAAGGCCATGTCCCGGCCGACCAGGTGCTGGCGCTGAGCAAGCGCGATGACCTGCTCGGTGTCGCCGCGCCGGGCATGCCCATGGGCTCGCCCGGCATGGAAATGGACGGTATGAGCGATGCCTACCAAGTCATCGGCTTGAAGAAAAACGGGACCCAAACCGTAGTGGCGGATTACCCGGCCCACTAATGGGCGAAGCCTATATCGGCTTGTTCCTGGCGGCTTTCGGCGCGGCAACCTTGTTGCCGTTGCAATCGGAGGCGGTGTTGGTCGGCTTGTTGCTCAGCGAGCGCCATCTGGCCTGGCTGTTGCTGGCCGTTGCCACGCTCGGCAATGTCCTCGGCTCACTGGTGAACTGGTGGCTGGGCACGCGGCTGGAGCACTTCAAGGATCGGCGCTGGTTTCCGGTCAGCCCGGCCCACCTGGACAAGGCTCGCGTGCATTACCAACGCTTCGGCCACTGGTCACTGCTGCTCAGCTGGCTGCCGATCATCGGTGATCCGTTGACCTTGGTGGCCGGGGTAATGGGCGAACCGTGGCGGCGTTTCCTGCTGCTCGTGAGCCTTGCCAAGGGCCTGCGCTATGGCGTTCTGGCCCTGGCGACACTGGGATGGATGGACTGAACGTTCGGGCTGTTCGGTTGCCTGTGGTTAATGTCGCCATAATCGGGTCGCGCCAGGATCGGCGGCGGCCACAAGGAGATTGACCATGCCCCGTACCCCCGCGCGCTGGTTGCCCAGCCTGTTCCTCACCGCCGCCCTGCCCCTGTTCGCCCTGGCCGCCACCCCACCCGAAGGCCCGGCCTACGGAGCGCTGTTGGAGGGCTTCGAATACCCCTACACCCTCAAGCGCTTCGCCTTCCAGTCCCAGGGCCAGTCGTTGCAGATGGGCTATATGGACGTGCCGGCCCAAGGCAAGGTCAATGGCCGCACAGTGGTGCTGATGCATGGCAAGAATTTCTGCGCCGCCACCTGGGGCGATTCGATCAAGGTGCTCAGCGAAGCCGGCTACCGGGTCATCGCGGCGGACCAGGTCGGTTTCTGCACATCGAGTAAACCCGAGCATTACCAGTACAGCTTCCAGCAACTGGCGAGCAACACCCAGGCCTTGCTCAAGGCCCTCGGCGTACAGAAAGCCGTCATCCTCGGTCACTCCACCGGCGGCATGCTCGCCACCCGCTACGCCTTGCAGTTTCCCGACGAGGTCGAACGCCTGGCGATGGTCAACCCCATTGGCCTGGAAGACTGGAAAGCCTTGGGCGTACCCTATCGCACCGTGGACCAATGGTACGCGCGGGAGCTGAAAGTCAACGCCGAGGGTATTCGCAACTACGAGCGCACGACCTATTACGCAGGCCGCTGGAAACCTGAGTTCGAGCGCTGGGTAGACATGCTCGCCGGCTTGAACAAGGGCCCGGGTCATACGCAAGTGGCGTGGAACTCGGCGCTGATCTACGACATGATCTTCACCCAACCGGTCTATTACGAGTTCAAGGACTTGACGGTACCCACCCTGCTGCTGATCGGCACCTCGGACACCACCGCCATCGGCAGCGATATCGCGCCGCCGGCGGTCAAGGCCAAGCTGGGCCACTACGAGGTCTTGGGCAAGCAAGCCGCCCGGCTGATTCCCAGCTCGACGCTGGTGGAGTTCCCCAATCTGGGGCATGCCCCGCAGATGGAAGAGCCGGATCGGTTCCACAAGGCCCTGTTGAGCTGGCTGGACAAACCCATTCCCTGACGAGGTGTTCCATGGCGGTGCAAATAGCAGTCATAGACGATTGGCAAGATGTGGCACGTGACGTCGTGGACTGGTCGGTGCTGGACGGCGTCGGCCAGGTGACGTTTCTCCATGACTATCCCGCTGACCGCGATACCCTCGCCGAGCGCTTGCAGCGCTTCGAGGTGATCTGCGTGATGCGTGAACGCACATTGTTCGACGAAGGCCTGCTGCGTCGCTTGCCCAATCTGAAGCTGTTGCTCACGGGCGGCATGCGCAATGCCGCCCTGGACCTGAAGGCTGCCGCTGAGCTGGGTATCCAGGTATGCGGCACCGACAGCTACAAGCACGCCACGCCTGAATTGACCTGGGCGCTGATCATGGCCCTGACCCGCAACCTGATGCAGGAAGCCAACGCCCTGCGCGCCGGCCTGTGGCAGCAAGGCTTGGGCGGCGACCTGCACGGCAAGACGCTGGCGATCCTCGGCCTGGGCAGCATCGGTACGCGGGTGGCGCAGTTTGGCCAGGTGTTTGGCATGCGGGTCATCGCCTGGAGCCAGAACCTCAGCGCCGAGCGCGCCGCCGAAGTGGGCGTGACGTATGTGAGCAAACAGGCATTGTTCGAGCAGGCCGATATTCTTTCGATCCACCTGGTGCTCGGCGAACGCACCCGCGGCCTGGTGGATGCCCAGGCCCTGGCCTGGATGAAACCCGAGGCGCTGCTGGTCAACACCTCCCGCGGGCCGATCGTCGATGAAACCGCCCTGATCAACGCGCTGCAGCACAAGCGCCTGGCCGGCGCCGCCCTGGACGTATTCGCCCAGGAACCTTTGCCCGCCGCCCATCCGTTCCGAACCCTGGATAACGTACTGGCCACGCCGCATGTGGGCTATGTCAGCCGACAGAATTACCAGCGGTTCTATTCGCTGATGATTGAAGACCTGCTGGCCTGGGCGGCGGGCCAGCCGATCCGGTTACTGACGCCAGCAGGCTGAACCTAGAGCATCAACACACCTTCCCTTGTGGGAGCGAGCTTGCTCGCGATAGCGGCGGATCAGTTGCAAGGTCGGTGACTGGCACACCGCTATCGCGAGCAAGCTCGCTCCCACAGGAGACATCGTGTTTTATTGGCCATTAAAACGCCTCTATACCACCCGCCCTCCAATGGTGCGCCGCGCCATTCCATCGCGCACGCCGATGAAACAACGCCGTTCCCATACACCCCTCTGGTTTCAGAAAACTGCACTTCGTCGGTGCGTATCCCCCTTTGTCATGTAAGAGATTGCCGACAAAAACCGTGATTGTCGGACAATGCGACGAACCGAGCCGCACCGCTCTACGTTCTGACCTAGACTGCCTAACCGGGGGGAAAACCAGCCGGTCATCCAGACGAAAAAAAGTCGAAACTTTTCGCAACGGCGACAGGTCAGGTTAGAGGTAGGGCAACCGCGACTGGTGCAGTCCTTGCACTAGTCATTGCAACAGCTCCTTCAGCTGATTCGCTTCGCCGCATTGGGTAGCCGTTCGCTTTCCTTGCGTAGCGCTTGTGCGCCTGGCCGCAGGATTTGGCCAATGAAACAACAGCTCTGGCGCTTGCCGGAAACAGATCGAGAAAATGGGAGATATTTATGATCAGTGCTGCCTTGGAACCACAACAAGTTCGTTCTCAATTACCGCCCGCGGCCGAATCGCCAACGGCACCGGTGCTGGCCACCGGCGGCAAGGCACTGCTCCCCGTCGTTCGACAGAATCCCAACCGCAAGAAAGTATTATTTGTCACCTCGGAAATCGCCGACCTGGTAAAGACCGGCGGCCTGGGCGACGTCTCCTCCGCACTGCCCCGGGCCATGGCCGGGCTGCATGATGTCCGGGTGCTGATCCCCGGTTATCCGCAAGTGATGAACAGCGGCAATCCGATCCACATCATCGGCGAACTGGGCGGTCACGCAGCACTGCCGCCCTGCAAGATCGGGCGCATGGACATGGCCGACGGCCTGGTGATCTACGTCCTGATCTGCCCGGAACTCTTTGCCCGCGAAGGCTCCCCCTACGGAGCCAACAACGGTCGCGACTGGCCCGACAACCACATTCGCTTCGCTCGCCTGGGCCTGGCCGCGGCCGACATCGCCGCCAACCTCGCGCAGATCCATTGGTGCCCGGACCTGGTCCACGCCCACGACTGGCCAGCGGGGCTGGCGCCGGCCTATATGCACTGGCGCGGGCAACGCACCCCGACCCTGTTTACCATTCACAACCTGGCCTACCAGGGCGTCGTCAGCCTGGCGTCCTGCCCGGAACTGGGCATCCCCGAGCACGCCCTGCAACAGGAAGGCATGGAGTTCTACGGCAAACTGTCGTTTCTCAAGGCCGGGATGGCGTACTCCAGCCATATCACCACCGTCAGTGCCACCTATGCCCAGGAGATCACCACTCCGGCGTTTGGCTGCGGGCTCGACGGCTTCCTCGCTGCCAAGACCCAACAAGGCTTGCTCAGCGGCATTCCCAACGGTATCGATGAAAGCTGGGACTCGGCCACCGACACCCACCTGTTCCGTCAGTTCGCCATGGGCGACTGGGAAGGCAAGGCGGTCAATGCCTCCCATGTGCGCGAACTCTTTGGCCTCGACGACTCCACTGGCCCGCTGTTCGCCGTGGTTTCGCGCCTGGTCTACCAGAAAGGCCTGGACCTGACCGAAGCGGTCGCCGAGTTCATCGTCGAGTCCGGCGGCCAGATCGCCATCATCGGCCGTGGCGAACCGGAGGAAGAACAGGCCATGCGCGAACTGGCCCTGCGTTTCCCCGGACGCATCGGTGTGCGTATCGGCTTCAACGAAACCGATGCACGGCGGATGTTCGCCGGCAGCGACTTCCTGCTCATGCCGTCGCGCTACGAGCCCTGCGGCTTGAGCCAGATGTACGCCCAGCGCTTCGGCTCGCTGCCGGTGGCGCGCAATACCGGAGGGTTGGCCGACACCATCGAAGATGGCATCACCGGTTTCCTGTTCGATGAGTCCACCGCGGAAAGCTACAAACAGGCCTTGAGCCGGGCCTTCAAGGTCTTCGAGTTCCCCGACCTGCTCAACGCCATGCGCTGCCGGGCCATGTCGGCGCCGTTCAACTGGTGCAAGGCCGTGGAACCCTATGCCGAACTCTACGAACAGCTGGTGGCTAAGTCACTGGGAAAATCGGCCAGACAATGAGGTAACAATGACGTCAAGGACGCCTGAGACATGGACCCACGGGGCGGTCATGCTGGATGAAGAGCACACCCGCTTCGCCCTCTGGGCCCCGGATGCATTTTTTGTCAGTGTCGAGCTCGACACTGGAGATTCAATACCGCTACTGCCCCAAGCCGACGGCTGGTTCATGATCCAGACCCGTTGCCCCGCCGGCACCCGCTACCGCTACAACATCGATGGCGAGCTGGAGGTGCCGGACCCGGCCTCGCGCGCCCAGGCCGGCGACATCGACCGCCACAGCGTGGTGGTCGACCCGCATGCCTACTCATGGCGACACACCCAATGGTCCGGTCGCCCCTGGCACGAAGCCGTCATCTACGAATTGCACGTGGGCGCCCTGGGTGGTTTCGACGGCGTCGAACAGCATCTGGCACGCCTGGCCGGGCTGGGCATCACCGCCATCGAGCTGATGCCGTTGGCGCAGTTTCCCGGTGATCGCAACTGGGGCTACGACGGCGTCCTGCCCTACGCGCCCCAGGCCTCCTACGGCACGCCCGAACAGCTCAAGCATCTGATCGACAGCGCCCACGGCCATGGGCTGTCCGTCATCCTGGATGTGGTCTACAACCACTTCGGCCCCGACGGCAACTACCTGCACCGCTATGCCAAGGGCTTCTTCCGTGAAGACAAGCACACGCCCTGGGGCGCGGCGATTGATTTCCGCCGCCGCGAAGTGCGGGACTTCTTCATCGACAATGCGCTCATGTGGCTGCTGGAGTACCGTTTCGACGGCCTGCGCCTGGACGCGATACACGCCATTGAAGACCCGGACTTTCTCCAGGAACTGGCGACCCGAGTGCGCGAGCAGGTCGACCCGATCCGGCATGTCTGGCTGACCGTGGAAAACGAACACAACCAGGCCCACCTGCTGGAGCATGTCTACGACGCCCAGTGGAACGACGACGGACACAATGCCCTGCACGTGCTGCTGACCGGTGAGACCGACGCCTACTACGCCGACTATGCCGAGCAGCCGACCGAACAACTGGCACGTTGCCTGAGCCAGGGCTTCGTCTTCCAAGGCCATCTCAATCGCCATGGCGAAGCCCGGGGCGAGCCCAGCGGCCACTTGCCGCCGAGCGCGTTCGTGCTGTTCCTGCAGAACCATGACCAGATCGGCAACCGTGCCTTGGGCGAACGCCTGCATCAACTCGCCGCGCCCCAGGCCCTGCAAGCAGCGACAGTCTTGTTGCTGTTATCACCGATGATCCCGCTGCTGTTCATGGGCGACGAGGTGGCGGCCGAACAACCGTTCCTGTTCTTTACCAGCCACCACGGCGAGCTGGCAGAGCGGGTGCGCGAAGGCCGACGCAACGAGTTCAAGGCCTTCACCGCCTTTGCCGATCCACAGAAGCGCGAACGCATTCCCGACCCCAACGCCGCCAGCACCTTCGAGGCGTCACGCCCAAGCCTGGAATCGCAAGGCCCGGAGCAACAGGCCAACGAGGCGCTGTATCGGCAGTTGCTGAAAATCCGCCGTGAAGAGATCGTCCCGCGCCTGCCCGGTGCCCAGGCCCTGGGGACCGATGTGCTGGGCCATGGCGCCATCAGCGCACGCTGGCGATTGGGCGATGGCAGCGTGTTGCGCATCGACTTCAACCTGAGCGATCAGCCCGTCGAACACAATGCCCCAGAAGAGGCACGCATTCTTTTCGAACATCCGCAGCAGGTCATGGGTCTGTTGCAACAGGGCGTCCTTGCGCCCTACAGCGCGCTGGTCAGTCTGACGCAGGCGACAACCTTGCCCAACATCACTGGAGAGCGCCTATGAGCGATGCGCAACTGGAAATCCTCGCCAGCCGAGCGGGCCTGGCGGTGGATTGGATCGATGCCAATGGCCGGGCCCAGAAAGTCTCGCCGGCGGTCTTGCGTTCGGTCCTCAGCGGCCTGGGCCATCCGGCCGGCAGCGCCCAAGAAATCGACGCCAGCCTGCTGCAGTTGCAGGAAGCTCAACAGAACCATCAATTGCCACCGCTGATCACCGCCGACGTCGGGGTCAGCCTGGACTTGAGCCGCTACTTCGAGGCCGGGACACCCTGCGAAATCAAACTCGAAGAGGGTGCGACACTGAATTTGAACCTCGATGCCGATGCCAAGCTGCCGGGGATGGTCCCGGTGGGTTATCAGCATGTCAGCATCCAGGACCAGCATTTCACCCTGGCCGTCGCGCCGGCCCGCTGCTACAGCGTGGCCGATGCAGTGGACGACCCGACGCCCCGGGCCTGGGGCCTGAGCGCGCAACTGTATGCCCTGCGCCGCCCCGGTGACGGTGGCTTCGGTGACACCCAGGCCTTGGAGGAGCTGGCGCGGGTGGCCGGCGAGCGCGGCGCCGAGGCCATTGCCATCAGCCCGATGCACGCGATGTTCAGCAGCGACACCGGGCGCTACAGCCCCTACTCACCGTCGAGCCGACTGTTTTTCAACAGCCTTTACGCCGCGCCGGGCACCATCCTTGGTGAACGTGCGCTGCGCACCGCCATCGACGCCACTGGCTTGACCAATCAACTGCGCACCCTGGAAGAGCAGCCGCTGATCGACTGGCCGGTCGCCGCCCAGGCCAAACAGAAAATCCTGCGTGCCCTGTACGACGGTTTCAGCCAGGGTGAGCATCCGTTGCATGAGGACTTCAGCAGTTTCCGCCACACCAGCGGCGAAGCCCTGGAAAACCATTGCCGCTTCGAGGCCTTGCAGGCCGAACGCGCCGCCCGGGGGGAAAGCCTCGACTGGCGCCACTGGCCAGAAGAATGGCGCGACCCGCGCAGCCCCGCCCTGGCCCATTTCGCCGAGGAAAATGCCGATGAGATCGGCTTCTACGCTTTTTGCCAATGGTTGATCGCCCGCTGCCTGGAGCGCGCCCAGAGCGCAGCCAGATCCAGCGGCATGGGCATCGGTCTGATCGCCGACCTGGCGGTGGGTGCCGATGGCGGTGGCAGCCAGGCCTGGAGCCGGCAGGACGAACTGCTCGCCTCGCTGACTGTGGGCGCCCCGCCGGACATTCTCAACCGCTCCGGCCAAGGCTGGGGCATCTCGGCGTTTTCCCCGGAAGGCCTGGTGCGCAACGGCTTTCGCGCCTTCATTGAAATGCTGCGGGCCAACTTTGCCCACGCCGGAGGCTTGCGCATCGATCATGTCATGGGCTTGCAACGACTGTGGGTGATCCCTAACGACGCTCCACCTTGCGATGGCGCCTACCTGTATTACCCGGTAGACGACCTGCTGCGTCTATTGGCACTGGAATCCCATCGTCATCAGGCTATCGTGCTCGGCGAAGACCTCGGTACCGTGCCCGATGGCCTGCGGGACAAGCTCAGCGCCCGCTCGATCCTGGGCATGCGCGTGCTGTTGTTCGAACAGGACAACACCCACTTCAAGCCAATTCTCGACTGGCCGGACAATGCCCTGGCCACCACCAGCACCCATGACTTGCCGACGCTCAATGGCTGGTGGCACGGTCATGACATCGACTGGAACGCCCGGCTCGACCTGATCGATTCCCACACCGAAATGGACTGGCGCAAACACCGCGAGCGCGAACGCGAAGGCCTGCGCCACGTGCTGAACCAGGACCCGCAGAACTTTCGCGAAGAACACCGCGAGACCGACCAGGTGCTCGATGCCAGCGTGCGCTTCCTCGGTCACACCCGCGCACCACTGGTATTGTTGCCGCTCGAAGACGCCCTGGGGATCGAGGAGCAGGCCAACCTGCCGGGCACCATCGACACCCACCCCAATTGGCGCCGCCGCCTGTCCGGGCAAAGCCAGGCGTTGCTGGATCACCCGGACGCTGCCCGGCGTCTGGAAATACTCGCCTGTGCCAGGCTTCAGGCGAACGAGCGTGACCGATGAAACAGACGTTGATCCAACCCCTGCGGGCAACATTGCGCCTGCAGTTTCATAAAGGCTTTACCCTGGACGACGCCATCCCCCAGGTGCCGTACTTCGCCTCGCTGGGCATCAGCCACCTGTATGCCTCGCCGCTGCTCAAGGCTCGCGCCGGGTCCATGCACGGCTACGACGTCGTCGACCCGACCCTGGTCAACCCTGAACTGGGTGGCGAAGCCGCGCTCAAGCGCCTGGTCGCGACCTTGCGCGAACATCGCATGGGGCTGATCCTCGACATCGTGTCCAATCACATGGCCGTCGGCGGCAACGACAACCCCTGGTGGCTGGACTTGCTGGAATGGGGGCGCCTGAGCCCCTACGGTGAGTTCTTCGACATCCAGTGGCATTCCCCCGATCCACTGATGGAAGGCCAATTGCTGCTGCCGTTCTTGGGCAGCGACTACGGCGTGGCGTTGCAGGAAGGCACCTTGCAACTGCACTTCGATGCCAGCCAAGGCAGCTTCTACGTCGAGCACTACGAACACCGCTTCCCGATTTGCCCGATGCACTACGGCGAACTGCTCAAACCCAGCGAAACCTTGCCCGCCGAGCAAACCGAATCGCTCAAGGCCCTGGCCGAGCGCTTCACCACGCTGAATTATCAGACCGATGCCCATACCCTCGCCCGCCCGTTGCAAAAAGAATTGCAGGACTTGGCGGCGCAAGCGGGCATCCTCGCCGCCATCAAGGACAACCTGGACGGCTACGACTCCACTCAACCCGAAGGCTTCGAGCGCCTGCACCAACTGCTCGAGCGCCAGAGCTACCGGCTCGCCAGCTGGCGCACGGCGGCGGACGACATCAATTGGCGGCGTTTTTTCGATGTCAACGAGCTGGGTGGGCTGCGGGTCGAGCGTCCGGCGGTATTCGAGGCGACCCATGCCAAGATTTTCCAATTGATCGGCGAAGGCCTGGTGGACGGCCTGCGGATCGATCACATCGACGGCCTTGCCGACCCTCGCGGTTACTGTCGCAAATTGCGCAGACGCGTCGATTCGCTGTCGCCGACCCGACACCTGCCGATTTTCGTCGAGAAGATCCTCGGCGATGGCGAGACGTTGCGGCAGGACTGGAACATCGACGGCAGCACCGGCTACGAGTTCATGAACCAGGTCTCGCTGCTGCAGCATGACCCGGCCGGTGCCGCCCCCCTCGCCGAATTCTGGAGCCAGCACAGTGAACGGCCAGCGCACTTCATTGAAGAGGCCCGTCTGGCCCGCCAGCAGATTCTCAATGGCTCCCTGGCCGGGGATTTCGAAAGCGTTGCCCAGGCCCTCCTGCAAGTGGCCCGGGACGATGTGATGACCCGCGACCTGACCCTGGGTGCGATTCGGCGGGCCTTGCAGGAACTGATCGTGCATTTCCCGGTGTATCGCACCTACATCACGCCCCTGGGGCGCTCGGCCGAAGACGAGGTGTTCTTCAACCAGGCCCTGGAAGGCGCCCGGCAAACCCTGAGCGAAGCTGACTGGCCGGTGATCGATTGCCTGGCCGGATGGCTCGGTGGGATGCCCTGGCGGCAACGTCCACGCGGCAACCAGCGTAAACGCTTGCGCCATGCCTGCGTGCGTTTCCAGCAACTGACCTCGCCGGCCGCCGCCAAAGCGGTGGAGGACACCGCCCTCTATCGCTCGGCGGTGCTGTTGTCACGCAATGACGTGGGCTATGACACCGAGCGCTTCAGCGCCCCGCCTCAGGTGTTCCACCACGCCTGCCTCGATCGACTCGAACATTTTCCCGACAACCTGATCACCACCGCCACCCACGACCACAAGCGCGGCGAAGACACCCGCGCCAGGCTGGCCGTGCTCAGCGAACGCGCCGATTGGTACACCGCCTGCGTGGAGCAATGGCGCATCCTCTCGCCTTCGCTGCACAGTGACCCGGCGGCGCCCTCGGCCGGGGATGAACTGATTCTGTACCAGGCCCTGCTCGGCAGTTGGCCGTTGGACCTCGACCTCCAGGACCACAAAGCCCTGGCCGCCTACAACGAGCGCCTGTGGCAATGGCAACGCAAGGCCCTGCGCGAAGCCAAGCTGCAAAGCAGCTGGGCGGCGGTCAACGACGCTTATGAGCAAGCCACCCAGATGTTCCTCGAACGGTTACTGCTGGGCGATGAGGGGTTGCCCTTGCGCAGCGCCATCGCCGAGGCGGTCCAGGCCATCGCCCCGGCGGGCGCCCTCAACAGTCTGGCGCAAACTTTGCTGCGCATGACCGTACCCGGCGTACCGGACCTGTACCAAGGCAACGAGTTCTGGGATTTCAGCCTGGTGGACCCGGATAACCGTCGTCCGGTGGATTTCCAGGCACGCCGCGAGGCGTTAGGGGCCGACAGCACGCCAGCCGCGTTGATTCGCGATTGGCGTGACGGCCGGATCAAACAGGCATTGATCGCCAGGACACTGGCCGTGCGAGCCGAGTATCCGCTGCTATGGCGCCAGGGTCGCTACCAGCCGCTGGAAGTGCTCGGCGAGCAAGCGGAGCGAGTATTGGCCTTCATGCGTGAAGACTCGCAACAACGGGCGATCATTGTTGTACCTGTCCATGCGGCGCCGTTGCTGGAAAACAGTGCCACGCCGCTGGTGGCTGCGTCGGATTGGGGCGATACCCGTGTGTCGTTACCGTTCGCCGCCGGGGATGAAAAACTGAAGGGACTTTTTTCAAGCGCAACAGTCACACCCCAAAGGGAGCTGCTGATCAGCACCGCTCTGGGGAATTTCCCGGTCAATGTCTTTATCCAACCTTGAGTTGAATCAGGAGCACTGCGATGAGTACCGACGATAAACGCATTCGCGAATTCGCCTATCAGATCTGGGAGTCCGAGGGTAAGCCCGCCGGGCAGGAGAAACGCCACTGGGAGATGGCGCGCAAACTGGCCGAAGCCGAAGCGCTGGCGCCGAGCAAGCCACCCAAGGCGGCGAGCAAACCAGCGGCCAGCAAAACCGATGGCGCCAAGCCTGCTGCCGCCAAGAGCGCCACGGCCAAGACTGCCGCAAAAAACACGTCGCCCAAGGCCAAGCCTGCGGCCAAACCCTCCGCGGCGACTGCAGCAGTAGTGCCACCCGCCAACAAAACAGCGGACAAGAAGCCCCGGGCACCGCGCAAGCCGCCGGCTGTTTGATTGATCCTATCGGTCTCCTCGTCAGATGGGAGCAACGCCTGCTCGCGAAACCGGCGCCTCGATTCCAGCAGGCGCGCATCGCTGCATCGCGGGCAAGCCTTGCTCCCACAGAGAAACAACTTTTGTCCCGCATAGCGGGGACAAATCCCCTCGTCACAGGTGAAGGGTGGAACCACCCACCCCAAGTGAACCGCATCGCTGAATCTGTCTGTCTTTTGCAGGAGCAACTATGACCCGTCCAAAAAAAAACACGCCGCCGCCCGTGATCGAGGCTTCGCGGATTCGTGAAGGGCTGCCTTTTCCACTGGGTGCAACCTGGGATGGCCTCGGGGTCAATTTCGCGCTGTTTTCAGCCAATGCCACCAAGGTCGAACTGTGCATTTTCGACGATGCCGGCGAGGTCGAACTCGAACGCATCGAGCTGCCGGAGTACACCGACGAGATTTACCACGGCTATCTGCCGGATGCCCACCCGGGCTTGATCTATGGCTACCGGGTCTACGGCCCATACGACCCGGCGAACGGCCACCGTTTCAACCCCAACAAGTTGCTGATCGACCCGTATGCCAAGCAACTGGTCGGCCAGTTGAAGTGGTCGGAAGCCCTCTTCGGCTACACCATCGGCCATCCCGATGGCGACCTCAGTTTCGATGAGCGCGACAGCGCCCCGTTCGTCCCCAAGTGCAAAGTCATCGACCCTGCGCATACCTGGGGCCACGACCATCGCGTCAGCGTCCCCTGGGACAAGACCATCCTGTATGAGACCCACGTGCGCGGCCTCACCATGCGTCACCCTTCGGTGCCTGAGAACCTGCGTGGTACGTTCGCCGGGCTGATGGTCGATGATGTGCTGGAGCATATCCGCAAGCTGGGTGTCTCTTCGGTGGAACTGCTGCCCATCCATGCCTTCGTCAATGACCAGCACCTGCTGCACAAAGGCATGACCAACTACTGGGGTTACAACAGCATCGCCTTCTTTGCCCCGGACCCACGTTACCTGGCCAGCGGCAAGATCGCCGAGTTCAAGGAGATGGTCGCCCACCTGCACGAGGCCAACCTGGAAGTCATCCTCGACGTGGTCTACAACCACACCGCCGAAGGCAACGAACAGGGGCCCACCCTGTCCATGCGCGGCATCGATAACGCCTCGTACTACCGGCTGATGCCCGACGACAAACGCTACTACATCAACGATTCCGGCACCGGTAATACCCTGGACCTGAGCCATCCTTGCGTTCTGCAAATGGTCACCGACTCCCTGCGCTATTGGGCCACGGAGATGCACGTCGATGGCTTCCGCTTCGACCTGGCGACCATTCTGGGCCGCTACCATGACGGTTTCGACGAGCGCCACAGCTTCCTTGTGGCCTGCCGCCAGGACCCGGTGCTGCGCCAGGTGAAAATGATCGCCGAGCCTTGGGACTGCGGCCCCGGGGGCTACCAGGTGGGACGCTTCCCGCCGGGCTGGGTCGAATGGAACGACAAGTTCCGCGACACGGTGCGGGCCTTCTGGAAGGGCGACGACGGCCAGCTTGCCGATTTCGCCAGCCGAATGACGGCCTCGGGCGAGATGTTCAACCAGCGTGGTCGGCGTCCGTACGCCTCGGTGAACTTCGTCACCGCCCATGACGGTTTCACCTTGCATGACCTGGTGTCGTACAACGACAAGCACAACGAGGCCAACGACGAGAACAACCAGGATGGCAGCAATAACAACCTGTCCTGGAACCATGGCGTCGAAGGGCCGACGGACGATCCAGAGATCAACGCGCTGCGTCATCGGCAGATGCGCAACTTCTTCGCCACCCTGCTGCTGGCCCAAGGTACGCCGATGATCGTCGCCGGCGACGAATTCGCCCGTACCCAGCACGGCAATAACAACGCCTATTGCCAGGACAGCGAGATCGGTTGGATCAATTGGGACCTGAGCGAGGATGGCGCGACGCTGCTCAAGTTCGTCAAGCGCCTGATCAAGTTGCGCCTGACCTATCCGATCCTGCGACGCGGGCGGTTCCTGGTGGGTAACTACAACGAGGACATCGGCGTCAAGGACGTGACCTGGCTGGCCCCGGACGGCAGCGAAATGACCATTGAGCAATGGCAGGACAGCCATGGTCGCTGCCTCGGCATGCTGATGGACGGCCGCGCCCAGGAGACCGGCATTCGACGCAAGGCCGGCGATGCGACGCTGCTACTGGTGGTCAACGCCCACCATGACATCGTCAACTTCCGCTTGCCGGAAGTCCCCGAGGGCAGTTTCTGGACCTGCATGGTCGACACCAACCAGCCGACCGTTCGAGGACAAGAGCGCTTCGATTTCGATTCCGAATATTCCGTCACCGGGCGCTCGCTGCTGCTGTTTGAGCTGCAACGCGAAGAAGAGGAATGAAGTACCGGTTGTAAACCGCCAGAGAGACCGCAAGGACGCGGTTTTTCGCTGCACACAGCCCAGTTTGAAGAAAAAAGTGCAGTTCAGACACACATCTCGCAAGACGAATCGGCCGACATGGTCAATACTTCACATGCGGTAGTCTCCAGGATTCGGAGCGCTGTGAATCGCAGCCATACCCACGCGGGCGTCATCGGACAGTAGACCCGGTAGATGGCTGAAAGATTGAATACACACAAGGATGTCTCTCATGAAACCCGCCTCTCGCTTGCCCGGCCGGCAGCATCCGCAAATCTGGAACAGCGCTGCGCAACTGGCCGATATCCCGATTATCAGTACCCAGACGCTCATTCCCGCCGGCGCCCGCGCGGTCGTCCTCTCCCCGCATCCAGGCGATGAGATCGGCGCCTGTGGCGGATTGCTGCAGTTGCTGAACAATCTGGATCAACCCATGTTACTGATCTCGGTCTCCGATGGAGCCCTGATCCATCCCGGTTCACCGTTGTGGACCGATGAGCGCCTGCGTACACACCGCCCTCACCCGCAGGAAAGCGTGGACGCCCTACATCGCCTGGGCATAGCCGCCCATGGCCTGCAATGGGTACGCGGCGGCTTCCCGGAAAAGGCCTTGGCCGAACACGAGGCCGAGCTCACCGACTTCATTGCACGTCACCTGCGCCCCGGTGACGTGGTGTTCAGCACCTGGCGCCAGGATGGCGACAGTGACCACGAGACCGTCGGGCGCGCCGGGGCCCTGGCCGCCGACAGGATCGGGGTGGCGTTCAACGAACTGCCGGTATGGGCCTGGCACTGGCCGGTCCGTGAGCAAAACAAGATCCCCTGGCACCGGGCCCGTAAACTGCGCCTGGATGTCTGGACTACCGCCCGCAAGCGTCACGCCATGTACGCTTACGTCAGCCAACTCAACGGCGAACCGGCGAGCGGCATCGCCCCGCTGGTGCCCCGGGTTATCCTGGATCGGATGGGTATGCCGTATGAGATTGTCTTCATCTGAACACCTGCCTGTAGGAACTGGGCTTGTTCGTGATGGTGGTGGTTCGGATACACCGCTTTCGCGAGCAAGCTCGCGATAGCGCTCGGCACGGCAAGGACACGAAAAATCCGGAACTGCCGACGCCTTGGGTCAGTCGCATGAACAGGTACGTCTGATTCAGGAGGGAACGTGACTCAAGATCCCGATTGGCGGGCCGTCGAACCAATGCCATCGGAGCTGCCTGCGGCGGTTCATCGGCTGCGGATCCTGACGGTCAATACCCACAAGGGTTTCACCGCCCTCAACCGTCGCTTCATCCTCCCCGAATTGCGCGAAGCGGTGCGCAGTACCGGCGCCGACCTGGTGTTCCTGCAAGAGGTGCTGGGCGAACATGACCGACACGCGTCACGCTACGACAACTGGCCCCAGACATCCCAGTACGAATTCCTCGCCGACAGCATGTGGAGCGACTTCGCCTACGGCCGCAATGCCGTCTACCCCGATGGCCACCATGGCAACGCCCTGCTCTCCAAATACCCGATCCGCCAGTTTCGCAATCTCGATGTGTCCATCACCGGCCCGGAGCGGCGCGGGTTGTTGCACTGTGTGCTGGATGTGCCCGGGCACGCCGCTGTCCACGGGATCTGCGTGCACTTGAGTCTTCTGGAAAGCCATCGCCAATTGCAGCTCAAACTGCTCTGCCAACTGCTCGATTCGCTGCCCGAGGACGCCCCGGTGATCATTGCCGGCGACTTCAATGACTGGCAGCTGCGTGGCAACCTCGCCCTCGCCCGCCGTGGCTATCTACATGAAGCCTTCGAGCACCACCATGGTCGCCCCGCCAGGACCTATCCAGCCCGCTTCCCGCTGTTGCGCCTGGACCGTATTTATCTGCGCAACGCCAGCAGCCATGCCCCGCAAATCCTGGGCAACAAACCGTGGACGCACCTGAGCGATCACCTGCCGCTTTCGGTGGAAGTGCATTTGTAGAGCGTAATGCTGTTCACTTAAGAAAATGATGGACCTGTGGCGAGGGAGCTTGCTCCCGCTTGGCTGCGAAGCAGTCGTAAACCGGCGGGTGCGGTGTGTCTGATGCTGCGCATTTGGCAGGTTTAGGGGCCGCTTCGCAGCCCAGCGGGAGCAAGCTCCCTCGCCACGGGTTTGTCGATGGCCTTAAGTGAACGAGATTAATTTGTAGAGCGGGCCTTTTCTGCTCTTCCTGCCCGCGGACCTGTAAGTTCTGACAGTAGCGACGCTGGTTTTTCATTGCTAGGGTGCCATCCCATACAGCGAGCGTTGCCAGGCCCTGTGTGCCATCTGTTGTGCAACCGATGCTGAAACCGGCATTTACGAGATGCCGATGCAGAGGGATAGCACATGATTCGGCACGATAGAGGATTCAATCGGTTGTTCAACGCTGTGTGGATATCAGCCCCCTTCCTGTTACCCGTCCCGGCCGCCATGGCCGCTTGCACGCTGACGCCAACCGCAGGCGATGACGCTTATGTCTGCGACAGCGGCACCAGCCCCGGGCTGACGGACCTTTCGGGTAACAACAGCCTGACCATGCCCGCCAACGGCAGTGGTGTCATTAGCGGCGACGTCACATTCGGTGCCGGCGTCGACCGCATCGTGATCAATGCCAACGGCTTGATTGACGGTGATGTCCAGCAAGGCTCCGGCGTGGACGACTTCATCATGAATGGCGGCAGGATCCTGTCCCTGGCACAAGGTGACGGTCTCGATACGTTCTTGATGACCGGCGGCACCATCGTCGACGCGTTCGAAGACGGCGACGTTGCGCAGATGACCGGCGGCACGATCGGCCGGGTCGACATGAAGCTCGATGACAACGTTTTCGATATGTCAGGCGGGCAGATCATTGGCAACCTGGTGACCGGTTTCGGCCAGGACACCATCATCCTCTCCGCCGGACGAATCGGCGGCAATGTCAGCGTCAGCGGCGGCAACGACAGCATTACCGTCAGCGGCGGCGAAATCCTCGGCGAGGTCCGGGCCAGTGCCGGCGATGACCAGTTGCAGTGGAGCGGTGGCCTCATTCACTCGGCCATCCTGATGGGTGACGGCAGCGACACGGCGCTGTTGAGCAACCTCGATGAAACCGGGCTGAGCATCACCCCCAGCGTGAATGGCGGATTGGGCCAAGACGTCCTGACCTTTGAAGGCAGCACCTCCAGCACCGGCGCCCGTTACCTCAATTGGGAAACGGTCAGCCTCACCCAAGGCTCGCAACTGGACCTTGATGACACGCTGACGTTGGGTGACAGCGCCACCGGCACAGGGACGCTCAACATCGAGAGCGGCAGCACGCTGACGGCGACCCAAGGCGTTGTCGCCCCTTTTACTGCCGGTCAACTGGCGACGCTCAACAATGCCGGCACGATAGACCTTACCCAGGGCAACACCCGCGCCATCGATACCCTCACCGTCCAGGGTAACTACGTCGGCGACAACGGCCAGTTGCACGTGCAAACGGCAATTGGCGCCGATGGCTCCGCCAGCGACAAGCTGGTGGTCAATGGCGGGACGCTCACCGGCAATACCGCCATCACAGTCACGAACCTGGGCGGCACGGGCGCACTGACGACTCAGGATGGCATCGAAGTGGTCCAGGCCCAGGGAGGCGCGGTCAGTAACATCGATGCCTTTTCTCTGGCGCAGTCCGTCTCGGCCGGCGCGTTCGATTACCGCCTGTTCAAAGGCGGCGTGACGGGTAATCAAAACAACTGGTACCTGCGCTCCACCGTGGTCGCCGGACCGGTAGCGGCGCCCATACCGACGGCGCCCCCCGCGCCGGGCGCGCCCCCCGTCCCGACGCTACCGCCCTTGCCAACCGCAGTGCCCGGCGCGGCCCCCATCCCGTTGTATCGCCCGGAAGTGCCGACTTGGTCGGTGCTGCCTCCAGCGGCGGCGCAATTGACCTTGATGGCCCTCGGTACGTTCCATGACCGCCAGGGTGACCAGCGCCTGCTCACGGAAACCGGCGCGTTCGGCGCGGGTTGGGGTCGGGTCTATGGCGTAGACCTGGATAAAACCTGGGCCGGTACGGTGACGCCGCAGTTCGATGGGTCGATCAAAGGGTTCCAGGTGGGCAACGACCTATACAGTTCGCTTCTGTCCGGCGGCCAGACCCAGCGCATTGGCTTCTTCGTCGGGCACACGGAATTGAACGGCAATGTCAAAGGCTTCAACCTGGGTTTCGAAGGCCGACACGCCGGCAAGATAGAACTCGACGGCGACAGCTATGGGCTCTACTGGACGCTCACCGACCCCAGCGGCGGCTACGTCGACACCGTGGTGATGGGCACGCGATTGAACGGCGACAACCGTTCCGAGCGCGGCCTGAAAATCGACAATCGCGGGCACGCCTTGACCGCTTCGGCGGAGACCGGCTACCCCTTCAAGGTGACCGCTGACTGGGACTTTGAACCCCAGGCCCAGATCATCTACCAAAAGGTCTCCCTGGATACGCAAAACGATGGGGTCTCCAAGGTCGAATTCGACTCCGACGGTGCCTGGACCGGCCGCCTCGGTGCGCGCCTCAAGGGCCGCTACCAGGTCAGCGGCATGCCCGTGGAACCGTACCTGCGCGCCAACCTCTGGCATACGTTTTCCGGCACCGACTCAGTGATATTCGACGACACCGAACGGGTCGAGACCCAACAGCGCGCCTCCACCGGCGACCTCGGGATTGGCGTCACCGTGAGCCTGGCGCCCAGCGTCGCCATGTACGCTGGCGCGAACTATAGCCAAAACCTCGACAGCAACCAGCAACACAGTGTCATGGGCAACGTCGGTTTTCGGATCAGTTGGTAGGCAGGGTCTACGACAGAGGTTTGACGCCCGAATACCCACCACAATAACCAATTGAAATCAGCGCTTTATTAGCGCTGATTTCATCTTGCCATTCATCGTTCATTTTCTTGACGCGCCGCCATCGGTCTTCTTGACTACACCGTACTACCCCCGGAAATACAGTCAGGGGCAGGCCTCTGGAACCCGCCAACACGGGCCGCCAGAGGCTTGCCTCAATCCATTCGGTCGCCCCTCATTCGGGGTAGGAGAGACGCCAAAAAGCGAGAAACGCATGCGATTGCAAGGCAGGCCCCCATGAAAACTTCCCTCCGTCCACAAGCGCTCACCACCACTTTCCATACCGTCTCGACATCGTTGCTGCTGCTTTCATCCATGGAGGTCCAGGCCTGGCCTGCCGAGGAGACCGTGCAGCCCTGGTACGACCGAACATCATCCACCCACCTCGATACCGCACTGGTTGGAAGTGAGCCTGCTTCCGGCAAAAGCCCCGCCCTGTTCACAGTGCGAAACGGCGACGGTCATACCCAGCGCATGGGACTGATCAGTGGGCAACAGCAGATCACTTCAACCGGCGGCGGCCTGCTGGTGATGCCCGCGCTGGCCGACCCGGACAAAGATGCCGTCAACCTGAAAGGTTCGAGCCTCGGCGCCTACTGGAGCCTGACCGGCCCCGCGGGCTGGCACGTCGACCTGAGCGCCAGCGGCGGCCGGATCAATGGCTACAGCCGCACCGAACAAGGCCAGCGCCAGGCCACCGAAGGCCATGCGGTGACGCTGTCGGTCGAAGGTGGCTTCCCTATTGGCATCAGCACCCACTGGGTGGTCGAACCCCAGGCGCAACTGATCAACCAGCGCATCACCCTCGATACGCCGAATGCCGAGAGCGGCACCGGCGATGAACTGAGCAGTTGGAGCGGCCGCGTTGGTGCACGCCTCAAGGGTAACTACCAGGTCAACGGCCTCGGTGTGGAGCCTTACCTGCGAACCAACCTGTGGCACACCGTCCAGAACGCCAGCACGGTGTCCCTGGACAAGGTCGACAAGATCAGCAGCAGCCGAAAATCCTCCACCGTCGAAGTCGGCCTGGGCCTGGTCGCCCGGGTCACGCCGGCGGTCAGCCTGTATGTCAGTGCCGATTACAGCAGTGACGTCGACGACAACGACCTCAATGGCATCATTACCAGCATGGGCGTGCGGATGCGCTGGTGAGTCGTAGATAACGCCCACCGTTTTCCAAGGCTGGGCCTGTGGGAGCTGTCGAGCGAAGCGAGGCGGCTCCTGCATAAGTCCGGCACAAGCAAACTGCCGCCACTTAAAAAACACCTCCATTAAGGCGTATAACGCTAAAAGCGATTTATACCTGCAAGCCGTCTGCCCTGGCTCATTTCATTGATGGAGTAACGACATGACCACCGTCCCCTTCCTCGCCAACCTTTTTCCCAGCGCCACCGACATCCCGCCGGCCTACCGCCTCGAAGGCCGGATCGAACAGCGTGAATACCTGGTCGACGGCGTCCTGGAAACCTGGCAAGGGCCACTGGCCGTCGTCCGCAGCCCCGTTTACCTGACGGGTGAGCTGGGTGATGAACAAGTGATTCTCGGCAGCACGCCGCTGCTGGATGCCGAGACCGCCCTCACCGCCCTGGACGCTGCCGTGCGGGCTTACGATCGCGGCCAGGGCCAGTGGCCGACGATGCGTGTTGCCGAGCGCATCCGCCATGTGGAAACCTTCCTGGCACGCATGCGCGAGCAACGCGAGGCCGTGGTCAAGTTGCTGATGTGGGAAATCGGCAAGAACCTCAAGGACTCCCAGAAGGAGTTCGACCGCACCTGCGACTACATCGTCGACACCATCAACGCCCTCAAGGAGTTGGACCGGCGCTCCAGCCGCTTCGAGCTGGAACAGGACACCCTCGGGCAGATCCGACGCGTGCCCCTGGGCGTGGCCTTGTGCATGGGCCCCTATAACTACCCGCTGAACGAAACCTTCACCACGCTGATCCCGGCCTTGATCATGGGCAACACCGTGGTGTTCAAGCCGGCCAAGCTCGGCGTCCTGCTGGTGCGGCCGTTGCTGGAAGCTTTCCGCGACAGCTTCCCGGCGGGCGTGATCAACGTGATCTACGGCAGCGGCCGCGAAACGGTCAGCGCGCTGATGGCCAGCGGCAAGATCGACATCTTCGCCTTTATCGGCACCAACAAAGCGGCCAGTGACCTGAAGAAGCTCCATCCACGGCCACACCGCTTGCGCGCCGCCCTGGGGCTGGATGCGAAGAACCCTGGCCTGGTGCTGCCGGACGTCGACCTGGACAACGCGGTCAACGAGGCGCTGACCGGCTCGCTGTCATTCAACGGCCAGCGCTGCACAGCGCTGAAAATTCTGTTTGTCCATGAGGATGTGGCGCCGGCGTTCATCGAGAAGTTCAACGCCAGGCTCGCCACCCTGAAACCTGGCATGCCCTGGGAGGACGGTGTGGCGCTGACGCCGCTGCCCGAAGCGAGCAAAGTCGATTACTTGCATTCGCTGGTCGCCGATGCACTCGCCAAAGGTGCAGAAGTGAAGAATGCCCATGGCGGCGAATCGCGAAGCTCGTTTTTCTACCCCGCGGTGCTGTACCCAGTGAACACAGCGATGCGGGTCTACCACGAGGAACAGTTCGGTCCGGTCGTGCCCATCGTGCCGTACCGCGACCTCAATACCGTCATCGATTACGTACTGGAGTCCGACTTCGGCCAGCAGCTCAGCATTTTCGGCACCAACCCGGCACAAGTCGGCAAGCTGGTGGACACCTTCGCCAACCAGGTCGGACGCATCAACATCAACGCCCAGTGCCAACGTGGCCCGGACACGTTCCCGTTCAATGGCCGGAAGAATTCGGCCGAGGGCACCTTGTCGGTCCACGATGCACTGCGCACCTTTTCCATCCGCACGCTGGTGGCAACCAAGTTCCAGGAGAGCAACAAGGCGTTGATCAGCGACATCATCCGTGAGCGCGATTCCAACTTCCTGACCACTGACTACATCTTCTGATCCACGCCCGAACGGTGGGCTACGACAGGACTGGGCGCCGCGACTTGATGCCCCAGCCCTGTTGCATGCCGGCAGCCGCCAGCAGGATCGCCGCCACGCCCAACCATTGCAGCGGCTCCAGGCGATGGCCAAAGGCGAACCAGTCGACGAAGATCGCTGCGATCGGGTAGATGAACGACAGCGCACCGGTCAAAGCGGTCGGCAAGCGTTGTATGGCGCTGTACAGCAACACATACATCACGCCAGTGTGCACCATGCCCAGGGTCAGCAGGCTGGCCCAGGCTTCGGTTTGCTGCGGCAACGCCGAGAAGTTCGCCCAGGGCGCCAACAGCAACACGCCGGTGCCAACCTGGATCAGCGCGATCAGATGCGGCGGCGTGCCGGTCAGGCGCTTGATGATCAACGCCGCGATGGCGTACAGCAACGCAGCCCCCAGCGCCAAGGCAATGCCCAGCAGATAATCATCGCCACCCTGCCCTTGCTCGCCATGGGCACTGACGATGGCCAGCATTCCGAGAAACGACACCGCCAACCAGAACAGTTTCTGCGCGGTGATTTTTTCCCCCAGAAACAGCGCCGCCAACCCCACCAACATGAACGGCTGGACGTTGTACACCGCCGTGCCGATGGCAATCGAGGCGCGGGAATAGGAGGCAAACAACAATACCCAGTTGCCGACGATCGCCACACCGCTGAGTACCGCCAGCAGGAAAGTGGTACGGGTGAGGATGCCGGGGCGCAAAAAGCCGAAACCGGCGCAGATCAGCAGCAAGGTCACGGCGCCGAACACGCAGCGCCAGAACACCACATCCAGCACCGGCAGGCCGGAAACCAGCACGAACCAACCAATGGTTCCGGAGATCAGCATGGCGGCAGTCATTTCCAGCGAACCGCGGCGTAAGGTCTTGTCCATCTTCAGGCTCCTTCAGCAAGTGGGCACAGTATGCCGAGCCGTCGGGAGGCTTCTCCATGGTTTGAAAAAGGCTAAACTGCGATTCGACCTTTTTTATCAAGGCAACTTCACACATTCGCCTAATGGAGTTGAAATGACTGACGATATTGACCAGATCCTCATCAGTGCCCTGATGGAAGATTCCCGACGCTCCCTCAAGGCCCTGGCAAACCTCAGCGGCCTGTCCTCCCCCAGTGTCGCCGAGCGCCTTCGCCGGCTCGAAGAACGTGGTGTGCTCAGGGGCTACACCGTCGAAGTGGACCCCAAGTGCTTCGGCTATCAACTCCAGGCCATCGTGCGTATCCGCCCGCTACCGGGGCAGTTGCAGGAAGTGGAGCGGCAGATCCAGGCCATCGCTGAATTCACCGAATGCGACAAGGTGACCGGCGACGACTGCTTCATCGCCCGCCTGCACGTGCGCTCGATGGAACAGCTGGATACGTTGCTGGACAAACTCAATGTCCACGCCGAGACCAATACGGCCATCGTCAAGAAGACGCCCGTCAAGCGGCGGTTGCCGCCGATGGCTTAGGTGCCGCCTGGTTTGAGCGAACGCATGGCCCGGTGGGAGCGGGCTTGCTCGCGATGACGCCGGGTCAGTCACACCGAGGCTGGATGTGCCGGCCTCTTCGCGAGCACGCTCGCTTCCACAGGAAGTTCGGCCTCGGCGCTTGTCCGAGGCCGGGGGCACGCTACTTGAGCTCTTCCAGTTCAGGGCTGCGCTGTACTTTAAACACCTCTTGTTCAGGCGCATTGCTCGCCTTCATCAGGTTAAGGGGCTGGACTTTGGCGCAAGCATTCTTGCCGTCGGCATAGATTCCGCTGTGGTTGCATTTCCATTCATAGAAGTTCGCCAGGGCGCCGGACAATTGCAGGCTGTAGTCCGTGCTGCGGGTGCCCGGCGAAAACGGCTGTCCAGCCGGGATGTTCTGGAACCATTTCATCCATTCCTCGCCTCCCACCGGTGGCGGATTGGCTTGGAAGGTCGGATTCATTGGCGCCAGTTGCTGGTACTCGGCGGTCATATGGCAACTCAGGCAAGAGGCCTGAGGATTGTCCACGGGGCCGTTGAGGCGGCCGTTCCAGCCCAGGTGGGTCGGTGGCAGCTCCTTGGTGTTGGCATTGATCGCGGTCTGCTTCAGCGCCGGGTTGATCTTGGTTTCAGTCGGCGTCGGGTTGGTGAACGCGTTGCCGTTCTCCTTCGGATCGTTCCCCCACATGATTCCCACCGGCACCAGGTTGTCCCAGCCCGATTTACCGGTCATCGCACCGTTGTACTGAAAGGTGCCGAACAACCAGCCGGTATCTTTGACGCGCGTGTCCCGGACGGCGATGTCCATCTGAATCAACGCGACTTTGGTGATGGCGCGTTTGGTTGAGTAGAAGTCCTTGGTGGTGTAGGCACTCCAAAGTACCGGATTGACCAGCGAGGGCACCGTACTGATATCGATGTCTGCGAACAACGCCTTGCACACCACTGTGCCATTGGGAAATCCCTTTGGTTGCGAGGTGTAGCTCGGGTCAGGGTTCTGCGGATCCTTCCAAACCTGGCCGATGGTGTACGCCCCTATATCGTTATAGATGCCGACCGCATAGGTCTGGCCATTCACGGTTTGGGTACTCGCCAACTGTTTGGGCTGGATCGGCGCCTCTTTGGTCAGCCCGTGAATAGCTTCACGACCGTTGGGGCCATAGTGTTGCCAAGGCATGTGATACCACTGACGAACCTTGTTTTTCTGCACGTTCCAGCCGACCTCCGTATTGCCCTCCAGGCAGTAGTTCTTTACCTCGTTCATATAGGCGCGCCAGCTTTCAAAATCATTGCTGAAATTGACGGGCAGGTGCTTGAAAAACGACGGCATCGAAGTCGGGCCCGGCGCCACGGTGGGGTAGTCCTGACTGAGCCGGAAAAATGCGGAGGGATACGAACTTTTGGGTGGCGCGAAGCCGTAATCAGGGAACGTCCCGGCCTGGGCGCCAGCCATGGACAACGTGCCGGTCAGGGCCAGTAGTGCAGCGATCTTTCCTTGGAAATGCTTCATCGATATCTCCTTATCGGGAGACGCCTGCCGTCCCATCGAAGGGTTGAGCGATGCGCAGGGCCTCCTTCTGTTATCAGGCGTTGGCACGATGCCAGACCTGCTCACGGTCCACGCTCAGCGATGTGACGCACCTCCTTGGCGCCCGCCAAGCGGGCACAGTCAGGCCTGGCTCTGGCAGCCGGATGGGAACGATATCGAGGGAGTGTGGCGAAGATTTAACGCGGTGATCGATCGATCAACCGCATGCCGACCTTGGCAATGCAATCCCTTGCCATAGGTGTAGATCATTTATCCAAAGGTGCCATCATGTTTCAGGCTTTTTGCCGGCCATTAGCCACACTCCGGCGATGGTCAGCAAAAAAGGGCTTGTCCCCGGCAATACGATCCGAAGCCTTGGGCCCCTTGGCCGCCTGGCCGTCCTGGCTATCGACGTACCAGTAACAGTGCTGCACCGCACGCGTGATGCCCACATATGCCAGGCGCAGGATTTCGTCCTTTTGCGCCGAGTCGTAAGGTTCGGTATCACCGTCCTTGCCTAGCCCGGCCATTCGGTAGACCTGGTTCTTGTAGGGTGAACTGCTCAGGTGCTGGCAGTCGCCCAGCAGGAACACCGCATCGGCCTGGAGCCCTTTGGCACTGTGGTAAGTCATCTGCCTGAGCCGCCTCGCCTCCCACGGCAAGCTAGAATCCACATTAACTGTTGGCTTAATATACTTTTCTATCAATAGCTTATCGCTGCTTTTTCGATACAGCATCAAGATCGAATCACCCTTGCGGTAGTGCTCATCCAGTCGCCGCGCCAGCCCTTCATCGTCTCGATCCAACACATTGACCGGGCTCAGCGAGCGAGACACGCCACTGGCCTTGGCCTTCTTGCCTGGGATAGCCGCAGCGGCGCGAACAATATGCTCGGCCGCATCGATGATGTGTTGGTGGCTGCGATAGTTGTCAGTGAGCATGACCCGGGTCGTCGTCGGCGACGGGAATTGCTGGTTGAATGCCATGAAATAGCTCGGTGAACTGCCGCGCCAGCCATAGATCGATTGCCAATCATCCCCGACACACAACAAGGAAGAACGCTGGGCGCCGCGCCCCACGTGCATCGCGGGACCACGGCTGCGTACTTCCCGAAGACTGGCTCGCAGCCAGGAGACGATCTGCGGCGACACGTCCTGGAATTCGTCGATCATCAGGTGCGAAAGCGGCCTGAGCAACGCATCCCCCAGCAATTTGAAGTTTTCCGGCGAGTGTTCGCTGAACAGCGCAAACATGCGGTTGTAGGTCATGACCGGCGGCGATTGGTCGAGCAGATGGTCTTCGAATGCCCGCCAGTAGCGACTCAGCGCCTCGAAGAAATACCGATCAGGGTCATCCTGGGCAAAGGACATCCGACCCACGGCATCCGGGACGTCCAGGCCCAGGTTCTCGATAAAGCCTGCCGCCGCGACAAAGCAGTCCAGCAATGGTGCTGAACCCAGCTCGCCCTTGACCTTGTAATCAAACCCAGGCCCGGCACTGGCATCGCCGGCCATGGACGCTAGCACACGTTTTGACGCCTCATAACTTTCTAGCCATATCAGTGGCTTACGACAGAAAGCTTGAAACAGGGTGCGCTTGACCGCCCATTCCGCGCGGATGCTCAACTTGGCGCCCGGACGACTGAGCCGGGCGTCTTCCCGTGGATCGAACCCCAATATTACCCAGGCATCCAGGGAAGGCGCGTAACCATGGCAGTGGAACGTCGACCCATTGATCTCGAACGTTTGTCGTTTCGGCTCGATTCCCTTGATCGGCCAGGCACCCGCGCGCAACCACAGGTCTTCGACGGCATCGCACAATTCTTCATCGCGCTGGGCTGCCAGCTCGGTCACGGCGACCCGCTTTTGCACATCCGGGTGATCGCGCTCCAGCTCCTTGAGCTGCAGCGCATGGCGGGACAACGGCAGGATCAGCTCACGGAAACGCGGGTCACGCTGGTAAAGGTTGTAATAACAGGCGTTGAGTTGCTGGCGCTGGGCGTCATTGATGCGCAAATCAAAAGGATTGCCCTGGGCATCATCGTCACCCGCTTCGGCGCGATGGCTCAGGGTCTCGAACGCCTGGAGCCGTTCGAACCCGGGCAAGCTGCGGACCATGGGCAAGATTCGCGAATGGAATGTCCGCACCAAGTCCCGAGCTTCCTTGAGGCTGACGGTACGTCCCCACAGGGCAAACACTTCGATCAGTTTCTGGATGAAATCCTTACGCGATTCCCGGGTAAACGTCACCACGGTCATCGAGTCCAATTCGAAACCCAGGTAATGGGACAACAGCACAATGCGCAGCACCAGGGTGGTGGACTTGCCCGCCCCGGCCCCGGCGACCACCGAGGTCGAGGGCGTGTCGCTGAAAATCATCTTCCATTGCACGGCACTCGGTTGTGCATGGACCGGCAGCAATCGGGCGACATCTGCCTTGATGCGTTTCTTCAACTCAGCGGTCAGCGGCAGGCGCCAGTCATCGAACAGCAGATCGTCGACCTGCGGTGCCGGATGCTCCGTGCTGCGCGAATCACGGATCAACAGGACCTGACGGCCTTCCTCCAGCCCTTCGGCCCGGCCTTCCTTGTATCCATAGTCAAAACCGGCGGTATGACCGCTGCGGAAACCGTCGGCCTGGCCATGCAACCAGGAGGCACGATGTTGGGCTCGCAGGCGTGTCAGGCCATGGCCGAAGAATCGGGCGGCCAGGCGCTTGAACAGCGGCATCTGGGCCAGGGATAAAAGCTCGGGGGGAAGATCGGGAGTGTGTTGCGCCACGCTGGGACTCCGGTGTTCATGAACCATGACGGCTATGGTGTCTGTATTTGCCGCCAGGTTCCACCAAAAAGCTTTTAAGTCATGGGTTTAGGCGATGAAGTGAAAGTTGGCTCGCGAATTCATATCTGGTTATCCGATAGGTTTGACGCGTTTTTTACGCTTTTTGTCGATGGTTTCCTTCGCGAGAATAGCGCCATCAACCATCGCTTTCGCTCCCAGCGAAAAGGATACGAACATGCTCGAACTCAGACCCTTCGCCACCTTGGGCGCCGCCAACCACGGCTGGTTGGATGCCCACCACCATTTTTCGTTCGCCGAGTATTACGACCCACAGCGCATGAGCTGGGGCAACTTGCGGGTCTGGAACGATGATGTCATCGCCCCCGGCAGCGGTTTTCCCCAACACCCGCACCGGGACATGGAAATCATCACCTATGTGCGCGAAGGCGCGATCAGCCATCAGGACAATCTGGGTAACAAAGGCCGTACGCAGGCCGGTGATGTACAGGTCATGAGCGCCGGCACCGGCATTGCCCATAGCGAATACAACCTGGAGTCGACGGCCACCCGCATCTTCCAGATATGGATCATCCCCAACGAAGAAGGCCTGGCACCGTCATGGGGGGCCAAGCCGTTTCCCAAGGACTCGCGCGAAGGCTTCGTGACATTGGCCAGTGGCAAGGCCGGCGATGACCAGAGCCTGCGCATTCGCGCCGACGCACGACTGGTAGCGGCCAATCTCAAGGCGGGGGAAAGTGCGGAGTATCGGCTGGACGCCGCACGTCGAGCTTATCTTGTGCCGGCCACAGGATTGATAGAAATCAATGGCTTGCGTGCACAAGCTCGAGACGGTGTTGCGATTGAAGATGAACGGATATTGCGAGTGACCGCGATCGAAGACAGCGAAATCGTGCTCGTTGACCTCGCCTAAACCCTGCATCGCAGCACCGCCGCTCTTGTGGCGAGGGAGCTTGCTCCCGCTCGGTTGCGCAGCGGCCCTAGAACCCGGCGACGCGGTGGATCAGGTCGATTGAGTGAGCTTGAGGGGGGCTGCTGCGCAGCCCAGCGGGAGCAAGCTCCCTCGCCACAAAGCTCACATCAGATGTATCACTTGCTGGTGATAGCCCCATCCACCAACGTTTGCGCCTCAGCCACCAATTGCTTGAGGTGCGCGTCGCCAAGGAAGCTTTCGGCGTAGATCTTGTAGATATCCTCGGTCCCGGACGGGCGTGCCGCAAACCAGCCGTTTTCGGTCATGACCTTCAGGCCGCCAATGGCCTGGTCATTGCCCGGCGCATGACTGAGGATATTCTGGATCTTCTCCCCGGCCAGTTCGGTGGAGGCCACCTGATCGGGCGACAGCTTGCTCAACAGCGCCTTTTGTTGGGGGCTGGCCTTGGCATCGACGCGTACGGAGAATGGTTCGCCCAGCTCGTCAGTCAACGCGCGGTAGGCCTGACTCGGGTCGCGACCGGTGCGCGCGGTCATTTCAGCTGCCAGCAGCGCCGGGATCAGGCCGTCCTTGTCGGTACTCCAGACGCCGCCATCCTTGCGCAGGAACGAAGCACCGGCACTTTCTTCACCCCCAAAGCCCAGGGAACCATCGAACAAGCCATCGGCAAACCACTTGAAGCCCACCGGCACTTCATAGAGGCGGCGCCCCAGGCGCTTGGCCACGCGATCGATCAGGCCGCTGCTGACCACCGTCTTGCCCACGGCGGCATCGGCGCGCCATTGCGGGCGATTCTGGAACAGGTAGTCGATGGAGACCGCCAGGTAGTTGTTCGGCGCCAACAGGCCACCGGATGGGGTCACGATGCCATGGCGGTCATGGTCCGGGTCGCAGGCGAAGGCCACGTCGAAACGTTCCTTCAGGCCAATCAACCCTTGCATCGCATGGCTGGAGGACGGGTCCATACGGATCTGCCCGTCCCAGTCGACGGTCATGAAACGGAAGGTGGAATCCACGTGAGTGTTCACCACTTCCAGGTCCAGGCGGTAATGCTCGGCAATGGCCGGCCAGTAGCGCACGCCCGCGCCGCCCAACGGATCGACGCCCAGACGCAACCCGGCGGTACGGATGGCATCGAAATCGATGACGTTGATCAGGTCTGCCACGTAGGTGTTTACATAGTCGTGACGGTGGGTGGTATCGGCTTTCAGGGCCTGCTCGTAGCTGACGCGCTTGACGCCGGCGAGCTGGTTGGCCAGCAATTCGTTGGCCTTGGCTTCGATCCATTTGGTGATGTGGGTATCGGCCGGGCCACCGTTGGTAGGGTTGTACTTGTAACCGCCACTTTGCGGTGGGTTGTGGGACGGCGTGATGACGATACCGTCCGCCAGGCCCGAGGTGCGGCCACGGTTGTAGCAGAGAATGGCGTGGGAAACCGCCGGTGTCGGGGTGTATTCATCGCCTTCGGCGATCATTACGGTGACGCCATTGGCCGCGAATACTTCCAGCGCGCTGGCACCCGCCGGGGTCGATAGCGCGTGGGTGTCGATACCGACGAACAGCGGCCCGTTGATGCCCTGGGCTTCGCGGTACAGACAGATCGCCTGGCTGATGGCCAACACGTGCCACTCGTTGAAGCCCAGGTCGAAGGAGCTGCCACGGTGCCCGGAAGTGCCAAAAGCCACGCGCTGGGTCGCAACCGAGGCATCGGGTCGGCCGGTGTAGTAGGCCGTCACCAGTCGCGGGATATCGATCAACAACTCTGCCGGTGCCGGCTTGCCCGCAAATGGACTGACTGTCATGCAAAACCTCTGAGTGGAGTGGCTCGGTAAATGGGATGCAGTTTACTGACAGTTCGACCATGGCGCGATGGGTTCGATCCATTGCTGCCGACTACGCTTGTTCGAGCCTCAAGGCATCGGCCAGCGCGCAGAGGGCAGCGTCCATGTCCTGTGGCCCGTTCAGGGCGTGGGTGAGGCGCATATGTTGCGCATACAGGCCCTGGAGGCTGAACAACTCCCCTGGCGCAATAACGATTCGCTGGGCAAGCAGCCGATGGAAGACCCGCCGCAAGTCGACCCGTCGCGTCGATTGCATCCAGATCGTCGCACCACCTTGAGGTTCTGCCCATTGCAGGCTATCCCCTAGCCGCTCGCGCAGCATTTGCGTAGTCGAAACCGCGCTTTCGCGCAGCAGGCGCCGCAACACCAGCAAGTGCTGGTCAATCCGACCGTTGCTGTACAGCCGGGCGATGGCTTTCTGGCGAATCGGCGACAAGCAAAACGCGCGCAGCAGGAAATGTCGCTGCAGGTGCAAGGTCAACTGGCGCGACAACACGTAGCCATACGGCGCCTCTGGCCCGATGGTTTTCTCGAACGTCGAATAGACAATCAGCCGGTCCGGGTCGAGCAAGTCTCGAAAAGGCGTCCCCCTCGCCTCGAACGCCAGGTCCGTATGGCTGTCGTTCTCCAGCACCCAAGTTCCGTGCCGCTCCAGCAGATGCGCGATGGCACGACGGTTCTCTTCAGGAACGAGCGTGCCCCTCGGCATGTTCAAGACCGACGACAGCACCACCAGGCGCACAGTTTCGCTCACCAGCAGTTGTTCCAGTTGCTCGACATTGAGCTCGCCGCTGGTCAGCAGTGGCAGCTCGATGACGTTGACCTCCGCCGCCTGCAGCAGGCGCAACACTGCCCAATCGCAGGGCGATTCGATCAGCACGGCGGACCCGCGCAGTGCCAGCACCGCGATCAGGATCTCCAGCACGCCACGCAGGTCAGCGCCAATGTAGACGTCATCGGCATTCCAGCAACGGGCCGGCGAAGACGTGTAGCGGGCAGCCAGCGCGGTGCGCAGCTCCAGCTCGCCCCAGGGTTGCGAGGGTGTCTGCGAGGAGCGTGGGTACTGGCGCAGCAGTTCGCGTTCGAGCAGCAACAGCGGGCTGTCCAATGGCTGCATCGACGCCGGCTCGTCCGCACTGAGCACCCGCATGCCTGGTCGTCGGGCATTGACGTACAAGGTCTCGAGTAAATCGTCACCGCCGTCCAGGGTGGCCATGCTGGGCACGGGCAGCGCGTAGTAACCGGACTTGGCGATCGAATAGACCCGCCCTTCCTTTTCCAGCAGCGAATACGCGTACTGAATGGTCGATATCGATACGTTCAGACGCTCGGCCAGTTGCCGCAGCGACGGCAGGCGAACCCGCGCATCAACCTCCAGCTCGTTGATCAGCGTGGTCAGGTAGCGATAAACCGCCTGGTAGGCGAAGCCTGTCTCCCGGCAACCTTTCATCGGCTCAGGCCAGGACAGCGGGTCGCCGCCGACCCAGTCGCAACGCCGGGTACAAGGACTGGGGACGAGGTAGATGATTGCGTCAAACCTCGTTCCTCAATGCCTTGCCGAGCGTTCATGCAGCCCATCGGCAGGCGACCCGGCTTCTGCAGTGTCGATGCCGTCAATGGTCTGCTGCAGATCGGCGCCCGGGGCAATGTCCGGTTGTTCCGGCAGTGAGACGCTCGCCCGGTACAGCTTGCCAAGGATGTCGATGGGCAGGCCGCTGACCTCGACCATCCACTGCGCAACCTGATCGACGACGGTCGCGCCCTGCATGGCCTTGTGCAGGTCCGGCATCGCCACCAGCATGCCGGGATGGCAGCAACGCAGGAAATGCTCCAGGCCCGCACCCTGCCCCACGAAGGGCGCGAACAGCATGCACACCAGTTGCGTTTCGCTGAGCCCCAGGATCTTTTGCGCTTCAAGGGCGGCGTAGGCACGACGCTCGGGAATCGACGATGGTGAGCCGAACAGCGCCCGGGCCTGTTCGCAGGCGTGTTCCGGCAGTTGCTTGCGATGCATGATCATGATCGCTCGCTGCGCGTAGTCTCCATAGCCGGTTTCATAGCTGCGTCCATGCAGGTAGCAGGCCTGCAGACCGTGCAGATGGGCCGACAGCAGCGGGCTGATGTATTCGTTTTCAGGCGCCGATGGCACAAGCCCCTCGGTCTGCACCCGCAGGAACTCGTTGAAGAGCGGCCAGTTGGTTCCCTCCGAACGAACGACGATCAGGTCGTCGATGCCGACGTGGCCCACTCGCCGGCAAGCCTCGAAGTGACCCTCGGGCCTCCAGGCATCGAGGCGCTCCGGCCCATAGAAATGCCGGTAGATATCACCACCCAGGGTGTCGAGGTGGGCAAAGAGGTTGTCGAAACCGCAGGCGTGCTCGGTCTGCAGGCCGATCTTGCGAGTCGCGCGGCGAAGGCCTGATATGAATTGTTTTTGCTGGCGCGGTGTATCGCTGCTGACCAACGAATCCACGCCCGACTCCCAGCGAGCCATATGCCGATAGAATTCGGCCATCGCCAGGTAGCCGTCATCCCCAATCTCCAAGGGGCTGTCGACCGCACGAAGGTGTCCCAGCACCAGCAGGTCCATGCGATTGGCTTCGTGCCCTGCCACCGACAAGGGCTGCCGGTGATTGAACGGCAACACCTCGCGGTTATCCGCCATCAGCAATTCGACCCGGGGATCATCGTAGACAAACAGCGCGCTGTAGCAGCGGTGGATGTTTTCCAGCGTCGCCTGGGTGGTTTCGCTCAAGCGTGGCGTGGCGACACGCAAGGCGAAGGTCACCGGATGCCGCCCCGCGATACTCAGCTGTGCGGCCCGCAAGGCGGTCAGCACATAAAAGCTTTCCCGGCTCCCGTTCAGGACCGTCAACACGCGATAATCGCCAATCCGCTCGATGCCTCCGGCGGCGACAATTAAACGCTGGATCAAAAGCTGCAACGCGGTACGTTCTGCCCGGGAATAAAAACCTGACAGTCGTTGCAGTATCTGTTGATACACGTGAGTCATTGCCTGCTCATGAATTGCACTCATAGCCATTTACCTGGAAATTCAACTATCGGCGTCGCACCCGCACCAACGTGACTGCACGACGTGTTGGTCTAGATGATTGTTCTAGCACTCAAAGAGTATTAGCAATACGCTCGAGCATTGCTTGTTGTAATTATTTGATACATATACTGAGAGTCGGCTCACGCCCCAGCACTCCCCCGCCGAAAGCCTTGAAATCAGGGGGCCTAACCGACCGAACGGCACGTCCTAGGAGAATTCCGACAACGTCCCACAGACAATGAGTACGAGAAATAAAGAACTTGCCGAACTTTAATTGGCTCTCTACCCCGCCCTGTTTTCCCCAGGGTCGATAGATAGCCCCATACCCATTAACGTTTATTGCCCCTTGAATGCATCTTGAAGGATGAAGACCTTCGAAAAAGTTATACAGCACCACGACTTCTTCCTTGATATGGAAATCAGCGTTCAATTATCAAGACTTAAACAATGATTAGAAGATACAGATTGAGGGCAAAAACCAGTTCAGATGTTGGTCGGCAGACCGCTTCAGGCTTGAGCGAACCGGGACAGGCCATTCAAGGCGCGAAAGGCCAGGTAAGAACGCAGCACCGCCAGGCAGGAGGTGCCGTCAGAAAGGACAAGAAGGTGTCAGGACGAAGGCAGCGCAAGAGCCCAGGCGATGACTCTTGCGCAAGGCAGGGTTCAGACCGGGTCGATGACCTGAAGGGCAACACGTTCACGGCAAGGGCATTCGCCCATGTAGCGGTGAGCCTCGACAAACTCGGAGAACGGGAAGACCCGAGTCTTGAGTGGCAACAGCACACGGTCGGCGGTCAGTTGATTGATATCGCGCAGTGCTCGCTGCAAGGCCACCTGGTCCTGGAGAATGCCCAGTTCCGGCTTGCCGGTGAAATTGCCGATGCAGTGCACAAAGAACTGAATGTTCTTCTGGAACGCCGCGCAGGCTGGAAACGGCGTCTGGTTGCCGCCCTGCAAGCCATACAGCACCAAGCTGCCACGCGGTGCCAACACGTCACCCAGCAGCGACATCTGCGGCCCGCCGAGGCCGTCGAAGACCACATCGACGCCACGGTTGTCGGTGAGCTTGTTGATTTGCATCAGCAAGTCCTGCTCTTCGGTAACGATGACCTTCTCGGCGCCCAGCGACAACAGGTACTCACGCTCGTCAGCCGTCTTGGTGGCCGCGATCACCCGCACACCCAGGGCCTTGCCCAGTTGTACGAAGGAAGGACCGGCGCAATGGCTGGCATCGGTGACCAGGGCGAATTGCCCCGGTTTGACCCGTGCCAGGTCCATGTAGGCGAAATAGGCGATCAGCAGCGGCGTGTAATGCACAGCGGCTTCGATCGGGCTGAGCACGTCGGGATAACGGGTCAGGGCGGTGCGCGGTAGCACGATGACTTCACCGTACACCGGGTAATCGTTCGGGCTTTCGGCCGGAAAACTGGCGACCTTGTCGCCCACGGCCAAGTCATCGACGCCGTCGCCGACGGCCGTGACCACGCCGGCCATTTCATGGCCCAGGCCCGAAGGCAGGCGCGCCTGGGAGGACGCCAGGTTCTGGCGCCACAAGGTGTCGTACCAACTGATGCCGATCGCTTCGACACGGACCTGCACTTCTCCTGGCGCAGGAAGAGCCGCCGTATGCTCTTCGCATTTGAGCACCTCGGCACCACCAAACTTGTGAAAACGGATCGTGCGGGACATCGCAAACCTCGTCAAAGTAACCTCTAATGCCATGAACTCTATCCGGGCTTTGTACCCAAGACCATCAGTGGCTATTAATAGTCGACATGCCTGTCATTGATTCCGCAGCAAGAAAAACCAAGCCATTGCGTAGGACTTAACCTAAGAAAACTCAATTAGCCGGTGCAGAGTACCAGTCTTTCCCCGTAAGATTCATGCCGGCCATTGTTCCCATATGGCCGCTCACGTCAAGCTTGCCGAATCTGCCAGGACCCCAGATGAATCGTAATGACCTGCGGCGTGTCGACCTGAACCTGTTGATCGTGTTCGAAACATTGATGCATGAACGCAGTGTGACTCGCGCGGCCGAGAAACTGTTCCTAGGCCAACCGGCCATCAGCGCCGCGCTGTCGCGCCTGCGCAGCCTGTTCGATGACCCGTTGTTCGTACGTACCGGTCGCAGCATGGAGCCTTCGGCCCGGGCGGTCGAGATCTTCGCCCTGCTCTCCCCGGCCCTGGATTCGATTTCCACGGCGGTCAGCCGGGCGGCGGAATTCGACCCGGCAACCAGCACCTCGGTGTTTCGCATTGGCCTGTCGGACGACGCCGAATTCGCCCTGCTGCCGATGCTGCTCAAGCGCCTGCGGGCCGAGGCGCCCGGCATCGTGCTGGTGGTGCGCCGGGTCAACTACATTCTGATGCCTGGTTTGCTGGCGTCCGGTGAAATCTCCATCGGTGTCAGCTACACCGACGACCTGCCGGCCAACGCCAAGCGCAAGGTCCTGCGACGCAGCTTGCCCAAAGTGTTGCGGGCCGACACCGCGCCGGGACGACTGACCCTGGACGAATTCTGTGCTCGCCCCCATGCCCTGGTGTCTTTCGCGGGTGATTTGAGCGGCTTCATCGATGAAGAGCTGGCGAAACTCGACCGCAAGCGTCATGTGGTGCTGGCCGTACCGCAATTCAATGGCCTGAGCACGCTGCTGTCGGGCACCGACATCATCGCCACCGTGCCCGACTACACCGCCGACGCGCTAACCGCCGCCGGCGGCGTACGCGCCGAAGACCCACCGATTCCAGTGCGTAGCTTTGAGCTGCACATGGCTTGGCGCGGGTCCCAGGACAACGATCCTGGGGAGCGCTGGTTGCGGTCGCGGATTCAGATGTTCTTTGGCGATCCTGAGAGTCTTTAGGTTTCGTCTGGCAGGCTGTTTATCTGATCATTTTTGCCTTGTCCTCGACCACGGAGCTCCATTCACTTCCGTAGTACTACGCGCTCAGGCCACCATGTTACACCACCTGCTGGACCTGATCCGCTTCAGGCTCTAGCGCATCCACAGTAGCGACATGGTTGGTGATGCCGAAAGGAATGTGCACGGATGGAGCAACTGCGCTAGTCGATTTAAGGTGCCCTGATTGGTCATCGAAGAAGATGTGTGGTTTCAATACACCTAAAATTTTTCCTTTCTCGATGCCACCCAGGAAGAATGCGTCATTGGCCATGACCCCCCAACTCTTGAGTGTATTCATCGCACGCTCATGAGACGGAGCATTGCGGGCTGTGACGATCGAGACGCGTATGCGGTTTTCGTATTTAGGATTGAGCTTTTTGTGCTTCTCCTCGACCGACTGGATTTTGGATATCCGCACCATGAATTCCTTCAGCGGCCCAGGGTTATGGGGCTGCATGACGTTCTTCACTTCGTGCGCATGGAACTCAGACAATCCAGAGGCCTGCATGATTGTTTCGGACTCATCGCCGGCGAGCACGCCGTCAAAGTCGAATGCGATGCGTAGGGTTTTATCAGTCTCGTCGTCTTCAAATTTTGAATCGAGCACCTGGCCAGCCGGGTACCCGGCCCTGATAGCCGCTTCCACGTCTTTTTTGTCACCCGACAAAAATAAAGCGATATTCAGTGCTGGTATGTATTCATAAGGAGATTTTCCCTGCATGAAAATCGCCCTTGTCATCCCAAGCCCGTAGTGCTCGATAGTCTTCAGTACGCGCAGCCCAGTGTCGGGATCATTGCGCGAAAGAAGTATTACCTCGACGAGCGGATCCGTAGGATCGACGCTAAGGTCATTCACTGACAGTAAGCGCTTGATGAAGGGGAACGCTATCCCCTTAGGGAGCGGGATGTGAAGATTTTTTTGCTGAAACTTGCGGTATTCCTCCTCCCCCTGACTCTGAAACACTGCGTCCGATGCCAACAAATCAAACACAGCGCTGGAAGCGACGCCGATCACCAGGCGATTTTCTAACTCGTAGGGCATTGGAACCTCTCTTGATGCCTCTAAACGCAAATATTGATGGGCATCGAACATGCCGATCGATTTCAGGGCGGATCGAGAAGCACACATCGCGCGCCTCCTCCCACGCACAGTCAGACATCTCAATCTTCAAATCAATGAGCAGGTTGCTTTATTAAGGGCGGATCACTTTGAACGTTGCCGATTGGCGCCGAGTCAGCCATCCACCTGATCGCCGGATGTCGGCCCCAAGCTATTCTCAAAAGTGAAAATGGCATAATATGCCAACAAATCAAAAGTACCTGTTTACATGGAGCTGGAGCTAGTCATGGCCACGCGAAACGTTGTGCTCACCCCTCATCAGGAACAGGTTATCCATGACCTGGTACAGTCCGGCCGTTATCAGAATGCCAGCGAAGTGATGCGAGAAGGTTTGCGTTTATTGGAGCAGCGCGTCGCCGAAGACGCCGCCAGAATTGAGGCACTGCGTCAGGCGACCTCGATCGGCATCATGGATCTTGAACACGGGAGCTTTACTCAAGTGAACGAAGGCGATCTGGAGCACTATCTCGAGGGCTTGAGCCTGGAGGCAACCCTCCCCGCGCGCGAGAAACACTGAGCATGCCGCAGTATCGGATTTCCAACGCGGCGCGCGCCGATATTGTCGACATCCTCAGGCTCTCCCAGGCGCAGTTCGGCGATCAAGCACGCCAGCGCTACCAGGCGCTGATCCTCCCGGCGCTGCAAGCGCTTGCCGACACGCCTTATCGCGTTGGCAGCCAAGACCGCGATGAGCTTGCACCGGGCCTTCGCAGCTATCACCTCATCTATTCACGCCAGCAGGCCAAACAAACCCATGGAACGGTCAAAAGCCCACGCCATATCGTGTTCTATCGTGTGGCGAACGACGATGTGATCGAGGTCGTCAGACTCCTTCATGACGCCATGGAAGTGCAGTTGCACTTGCCTAAAGACTGATCGGCGACCTGGCCCAACGGCTTAACTGGCCAGGAATAGCGAAGGTAAGGCGCCTCCTATATATCTCAACCTGAGCGCCCTCGTTGTAAGCCGACTCGGCGGCCAATTGAAGCGGGAGGTTCTGGGTCCAACCTACGTGACCTTACGCACCACAGTTATATCGAGTGTGAATCAAGATCTGTGTTGAGGGTGGCGCGCTCGCCGCGCCCTCGATCGCTCCTCGTATCCAGCGCACCGCTGCGGCCGTCTCGCCAACGAAATCATGAGAGATAACGTAATCCATGACGCCGGACTCCAGCATCGCCCGCGTATGAACCGTAAGCTCATGACCAACGAAAATAGGCCGATCCTCGGCCGCAATGGCATCTATTGCGCAAGCAACGCCCCGATTGGCGCCGGCCACGTTGTAGATGGCTGCCGGGTAGTCGTGTTTGGAAAAGTAACGCGTCAATTGTTCAGTCGTGGTCTGAGGGCGATCGTCGGACATCACTCGTTCGTCGATTTTCAGATACGGAAACTCGGAGCGGAGCACCCTGCGAAACCCCATCTCTCGCTCTTGCTGACAGCGAAACGGCACACTGGTCACCAGCAGGATTTTCGCGGGCTCTTTAGGTAACGCATTGCCGATCAGTAACCCGGCGACACTGCCTGCCGCATATTGATCATTGCCAACATAGGCGCTACGCCCGGAGTTAGGTAGGTCGGTGGTCAGGCACACAACTGGAATACCCAGGCTGCAGAGTTTGCGAATCGCTCGGTTGATCGCCGGATGCTCGCGCGATACCACGATCACCCCATCTGCCGAGGCCCCCTGCGCCTGAACCTGATCAGCAAACGTGGCGGGATCGACCTGGTTGGTCGGTTCATAGTAGCCATGCACCACGACGCCTGGCGTCGAAGCGTTCACCAATGCCTCGGCGTCGGCCAACGTTGCATTGAAGGTTTCGCCCGAATCGCAAAAGAGCTTGATCTGCAACGTTGCCATGCCATCAGCCAAGTCCTTCTTTAGCTTTTCCAGGGCCGCCAGCACTTTCAGACGGGTGTTTTCTCGCACGCCGGGGCGGTTATTCAGCACGCGGTCGACGGTGGCTGCTCCGACCCTGGCCACCTTGGCGACCTGTTGAACGGTGGGCCCCTTCCATAAACGCGCCGATGTTTGCGTGGTCATATAGCCTGCCCTCTTTCTTGATGTCATTTACATCATATACGTATTACTGATGGCTGTTTTCAAGCGCAATGAAAACCACTACTACACCTTCAAATTTGAGGTTTTTCACATCATAAATAGCCTATGGCGCGCCTTGATGATTGCTTGTTCGGTGCCAATAATCGAGGCACAACAAACACAACAAACCGCCAGGATAGTCCCATGAATAACTCGCCTCATCGGTTGGTTTCGACCGCCACGGCTACGCCGCTTATGGCCACATGCATCTCCTTTCCCAGTCAACACGCACGCGAGTTCGACGCTGCGTTGATAACTTTCGCCCATCGATAGGTCGTTGAATATGAGCATACGAATCGCCGTTATCGGCGCAGGGATTATGGGGGAGGATCACGCCCGCATCATTGCCCAGGACCTTCCGGGAGCCACTTTGCACGTGGTGTGTGATGCGTCGCCAGAGCGAGCGAAGCTGATAGCTGACCGTTATGGCGCTGATGACGTTTCCACTGATCCACTGTTCACGCTTTCAAGATCCGATGTCGATGCAATCATCATCGCCAGCCCGGACGAAACCCATGCAGTCCTGACCATGGCAGCCATCGAGGCAGGGAAACCCGCACTGTGTGAAAAGCCGCTGTCGCAAAGCCCGGACCAGTGCCTGGCGGTCATCGACAAAGAGGCCTCTCGGGGTCGCCAATTCGTGCAACTGGGCTTCATGCGCCGGTTTGACCCTTCGTATAGGGAAATGAAAAGTGCCTTGAGCGACGGCGTGATAGGTCGGGCTGTGATGATGCACAACTTCCACCGCAACGTAGAAGCCCCCGCCAACTTCAGCGGGCAAATGGCAATCAGTAACTCCGCGCCGCATGAGTTCGATGTGGCACGTCACGTACTCGACACTGAATACGTTGCCATCTCAGTGTTCCAACCCACCCACACGTCTGAGGACGGCGTCGGCGCCCCGGTATTCATGGTGCTGGAAACCCGGGAAGGCCATCTGGTGAACATCGAAATCAACAACAACGCCCATTACGGGTACGACGTCCGTGGCGAGTTGGTGGGTGAGCGAGGTTCCGTGCAACTGAACACACCCGTACATGCTCGTTTCAACACCTGTCTTCAGGGTTTTGAAAGGTACGCGGCCGATTGGCGGCCGCGTTTCGCCGACGCCTACCGCCTGCAGAACAAAGCATTCGTGGCGTTCATCAACACAGGTCGGTTCCCAGTCCATGCCGCGAATGCCTGGGACGGCTATTGCGCAGCCATTGTCGCCCAAGCCGGCATCGAGGCACTCAATCAGCGTCGCCGGGTCGTGTTGCCGACGCTGGAAGCACCGCCCCTCTACCGGTCGCGAGAAGGAGCTACGTCATGAAGCTGGGATTCGTCACCGATAGCCTCGGCAACTTGCCCCTGCGGGAGATGCTCAAGCAGGCTGAACGGCTGGGAGTGTCGGGCCTGGAGATCAACACTGGCGGATGGTCCACCGCGCCGCACTTTGACTTGGCCCAGATGCTCGCCAGCGCCGACCACCGCCAGGCCCTCAAACGCAGCTTCCAGGAACACAATCTGGAGATCATTTCCCTGAACGCCAACGGCAACCCTTTGCACCCCACGCAGCCTGCACAAGGCCAGTGCCTCAGGGACACGATACGCGTAGCCGGTGAGTTGGGAGTCAAGACCGTCTGCACCATGTCTGGCTTACCTGAAGGTCAGGCCGGCGACAGGATGCCGAACTGGGTGGTTGCCTCATGGCCTCCCGAAACCCAGGCAATGCTGCGCTATCAATGGGAAGAACGCCTGCTGCCCTTCTGGAGCGAGATAGCTGATCTGGCCAGCGAAAATGGTGTGGAGCGCATCGCTTTGGAATTGCACGGTAACCAGTGCGTCTACAACGTCCGTTCGCTGCTGAAGCTACGCAATGCCATCGGACCGGTAATTGGCGCCAACCTCGATCCCTCGCATCTGTTCTGGATGGGCGCTGATCCGCTGGTCGCCGCCGAGGCACTGGGCGACGCCATTTATCATGTGCACGCCAAAGACACTTTGCTTAATGCGCCAGTCCAGGCCGTGGATTCACTCCTGGAAAATGGCTCATTGATGGATATCTCATCCCGAAGCTGGTCCTACATCACACTTGGATTCGGCCACGGTGAGCAATGGTGGCGGCAGTTCTGTTACCGCCTGAAGATGGCTGGCTACGATGGCTGGCTATCGATCGAGCATGAGGACGTTTTACTCAACAGCCTCGAGGGTTTGGAAAAGTCCGTAAGACTGCTCCAGAGCGTCATGCCGGTTGCCACCAGCGATTTCAAACCCCAACCCATCTGAATCGCACCACGAGAAAAACCCATGTAATTGCATATTGAAACGCTCACCGCGATGGCGAGTGAGTATCCCCATGAGTTTCAGTCAGGAATATCACAATGACAATTAATTCCTACGGAAATACGGCAGACACTTCAGCCGCCTATGTAAGCCCTGAAAAGCACCAGGCACAGCGCTACCTGCAAAAAATCACTTGGATTGCCACGTTTGGCGGCTTGCTATTCGGCTTCGACACCGGCGTCATCAACGGCGCCTTGCTCTACATGAAAGATGACCTGGGCCTGACACCCTTTACGGAAGGTCTGGTCGCCAGCGCCCTATTGATCGGCGCAATGATGGGGGCACTGTTCAGCGGTCGCTTATCGGACCTCAAGGGTCGCCGCCGTATCATTCTTTTCCTCGCCGTAGTGTTTTTTCTTGGCGCGTTGGCTTGTGCGCTGGCGCCGACCCTCAACGTCATGGTGGCCGCCCGCTTCACGCTGGGGTTAGCGGTGGGCGGCGCATCGGTCGTCGTGCCGGCGTATCTTTCGGAGATGGCCCCATCCAGCATCCGCGGTCGCATCATTACCCGCAACGAGTTGATGATCGTCACCGGGCAATTCCTGGCCTTCACCACCAACGCCACACTGGGCAATTTGTTCAGCGATCTCGACGGTGTGTGGCGATGGATGCTTGCCTTGGCAACCCTGCCAGCAGTGGCACTCTGGTTAGGAATGCTCTACATGCCGGAAAGCCCGCGCTGGCTGGCCACCAAAGGGCGCTTCAGAGAGGGCCTGGAGGTGCTGAAACTGGTACGGGAGGAGTACTACGCCAAGGCTGAGATGGAGGCGATCACCCAGCAGATCAGCAACGAACGATTCATCAAAAAAGGCGGCTGGCGTGACCTGTCTCAAAAGGGTGCGCGGCGAATCTTTTTGATTGGCATCGGTATCGCTGTTACGTCGCAGCTGACCGGAGTCAATTCAATCATGTACTTCGGCACCCAGATCCTCACAGAAGCAGGCCTGGAGCAACGTAGCGCACTGATCGCCAACGTCGTAAACGGCATTATTTCGATTGGCGCAACCTTCGTGGGCATTGCTTTGCTCGACCGCGTAGGCCGTCGTCCAATGATGTTGCTCGGTTTCACTGGCACCACATTGTCTTTGCTGTTGATTGGCCTGGTTTCAGTTTTTGTCGACCCTTCCGTCACTCGCGCCATGCTCATCCTCGGCGCCATGGCGATGTTCCTGGCCTCCATGCAAGGGCTGATCGGGCCTGCTTTTTGGGTGCTTCTGGCGGAAATTTTCCCCATGCGCATCCGCGGCGGATGCATGGGTATGGCGATCGCAGCGTTCTGGTTGACCAACGTGATGATCGGCATGTTCTTTCCATCTTTGGTTGCGATGATCGGGATCGGCCAAACCTTCTTCGTGTTCGTGGGAGCAGGACTCCTGTCCCTGACCTTCGTCGCGATATGGGTACCGGAGACACGCGGCAGCACCCTCGAAGAGATTGAGCAGCGGTTGTATGGTTAGGCTTCGCTTCAGGAGCGATAAAGCCCCTCTTTCACTCTCGTCGCAGGAGAGTATGGGGGGCAACGCCAAAGGCTTTGCGAAAAGCGTGGCTGAAATGAGAGAAGTCGGAGAAACCGAAATCCAGCGCCGCCTGAGAAATACTGCGGACTTGACCGCGCTCAATAGCGTCGCGGCTGGCAAGCAATCGTGCCTTCCAGATTTCTGCGACCGGCGATTTCTGATGACGGGCGAAAGCGCGCGTCACAGTGCGCGTGGAGACATGGTGGGCTTGAGCAATGCGTTCGAGCGACAGGTCCGCCTCGGTCAAATACCGGTGGATGTAATTCATGATCCGGCCATGCAGATCCAACTCGTCATGAGTCTGCTTTAAATCCTGGAGTTCCAGGCTGACCACCAGAAGGTCGAGCAACGTGCTGGAGTAACGACTGGATACTCCTTCGTTATGGAAGCCTGAAGGCATACTCGCGGCTTGACGTAACATCTCGCGTAACGGAATCACTCCCGGGCGACGATCATCCAGAACCACAGCGGTGCAGTCCGCTATGGAGGGCAAGCGCTGACTGAGCAGTTTTCGCGGAATGCGGACAAGGTGGTTATCAGTACCACCGAAACTGAATCTGAACGGCTGGGATGCGTCATAAAGAAACAGATCGTCCGCCACCAGTTTCGTCCGTCGGTCAGCCTGCTCCAGTTCGCCATAACCGCTCCTGGTAAAGCCCAACCACAAGTCGTCATTGGGATCACTGCGCAGGTGTTGGGCGGAGCGCTCCCAATAATGCAAGGGGGCGGACAACGTGCAGATGTCCAACTCGCCCATGCCATGCACCTCCAGCGCCCCGTCAAAATCGCTCTGCGCCAGCAGTTTGCTGTCTGCGTCCAGGCAGTGGTGACAAACCACTTCCTTCCAGTAATCGAACCGGAGGGGGGCCGTAACGGCAAGCGTTGAATACTGACAGGTCTGGCTCATTGCATTCACCTCGCGGCGGCGATTCAACAAAAAAAGCGGGGTAACGTTTTGGCGAGCCAAGCAATTAGCAGGCCATCGCCATCGCCTCATTCCCGCTGTCAGACACCTTGGAAGATAGGTGCCTGCGCGTTACATGGGCCGATTCTTCCAATAACCCTGATGCCACTTCTCGGGGCACCTCGCCCCCTTGATTCACAAGCCCCGCACCATTGCTGCGCGCTGATATGCCGGCCTTTTTTGCCTGTCCTTTTTAACCAAACGGTTGTCCATTCGAGCCAAGCACGTTGCATCCCCCCTGGATAATTTCTACTCCACGCCGTGCCCCTACAAGCACGAATGATGAGGTGTCTCATGCATCCACGAGAACAGCAGCGACTGTCCGATTCATCCTGGTTTTTACAGCGATGGGACATGGCACCCGAAGAGTTTGCCACTTACCTGGTGCAGCTCGGGACCTTGATGCTGCAACGCCGATGGCGCGGTACTCACCGCAAAACAACAACATCCACTGGGATGTAGAACAGCGAACCGTCCGTTTGAGACGGAAATAAAGGAGCCCCCCATGGAATCTGCGATTGATAAACATCTCAAATGTCCCCGGACGTTGTCCCGTCGTGTTCACGACGATTACCAGCCACCCTTCCCGATGTATGTGGGGCGAGCCGACGAAAACGTGAAGCAAGTGGTGATGGCTTACCTCGGGGTGCAATTTCGCGACGAGCAACGCGCCGCCGCCCTGCAAGCCATGCGCTACATTGACGCCAGCTTTGCCCTCGCCGATGGCCCAGGGAATCACGACCTGACCTACCACCTGGATAATCAGGGGTATGGGAACTTCATCGCCGTGGGCTATTGGCGTGATCCCGCCGCCTACCACCGATGGCTACTTTCAGCGCCTGTGGCCGATTGGTGGGGCGACGATGCGCGTCTGAACGAGGGGTTGGGGTATTTCCGCGAAGTCATCGCACCGCGCGCCGAGCAGTTCGAGACGCTGTATGCATTCCAGGACGATTTGCCAGGTGTCGGTGCGATCATGGACGGCATCAGCGGCGAGATCGAGGAGCACGGCTACTGGGGCTCGGCGCGCGACCGCTTTGCTATTTCACAAACCGACTGGATGCAGCCGACCAGCGAACTGCAAGTCATTTCAGGCGACCCCGCCAAGGGCGGCAGGGTCGTGGTGCGCGGCCACGACAACCTGACGCTGATCCGCTCCGGACAAGACTGGGTCGAAGCCGGCGAGGAAGAGCGCGCGCTCTATTTCAACGAGATGCTGCCGCCCCTGCAAGACGGCATGAACTTCCTGCGTGACGAGGGGCAGGCGCTGGGCTGCTACAGCAACCGCTTCGTACGCAACGTCGACCTGGATGGCAATCTTCTCGACATCGCCTATGACATCGGTCACTGGCGATCCCTCGACAAACTGGAACGCTGGGCAGAATCCCACCCCACTCATTTACGTATTTTCACCACGTTCTTCCGAGTAATCGGAGGCCTTTCGAAGCTGCGGCTGTATCACGAGGTCTCGGTAGCGGACGGTAGCCAGCAACTGTTCGAGTACATCAACTGCCACCCGCAGACCGGGATGATGCGCGACGCGCAAGTGTCGCCTACCTGACTTCATCGCTGACTCCACTTTTAGCCCTGCGCATTGCCTGACTGGCGATTGCGGGGCTCTTTTTGCCCGAAAAAAGGATCGTCGATCATGAAACAGTTCCGCTACCTGTCGCTTGCCGCCCTCCTCCCCAGCCTTTCTTCTCACGCGCTTGAGGTGGATCCTGGCGATTACGAGCCGCTCCCCGTCGGAGCGACCATCGGCGTGGTCTACTACCAGCACGCCACCACGGACAGTGCCTATGCCCAGGGTCACAAGACCAGCTCCGATTTCAACCTGACTTCCGATATCGGCATTCTGCGTCTGCTGCACGTCTACCAGTTGAGCGAGCGGCTGACCATCGAGCCCCAATTCCTGTTGCCTTTCGGTCATGTCTCGGGCGGTGGTGACGCTTCTGGTCTAGGCGACGCCAGCGGCATCGGCGACCTCATTCTCACCGCGCCACTCAAGTACCGTCTCAACGACGCCAACGACACCCTCGGTGCGACCGCCTACTTGTACGTGCCGACTGGCGACTATGACAAAGACGACGCGCTCAACATTGGCGAGAACCGTTGGAAGGTTGATCTCCAGGCCGCTTACGTCAAGCACTTCACGCAGAAGTGGGCCATCGACCTCGTCGGCGACGCCATCTGGTACGCAGACAACAATGACTTCGGCGCCAGCTCCGCCCGCCGGGAGCAGGACGTTTCCTACGGTGCTCAGTTAATGGGGCGCTACATGCCCGACGAGACCACGGCGCTGGCTATCGGCTTCGGCCACAGTTGGGGCGGGGAAAACCAGATCGATGGTGTCAACCAGGACGACAGGATGGAAACCACCAACTTCCGTATCACGGCCAGGAAGTTTTTCACCGCCAAGGACCAACTCCAAGTGCAACTTGGACGCGACCTTGCGGTGGAGAACGGCCCCAAAGAAGACTTTCGCATGAACCTGCGTTACGTCAGGGTTTTTTAGACCCGCCCGTCTCTACCACCCGTTGTCCTTATCAACCAAGCGTGTGCCCAACGGCGCGACAGTTGGCTAATGAGATGCCTCTCACCCGAAACGGAGTAACCAGACAATGACCGACCAGCAATCCACCATGGAACAACAACCCTCCCTCTATACCCGTCTTGGCGGCTATGACGCGATCTATCAGTTCGCAGGCGCCGTGTTGAGAAAGACAATGGGACACCCCGCCATCGGGCACATCTGGGCCCATATGTCGGAATCGACGTTCCAAAAGGAACACATCAATTTTGTCGATTTCCTTTCCGAGCACTGGGGTGGAAGCGCCAAATACCGGGGTAGAGACATGGTCACCGCGCATCGCGGGATGGGCCTGACCGAGGTGCACTGGCAAGCGGTGCTCGATTGTCTCGAGGCATGCTACGACGACTACGGCCTGGCCCCGGATCTGCGCAAAGAGGTCAACGACTTCCTCATCAAGTTCAAACCGGCGGTGATCGGGAGCCCCTCCTATCGGGACGTCGTGCTCGCGCACCCGGAAATGGACCCCGCCAAAGGCATGAGAAGCGTTGGGGTTGTCTGGCCAAAACCCGGGAAGTCATCTCGGAAACAGACCACGCCTGAATCCGAAGACTGATACCCCGGCATAAGCCTGAGCCACAGCAATGGAGGGCGACCGTGAAGGGGCAAGCGAGTCCCGCTCAACCAAGCGACTGTCCTCCTCAGCCAAGCGCTGCTCAATCTGTGGAGATAGCTTGATACCAGCCCCGAGCACGGCTCGCCAAGAGTGCGCACCGTGCCCGGGCATCCCCGAGATGACGTTTGAACAGACATTGCCAGCCCCTACGGGTTGGCACAGGAACAGGACACCCCATGGCCATCATCCGCCCGACTCTCGAACACGTGCAGGATCTCGCCAGCCGCCTGCACATACAGCTGACACCCGAGCAAGCCAGCGAATACCTGGCGCTTATGCAATCCAGTTTCGATGCCTACGACCTGGTCGATGAGTTGCCAGACTTCATCCCTCCAGTGCGCTACGAGCGCAGTGCTGGTTACCGCCCTTCAAGCACGGATAATCCGCTGAACGCCTGGTACTACAGAACCGAGGTGATGGGCGCCAGTTCGGGCAAGCTTGCCGGCAAGACGGTCGCGCTCAAGGACAATATTTCTCTGGCCGGTGTCCCGATGATGAACGGTGCCGCACCACTGGAGGGTTTCGTACCGTCGTTTGATGCCACCGTGGTGACGCGTCTGCTCGACGCAGGAGCAACCATCCTCGGCAAAGCCACCTGCGAACATTACTGCCTCTCCGGTGGTAGCCATACCTCGGACCCCGCGCCTGTGCACAACCCTTTTCGCCATGGTTACACGACGGGCGGTTCGTCTTCGGGCAGCGCGGCGCTTGTGGCGACGGGCGCGGTCGACCTGGCTATCGGTGGCGACCAAGGCGGTTCCATCCGCATTCCTGCCGCATGGTGCGGCATTTATGGAATGAAACCGACCTGGGGTCTGGTGCCTTACACCGGGGTCATGGCGATCGAGTCAACCTTCGACCATGTCGGCCCCATGACGAGCAACGTACGCGATAACGCGCTCATGCTCGAAGTGATGGCCGGCGCCGACGGGCTCGACCCTCGCCAGACCGCCCCCAAGGTCGATGCCTATTGCGATTATCTGGAACGAGGCGTGACCGAACTCCGGATCGGGGTTCTCCAGGAAGGCTTCCAACTCGCCAACCAGGATCCACGTATCGCAGAAAAGGTCCGCAGCGCTATCGCCCGGCTCGAAGCTTTGGGCGCGCGGGTCGAGGAGGTATCGGTCCCCGAACACAACCTGGCGGGGTCGTTATGGAGCCCTATCGGTTGTGAAGGCCTGACCATGCAAATGATGCACGGCAATGGCGCGGGTTTTAACTGGAAGGGGCTGTACGACGTGGGCCTGCTGGACAAACAGGCCGGTTGGCGCGACCAGGCGAACGCATTGTCGCCGTCACTCAAGCTTTGCATGTTCGTCGGCCAGTTCGGTCTGGAGCGCTACAACGGTCGCTACTACGCCAAGGCCCAGAACATTGCGCGCTTTGCCCGGGCGGCCTACGACAAGGCACTGGACACCTATGACCTGCTCGTCATGCCGACAGTGCCAATCACCGCTCAGCCGCTCCCGGAACCGGGTTCTTCAATCACCGAGACCGTCACGCGTGCGTTGGAGATGCTTGGTAATACGGCCGCTCAAGACATTACGGGGCACCCCGCCCTGTCGATCCCTTGCGGCCTGGTGGACGGACTGCCCGTGGGGCTGATGCTTGTCGGAAGACATTATGCCGAAGGCACCCTCTATCAAGCGGCAGCGGCATTCGAGGCTTCTGTCGATTGGCGGACGTTGTAGACCTGCGCATCGCATTGGCGAACGAACACCGGCAAGTAGCACTGAAAGTGAGTATCAACTTCAGAGGAGCCAAGACATGAGCCATACCCACGAACATCATCACGATCACGACCACACCGAGCCCCCCGAGGCCATCGCCTTGCGTGTCAAGGCACTCGAATCCCTGTTGATCGAAAAGGGCTTGGTCGACCCCACCGCCATGGATGCGCTGGTGGACACTTACCAGCACAAGGTCGGCCCGCGCAACGGCGCCCAGGTGGTCGCCAAGGCCTGGTTCGATCCCGATTACAAACATCGGCTGCTGGAAGATGCCACCGCGGCCATTGCCGAACTGGGTTTTTCCGGCGTGCAGGGCGAAGACATGGTGGTGGTGGAGAACACTGCGACCGTGCACAACGTGACGGTCTGCACGCTGTGCTCCTGCTACCCCTGGCCGACCCTGGGCCTGCCACCCGTCTGGTACAAATCCGCGCCCTATCGGTCACGGATCGTCATCGATCCGCGCAGCGTGCTGGCCGAATTCGGCTTGATCATTCCCAATGACAAGGAAGTTCGCGTCTGGGACAGCAGTGCCGAGTTGCGCTACCTGGTATTGCCGGAACGTCCGGCGGGTACTGACGGCTGGAGTGAGGAACGACTGGTCGAGCTGGTGACGCGCGACGCCATGATCGGTACCGGACTGCCTAAGAATCCGGATCAAGTAGCCTGAACCTGAGAAGGAGAAAACCCATGAACGGTGTACACGACTTAGGCGGTATGCACGGTTTCGGCCCAGTGCTTACCGAGGAAAATGAACCGATCTTCCATCACGACTGGGAGCGCAGGGTCTTTCCGCTGTTCGCCTCGCTCTTCGTCGGCGGACACTTCAATGTCGACGAATTCCGACACGCCATTGAACGCATGGAACCGGCTGAATACTTGCAGTCCAGTTACTACGAACATTGGCTGCATGCCTTCGAGAACCTGCTGTTGGAAAAAGGCGTGATCAGCACTGGCGAACTGCAGGGTACGGCCAAACCAACCCCACCGGCACAGCCCGTCACGGTTTTAACACCGGACATCGTCGAGGCCGTAGTGCTCGGCGGCGCCTCTTCCCGGGCAAAGGAACCCGTCGACGGCCGCTTCCGGGTCGGTGACCGGGTGCGGACGAAGAACCTCAACCCAACCACCCACACCCGACTGCCCCGCTACGCGCGCGGCAAGGTCGGGACCATCGAGATTGCACACGGCGCGTTTGCCACCCCAGACACGATGGCCCACGGTCTAGGCGAGCAGCCCCAACAGGTCTATGCCGTTCGCTTCAGTGCGACAGAACTGTGGGGAGTGGCGCGACCGGACAGCGTTTGCATTGATTTGTGGGACAACTATCTGGAGGCCGTATGAGCGCCAGCCTGCATCACATCCCCCCAATAGCCGGCCTGTCTTCCGACGATGAGGGCCCGGTGTTCGACAAACCTTGGCAGGTCCAGGCGTTTTCCCTGCTGGTACACCTGCACCAAATCGGTCTATTCCCCTGGAAGGACTGGGTGCAGGTATTCAGCGACGAGATCAAGGCTAGCCCGGCGCAACCCGGAGAAAGCGTCAACGACACTTACTACCGGCAATGGATCACAGCGATGGAAAGAATGGTCACCGCACTCGGTTTAACGGGTATGGAAGACATCACCCAGCGCACCGAGCAATGGCAGCAAGCTTACTTGAATACCCCCCATGGACAACCGGTGACGCTGCTCAATGCGAGTTGCCCACCGGCCTATGGAAACGGCCACGAACACCTGCCGCGGCACGAGCCGGTAGCGATCAGCCGGGCCACCAGTTGAGCCCGGAGTCGTCCTGTTTTTTACTTTCGAGGTCGCGAAGCGGCCAAGGGGCAATCGTCATGCATATCGAACCTAATCTGGTGGAAGCTGGAAAACTCTGGCTGAGCTATGTCACTGCCGCGGGTGCCGGCGCCTACACCCTCAAACTCGCGGCCCAAGCCATAGGCGAGCGTGGGGTCTTCTCGCTGGCGGCTCGCACTGTCACTGCCACGGCCCTGGTATTCAGCTTCTTCGAGCTACTACCGCACCATCCAGTCGGCGTCTCCGAAGTGCATCTCATCCTGGGGTCAACGCTGTTTCTGCTGCTCGGCGCCGCACCTGCGACAGCGGGTCTAGCCCTGGGACTGCTGATCCAGAGTCTGTTCTTCGCGCCATTCGACCTGCCGCAATACGGCATGAACGTCACCACCCTTCTGGTACCGCTGTTCGCAGTCGCCGCCCTGGCGAAACGCATCATCGCGCCAAACACGCCGTATGTGGAACTGAGCTATAGACAAGCGCTGGGGCTGTCGACCGCCTTCCAGGCCGGCATCGTCGCCTGGGTTGCCTTCTGGGCCTTCTATGGACAAGGCTTCACCGCAGGAAACGCCCTGTCAATTCTGACCTTCGGCAGTGCCTACATGACCGTCGTCACCCTCGAACCGCTGTTGGACCTGGCCGTGCTGGCCGGTGCCAAGGCAACACATCGCCTGCGTGGCAGCGCGCTGATCGAGCGCCGTCTGTACCAGTCCGCCTGAGTCGACAAACTCCAGTCCAGGTCAGACAGTCCCCGAGCATTCGAAGACCGGAATGCTCGGGTCATCAAGAACCAGAACCGCCCCGAAACCTCGTGAGTAAAACTAGAGGTATTTGATGTTTTTCAGAAATAGCACCCGCAAGGAATTGAAGCTGCTCGGCGAACGACTGGAACAACCCGACGGCGAGGAAGTATCGATAGCGGCGAAGGATTCGTCACTGCGACGGGTACTGGCCGGCATCGAACGCCTGCTCGCCGATCGCACGGCGCTCCGGGCCAGCGTGGTCGACCTTAATGCTGAACTGCAACGCCTCAAGCTTCAGCTGGGTGAGTACGAAACGCAGTTGCACGATCAAGCGCAACTTTGGCAATTGGCGGCTTGCGGGTCGGGTGATTTGCTCTGGAAATTGCAGTTCAATGGCAGCCTACAGCCCGCCCGCGATGCAGTACTGCAATGGTTCGGCAACCTGCCCACCCAAGCGGATCTCCCCGCCTATCTTGGCCCCTGGAACGATTGTCTTCACCCTGACGACCGCCAGGTCAACCTCGAGGCCCTGGCTCGTCACCTGGCCGATCGCAGCGGGCACGCGCCCTACCGGGTGGAGGTGCGCCTCGCGAGCCACTCGGGAGAATACCGCTGGGTCCGGATCGTCGGCGAAACGCTCCGTGACGAACGGGGGCTGCCACAGATCAGCGTCGGGATGCTGCGTGACATCCACAGACAACGCTTGCAAGACGAAGAATTCGCGATGCTCTCGGCCCGCTTCGAGATTTCCCGCGAATGCATTCAGGATGCACTCTGGGATATCAATATCATCGCAGGCGATCCAGCCAATCCACATAACGCCATCTGGTTCTCGTCACAGATGCGTCGCCTGCTCGGCTACGAAACCATCGAAGAATTTCCCAATGTGTTCGAAAGCTGGTTGTCTCGCCTGCATCCCGAAGACAGCCAACGGGCCGTGCAAGCGTTTGTCGAACATGTCACCGACCGCTCCGGCCAAACACCCTTCGATGTGACCTACCGCCTCAGGCACCGCAACGACGAGTACCGTTGGTTCAGAGGCCGGGGTCAGACCCAGCGAAGCAACGACGGCACGCCCTTGCGTACAGTGGGGGCGATCACAGACGTGCACGCCCATCGCGAGGAAAGCCAGTTGCGTCAGACTCAGGAACGTCAGCATCAAGCGATGCAGGAAAACCTCGCCAAGCTGACGCAGATAGTCGCCGCCATCCAAAGCATCGCCAAACAGACCAATCTACTGGCCTTGAACGCGGCGATAGAAGCGGCCAGAGCCGGTGAGGCCGGAAGGGGTTTCGCAGTGGTCGCCGACGAGGTCCGCAAGCTGGCCACCCGCACCAGCCAGGCCACCCAGCAGGCGGCCGACATGATCGAGAGGTACTGAGTTCAAGCTGTGCATCCATTCTCATTAGATTGAAGGTGTGGCCTGCGCGTAAATGCCCGGGCCACACCGCAATTCAAACCAATTCAGCTAAAGAGGCCGGATTGAAGCCCATCAAATCCGCGTAATCGCCTCTTTCCACCTTGGCGACCCAATCCTTGTCACTCAGCAACACACGCCCTACTGCAATCAGATCGAACTCTCCGCGCTCCATACGCTCAATGAGCCGATCCAGACTCGCGGGGGTTGAGCCCTTTCCGGCGAAGGCGTTAGTGACATCATTCTCCAGCCCAACCGAACCGACGCTGATGGTGGTGGCGCCAGTGACTTTCTTCGCCCAGCCCGCGCAGTTCAGCCCGTCCTCACCGTCAATTTCGGGAAACTCAGGTTCCCAGAAACGGCGCTGCGAACAGTGCAGGACGTCGACACCGGCCTCGACCAGTGGCAACAACCAGTCCTCCATCACCGCCGGCGTTTCAGCAACGCGCACCCCGTAGTCCTGTTGCTTCCACTGGCTGACGCGCATGATGATCGGGAATTCAGGGCCAACAGCCTGACGAACGGCAGAGACGACCTCACTGGCAAAACGCGAGCGTTCCTTGATTGTCGGGCCGCCGTAGCGGTCGGTGCGCAGATTGCTACCAGACCAGAAAAACTGATCGATCAGATAACCATGGGCTCCGTGGATCTCAACGGTATCGAAGCCCAGTCGCTTGGCATCCGCTGCGGCCTTGGCGAAGGCGGCTACCGTGTCGGCAATGTCCTCTTCACTCATCGCCACGCCACGCAGGTCACCTGGCGAAACAAGGCCCGACGGGCTTTCAACGGGTGCATCTGGCTCCCAGTCGTTGATGTAACGCGTGGAGCCGGTGTGCCAGATCTGCGGAGCCATGCGCCCGCCAGCCGTGTGGACGGCATCGATCACGTTCTTCCATCCAGCCAGCGCCGCTTCGCCGTGAAAAAAAGGAATACCGGCATCATTGCGCGATGCCGGGCGATCAATCACGGTGCCTTCCGACAAAATCAACCCGACACCTCCCTCTGCCCGCCGCCGGTAATAGGCAGTACTCGCGTCACCCGGGATGCCCTCGGGTGAGAACAGACGCGTCATCGGCGCCATGACAATGCGGTTTTTCAGTTCGAGCGACCGGATGGAAAAAGGACGGAATAAGATGCTGGTATCGAGGATCGACATCGGATGGACTCCATTTGTTTTCGGAGGCCATAAAGTATATTTTGTAAACCTGATGTCAATTAGGCACTTAAAGTCGCCTAGGTATACGTGAGGAAACTCCAATGCTGGAATTAAAGCCGCAGTGTTTTTCGTCGGAGTGCCCAAGCCGGGCGTTGTTCGACCAGATCGCGGATAAGTGGTCAATGATGGTTCTGGCAGTGCTTGATGACGGGCCGCATCGCTTTAACGCCATCAAACGTCGCCTGGAGGGCGTCACCCAGAAGGCACTTACCCAGTGCCTGCGGCGGCTGGAACGCAATGGTCTCGTCTCGCGCCAGATCATTTCGTTCTCGCCCGTGGCAGTGCAGTATGAGATCACCTCATTGGGTCGAACACTGCAGCAGCCATTTCGCGAATTGCATAAATGGACGCTCGACAAATTGCCCGAGGTTGAAGCGGCCCGGTCGAAGTTTGACGAGGCCGCGGAGCTTAAGGTGATGGAGTGATTCGGTTAGCCGCGCAAACTACAGTTTATAGTTCAACGTCATCAGGGCATTACGCGGCGCTCCGTAACTGACAGTATCGAAATCGCCTTTCTGGGTTGCATATTTTTTATCGAACACATTGTTGACATTGATTGATAGGTCCATGTTCCTTGACAACTCATAACGTGCCATCAGTGACGTCAGCGCATAGGGATCTTGTTCCGCTACCCGTGTGCTCGTACTGCTGCTTAAGAAGCGGCTTTGCCATCTGACGCCTCCGCCCAAAGTCAACTTTTCCAACATGCCAGGTAATTTGTACGTAGTGAACATCTGAGCGGTAGTGCGCGGTACCTGTGCGTTCAGCCTGGCGTCGTTGCCATCCTTGGCAGTGAAGGCGGCGACGCCAGCGTAGATGTTCCAATCGCGAGCGACTTCACCTTGCATGTCAAACTCAATCCCGCGGGATTTGGTGCCGTCAACCCCTTTGTAAGCCTGCGCACCGGCTGGCGTAAGAAGACTGCCATCCGGTTGTGCAGCATTGTCCAGTTCAGTGTCGAACAATGCGACAGACGCATTCAATCGCCCCTCCAGGTATTCAGCCTTGACGCCAATCTCTTTCGTCTTGCCTTCCGTCGGCGTGAGGACATTGCCATTGCTGTCTCGGAACGATGTTTGCGGGTTAAATATGCCGGTATAACTGATATAGACGGAATACGTACTATCAATCTCGTATATCAGACCTGCGTAGGGCGTGAACTCGTTACTCTTTTTATAATTGAATGGCGTCCCACCTGCGGTCTCGTCGATCTCGTACCGACTGAACCGACCTCCGACAACCAGTTTCAATGGGTCGGCCAATGAGAATCTCGCTGTGCTATAGAAGCCGCGCTGTTTAACCTCGGTATCGGTCGGCACAGACGCCATTGAATCAAAGTCGGGCTTGGGGAAATGATTATTCCAATTGTAGATATTGCCGGGCGTGAACCCTACAAAAAAGGGACTGATATCGTCTTTGTTCGAGGTATACCGAGAACTCATAGCGCCTACTACCAGATCATGTTGGCGCCCCATAAAATCGAAGGGACCGCTCGTCATCACATCAAAGGTGTTTTGACGGCTTTTCCCTTTGCCGGCCAACGCAACCGGATAAGCGCCATTAGGGAAAATACCTAATCCAGTCTCCTGGTCGGGTGTACCAAAGCCGCCCAATAACTGGGAGTCATACTTAGTGCGGTACTGGTTCACCATACTGTGAACTTTCCAACCGTTATCAAACCGGTGTTCAAGTTCGGCAAAGGCAGTCTGCCGGGTGCTGTCCCAGCGATTCCAGTCCGCGGCCAGGGATTTGGAGCGCGACCATTCTGCCTCTGAGCCGTTGCTGAACCAGAGAGGAACACCGCCCCATGTCGGTCGCTCAGGGGAACTGTTCTGATAGTCGTACCCTATATCCAAGGTGGTGTCTTCGGTGAGATCTGCCTCAATGATCCCGTAGAAAGCTTGCTTTTGTGTTTGGTAACCATCGATGTAGGAGTGACCATCGTTATTGACCCCTACCATACGTGCTCGGATACGACCGTCGGTTGTCAACGGTACGGAAATATCCCCCATCTCTCGGAAATTGTCCCAAGACCCCGCACTGATAGAAGTGGAGGCCGAGAACTCTGGCGTTGGTCTTTTGCGCACCAAGTTGATCGCAGCTGACGGATTACCCGTGCCGGTGAGCAGCCCGTTAGCCCCGCGCACAATTTCGACACGGTCGTAAAATGCCGTTTCCAGATCGCTGATTCCGCTGCCGTTTATGACATCGCCGATGACGGCGGGTATGCCGTCATACTGGATGTTGTCGATCAGAAAGCCTCGGGAATAAAAACTCGTACGTTGGCTATCTGATTGGTAAGACGAGATGCCAGTCGTGTTCTCCAGCACCCCCTGGACTGTATCCAGCTTTTGATCGTCCATGCGCTGATGTGTTACCACGGAAATGGATTGCGGCGTCTCCCGCAACGTCAGCGGCAAGCGAGTCGCGGCCGTGGTTTGACCGATGGTGTAAAGTCCCGTCCCTTCCGTCGGGGTGGTATCAGGTGTCCTCGTCCCGCTTATCGTCACCGATGGGAGAATTATCACGCCTTGAGACTGAGTGCTCTCATCGGCTTCGACAGGGTCCTGCGCCATTACACAATTCGAACTGCCTAAAAGCACCAACAGCGCTGCAGTAACCGGATTTTTCAGCAAACGCTCAGGCACGCAAGGACGCCTCTCACCGCAGTAAGTCAACGAACTCCACATCAGCCATTCCTTATCAAGAAAAAAACAGACAGCGGCCGACCGTCAAGAGACGGGTTTGAGAAAGGGCCGACAACTCAACCGGCGCCAGGCCGGAGAACAGAAGTGACAAATCAGTCTCAAGTGAAACTGATTTGCATTCGTTGTCGCGCAATCTAGCAACAAGCCGCCGTTGCCAGATATCGAAGGATGGCCAGATTATTTTCCAGTTCAGCCAATGTCAGCGATTGGCCGTTTTCCTTCCGCCACGAGGATTGGTCAGGTTCGGATAGATGGCCTACAAGCCATTACAGGTCGTCAGGAAACAGGATTGACGGCACCGGCAATGATTCACCTGAGATGAGAGCGCTGGCTGAGCGTGCGGAGAGATATTGCACAGGCGGTTTGCCTACGGTTTTGCGGAACATCGTGATGAAACCACTGGGTCCCTCATAACCGAGTTCCAACGCAACCGATTGGACGCTCTCGCCCCTGGTCATGCGTTGCAGTGACACAATCACATGCAATTGCCGACGCCAACGTCCAAAACTCATCCCTATTTCCTGCAGCAAAAGGCGACTCATGCTGCGCTCACTCATGCCAATGCGAGTAGCCCACTCGCGCACCGAAACCTTAACAGCAGGGTCGGCCAAGAGCATTTCAGCGAGCCTGCGCAGACGCGTGTCGCGAGGCATCGGCAAATGCAGGTCCTCCACGGGGGCTGCCGACAATTCGTCCAGCAACGTTGCGATCAGGCGGTCTTCGCGCGCGACATTGACAGCGTCTCCCGAGAACGCCGCCGCCTTCAGCAGCAACTCGCGCAACAGCGGTGATACGCCAATTGTGCAGCAGCTTCGCGGAAGATCCGGAGCGGCATCAGGTTCAACAAACAGGCAATAACATTCTGTTTCTCCTGAACCACGTGTCGCATGTGACAAACCACCGGGTATCCATACGGCACATTGGGGTGGAACGATCCAGACGCCATCTTCTATTTCACAATTAAGGATGCCGCGCACGGAATAAAGCAGTTGCGCCTTACGATGTTGATGGCTGGCCTGCTCCCAATCCTTGCTCACCATCGAAGCGCTGAGGGCAACGACAGGCCGGGAAATGCTGTCGACGTCCCAAACAGTCACCGTGTCTCTATTGGCCGTGTTCGCCATAACAGGTGTGCGCCCCACGCTAATCCCCTCAAAACGGCTGATTTGAACAATATTGTGGCCAGACTGTGCAATTAAGCCGACTCGCTTGCAGAGTATCCTGAAACCGCGGGACATCACAGAAGTTTGGCAACGTGTCGAAGGACTATAGAAATGCGTATAGACGCCACACAATTTCCGTTCGTTTGGATGCAAAGAGCCACACTGGGCCATAGCCAAGAAGAGTCTCTCGCCGAGTTCGAAGCCGTGCTTGCTCGCAATGAGCCCTTCGTATTGATCAGCAATGAAGGTCTGGACAAGGAGCAACCGGAACACTCGCCAGAGGAACTGAAACAAATGACCCTGTGGATGAAGCGCCACAAAAGCGAACTCAAGCGTTATGTCAAAGCCTCGATTCATATCGAATCAAGTCTCGCCAAACGGCTGGCAGGCAAAGCGTTCGCAATCATGTATGAAAAATTTTGGGGTTATCCCATGCTCATCGCAACCACTGAAGATGAAGCCTTGGCGCTGGCGCAGAAATTATTGAAAAAATAGCGGCGTACCTGCACGCCGCTACTCATCAAGTGGAACCGGAGATGTTTTATAGCAGCGAGATAGGGTAATTGATGAAAATCCGGTTTTCATCAAACTCATTCGTGCTGAAGTCCCGGCGAATCGACGCATTGCGCCATTTCACGTTGAGGTTTTTCAGCGCGCCGCTCTGCACGGTGTAGGCCAGTTCGGTTTCGCGACCCCATTCCTTGCCGTCGTCAACGGTGGCGGTGTGCACATTGTCGCCGCTGATGTAGCGGTTCATCAGGGTCAGGCCCGGCACGCCAACGGCGGCGAAGTTGAAGTCGTGGCGCAGTTGCCAGGATTTTTCCTTGGCGTTGTCGTAGCTGGAGTTGTAGCTGTCGTTGGCCAGGGTGCCGCCACTGGTGCCGTTGACGCGCATCCAGGCATCATCGCCGCCGACTTTCTGCAGGCCGACATAAAAGGTGTTGCCGCCGTACTTGGCCGAGAGCATGGCGAACGCGGTTTTGTTGTCCAGGTCGCCGGCCAACGCACTGCCGTTTTCCTTGCCGGTGAAATAGCCGAGGTTGGCGCCCAGGGTCCAGTCGCCGATGGGCTGGCTGTGGGTCAGGTTGAAATATTGTTGCTGGTAGATGTCGGACAGTTCCGCGTACCACACGCCGACCTGGGTGTGTTTTTCGTTGAAGGCGTATTCACCGCCACCGAAGTTGAAACGGTCGGAGGTGAACGCGCCGCGGCCGTTCATGGACATGTCCTCCATGCTCGCGTCGTTGCGCGGGCTGTTGGCGCGGAACTGGCCACCGTACAGCGTCAGGCCGCTGATTTCGGTGGAGGTCACCTGGCCGCCACGGAAGGTTTGCGGCAGGGAACGGCCATCGTCGGAGCGCAGGATCGGCAGCACAGGCATCCACTCGCCCACTTTCAGCTCGGTTTTCGACACCTTGGCTTTCAGGGCCACGCCCAAGCGACCGAAGTCATCGGCGGGGCGACCGTCGTCATGCACCGGCAGCAATTGCGTACCTGCCGTGCCACGGCCGCCGTCGAGCTTGACTGAGTACAGGCCCAGCACGTCCACGCCGAAACCGACCACGCCCTGGGTGAACCCGGACTTGGCGTCGAGGATGAAACTCTGGGTCCATTCCTCGGCCTTGCCCTGGGCGTTGTTCGGGTTGGTGAAGTTGCGGTTGATGTAAGCGTTGCGCAAATTGAGGGTGGCCGTAGCGCCATCGACAAAACCGCTATTTTGATCGGCTTGAACAACAGCTGACGAACCCGCGCATAACGCAAGAGTCAGACTGATGAGCGATGGATGTGCAGGCACGCCGCGGAGAGTAACCGGGTAGCGCATGATGTTTCCTCACAATGAATTATTATTGTTTTTTGTTGCGATTTTTAGCTCGTGGCAACGCATGCACAGACAGCCCGAAGAGCTAACTTCCGAGCGACCGAAGAAGTTATTTATCTAGCCCGTTATTGAGCAACTTGATAATTGTCTAATATCGCCGTAAGCAAAACCCGAGCGTGCGCAGACGCGAGCTAAACTCAATGCCTGTATTGGCACGCTCGTGAGGAATTGCATGAGAACAACGACTGAAAGTTAAAACGTACTCGAACGCTCGGCGATCAACCCGCACTCCCCGGCGTTTTGCAACGTGTGTATTCCAATTGATAAAGCGTGGTTTCCGGTCCCGTCGATTGCCCCTCCAACAGCCGTTGCAGCTCGGCCACAAAAGACTCGCCGGCGACGCGAACGTAGTCAGGCGCACAACCTTCGATCATGACGATCCAGGCCGGTATCTGGGTCCCTTCGGCGCGGGCCTTTTTCTCTGCGGTTTCAACCTTGCTCACGGCCTCATCAGCCACACACAAGTGCACGCCTGTAATACCCTGTTTATCCGCCAGGGGAGGCAGCACGCGCTGACGCAGTGCATCTGATACCGATTTATGTTGCCCTTCGACAACATCGAAACGGACCGTTAACAAATACGCGCCCTGCCCCACACCGCTGGAGTAAGTGACTTCGCAAATGGATCGCGCGACATTGCGATAGGATTTCACCGACTGCTGGGTCCACGCCGTCGGCGTGTTGAGACGCGATAAATAATCCTGCCCGCCCAACACCTGCACGGAATCAGCCTCATAGAGGTTGAAATAGGTCGGTCCGGCATCCAAGGCGATGTACCGGCGCCCGCGCAAAAAGCCCGGAATTCCAGCCCGCTCAGGCATGTGCTCACGGTTATGCCACTCATAGAACTCGTCCCGCGCTTCGGGCAAAAGATCATGCCAGATCGCGACTACACCTGTTCCTGCAAAGCTCATAGCGTTTTTCCTTTAGCGATAGTCAGTCAACATTGGGGTGGCGGCCCGCGCCCCATGCAGCCCCCATTTCAGCAACGTAAGGAACCACGGTCTGAAATTGTTCACCCAATCCCTGGCCACCGACACGCATGGTGTCCCCTGCCTTGAGGAATACCGGTGGTTTCTGCCCGAGTCCCACACCTGGCGGCGTACCGGTAATGATGACGTCACCCGGCATTAGCGGCATGAAGCGACTGAGGTACGCGACAATATGGGCAACGCTGAAGATCATCGTGCGGGTATTGCCGGTCTGGAGACGTTTGCCATTCACGTCGAGCCAGAGGTCAAGTGCCTGCGGATCGGCAATTTCGTCACGGGTGACCAGCCAAGGTCCCAGAGGCGCGAAAGAAAAACCGCTTTTGCCCTTGGTCCACTGGCCTTCGTACTCAAGCTGATAAGCCCGCTCGGAAACATCATTGGCCAGGCAATAACCAGCAATATGATCCAATGCCCGCGACTCATCGATCTGCCAGGCAGGGGTACCGATGACAATGGCCAATTCGACTTCCCAATCCAGCTTTTGAGCGCCCGTTGGCAAGATGACCGGGTCATTGGGTCCGCTGATGGATGCGGTGTGTTTATTGAAGACCACCGGTTGGCTCGGGATCGGCGTATTCGTTTCAGCCGCGTGATCGGAGTAGTTCAGACCAATGCAAATCAGGTTCGGTACGCTGCCCACGCACGGACCAAGACGCGTGCCAGGCGCCACCACGGGCAGCTTTTCAACGTCGACCGCGCGCAGCTTTTCAAGCACTGACGGGCTCAGGGCCGACGCATCGATATCATCGACAATGCCCGAGAGGTCCCGAACGATCCCTTGCGAATCCAAGATTCCCGGCTGTTCCTGCCCCGGTAAACCAAAACGAACTAAGCGCATTTGTTACTCCTCCAGCGTTGAGAAATGGACAGACAATGAGCCTGCTTCGCCGAACTGAACATGCAGTGGCTGGTTAACGGGCACATCGAGAACACCTGCATAGGACCCTGTGATAATCACCTGCCCTGCTTGCAGCCCTATCCCTTGTGTAGACAGAAAATTGGCCAGCCAGACGATCGGCAACAACGGATCCCCGTCCGGATGGCGGCCCTTGATACTCACGAGCTCCGACGTTGCATCGCTCAGGGTGATAGCCAGTTCAGAGGGCATGCTGGCAGTGTTCGACAGCGTGATTGGCGCCCCCAGTACCAGGCCATGATTGAATAGACCATCCGCGAGCAATTGCTCGAACGGCAGTGTGTGTGGATCGGTATAACGGCAGTCGATCACTTCCAATGCCAAGCGCACGTCGCTGATCGCAGCAGCGATCTGTTCAGCGGTATAAGGCTCGACACGTGCCGGCAAATCATGGGCCAGGACGCACGCCAGTTCGGGCTCGATGCGCGCCTTATCGGCGTCAGCGGCCAGTCGATAACGTTCACCTTCTACGATGCTGTCGCTGTAGATCGGGGCGACGATCCACTTGCCAGCCGGCGGTAACGCGCACTTCCAGCCTCCCACGGTTTTTCCAGCCAACAGGCCCACGTGTTGCTGAATGGCAAAACCTTCTGCGAGGCTGCTTGGCAGGTTCGGGCCAGGCAAGGATGCCAGCCGAACCCCCTCCAGCCGTGCACGGACCAAAGCGGCAGCGGCGACTTCCAGCCCTGCCCCCGACTCGGCCCCTAGAGGAGCGAGTTGGCTCATACGCTCTCCGAATGCACGTTGTTCTGGCGCGGCCAAACCGTACCCAGCTTGTTGGCGGCCTCTTCCAGCAGGGCATGCAATTCTTCATAGCGTTCGGGCTGCATGCGCAATACCGGGCCGGCGATACTCATCGTGCCGACCACAGTGCCGGACGGAACCAGCTTGACCGGTACGGCAATCGCCCAGACACCCGCCTCGGCTTCTTCGATGACCAAGCCATACCCGCGCTTTCGGGTCAGTGCCAGCTCGGCCAACAAGCCTTCGATGCTGTTGATCGCTTTCGGCCCGTGCCCAATCCCGGTATCAGCCTTCCCCAGCCCGCTGCGCAGCGCATGCTCAATGGCCAGCTCATCAGACATCGTTGCCAGCCAGGCTTTGCCATTGGCGGTTGCATAGAGATTGATCGGTTTATCCATGGCCGGTGAATACATAAGCCCTGGCGCGGCGCCTTGGGCCGAAGACAACCAGGACAAGGTGCCCTCGTTGACCACTGTCAGCCGCACCAACTCATGACATTGAACAGCCACTTGCTCGATGATCGGCTGGACCAACTCAGGCAAGCCAATGCCATGTAAATAGCGTTGCCCCAACAGTGCCAGCTTCAGTGTCAAGCGGTACTGCGACGTGGCTTCATCCTGCTCCGCCCACCCTTGCTCGACTAACTGAGCAAGCACTCGATGGGCGGGCCCCTTCTCCAAACCCAGCTCGGCAGCGATATCGGACATTCGCATCCAGCGAGCCTCACGGGCCAGCAGTTCAATCGCCTCCAGGCAACGGTCAACAGCACCTTTAACGACTCTCATATTTTTCTCGACTTATCTTTGACAATGAGGTGGATTCGAGCAACATTGTTCGTACTGGAACCGTGTTCCAATAGTATGCAGGCGTCCCCGGATAAGTCAAACCCGCTTGCACAAGGTTGGCCTTATCAAGACAGAGCGGGCTACGGGGTATCCGGGACGTGGGACGCCTGAGGGAGATAAAACCGAACCCTTCGGGTCCGGCTCCTTATCCATAACAAGCGCCTGTGCATGTTCAATCTTTGCGGAAGAACGCCCAATGCCTCTCACCACCCTGCCTTACCTACAGCAATCCGCGGGCAGCAAGATTGTGCATCATGGCTCGCAAGCCGAAAGTCCAGGGCGCAGCTTCATGGCTGTAGGTGACGGTGTTGCGCAGTGTGCCCAGCAACGGACTGCCGATGCTGACCTCATCACCCTGCTTATGAGTGAAGCCGCTTCCTGGCTCCTCACGGTCCTGGGTAGGTGCAAACAATGTCCCGAGAAAAAGCATGAAGCCATCCGGGTACTGGTGATCACCGCCGACCGTCTGGGCCACGAGATCCAACGGGTCACGGCTGATCAGGGCCATGGAACTGCTGCCTTCAAGCGTAAAGCCGTCGTCGCCCTGGACGTGCAAATCCACGACGCAATTGCGCACGTCATCGAGCGTAAACGCTTCATCGAACAGACGAATAAACGGGCCGATCGCACAGGACGCATTGTTGTCCTTGGCCTTGCTCAACAGCAGTGCGCTGCGGCCTTCGAAATCACGCAAATTGACGTCGTTGCCCAGGGTAACGCCATGCACTTGGCCTCGACTGTTCACCGCCAGCACGATTTCCGGTTCCGGGTTGTTCCATTCAGACTTGCGATGAATGCCGATTTCGCTGCCGCTGCCCACTGCGGCCAGAACCGGTGCCTTTGTGAAAATTTCCGCATCCGGGCCGATACCGACTTCCAGGTATTGCGACCACATGCCTTGCTTGATCAGCACAGTTTTAAGGCGCATCGCTTCTGGCGAGCCCGGTTTGATTGCCCGCAAGTTGTCGCCTATTGCTTCGTGCACCAAGCGGCGAACACTTTCAGCTTTGGCTGCATCGCCTCGGGCCTGCTCCTCGATGACCCGCTCAATCATGCTGGACGCGAACGTCACCCCGGCCGCCTTGATGACTTGCAGATCCGCCGGAGGCAGCAGCGATGCCTTGCCGGGATCGGCATGGCTGCCGGTGTTCCCAAGCAACGCGTCGACAGTCCCGATGTACCTGCCTGGCGCCTGACGAACCGCCAACAACGGCGAGGTGTGTTCCAGCAGTTCGCTGATTGTCGAAAAGGTTTCAGCAAGATCGAACACACCTTCATCGCGCAGCACCACCGGCGAGGGGCCGGCAATCGCACCCGGGATCCAGGCACGGCCGATCAGCGTTCCGGCCAGGCCATCCACTGGCAGTGTGTTTTCGCGCGTCAGTTTCAAATTCGCCATGGAGCTTCCAGATCAGTCGGCCATCAGAGCCGTAAAACTAATGGACTGCCCCCGTAAATCCCAATGAAAGAAACTCACTCATCAATGCTGTTTCGTTATCGACAGACAAGGCCTTATCCGATGGAAAACGATCAAATTACTTTTGGCAGTGTCAGCCGATGGCTGAAGATCAAACATTTGGTACTGGTCAATAGCTTGGCCAAGACCCGCAACATGCACGTAACCGCAGAGCACATGAATGTTACGCAGCCGGCCATCAGTAAATTGCTGCGCGACCTGGAAGTTCTCCTCGGTTTTCCGCTGTTTGAGCGTCAAACGCGCAGCCTGGTTCTTACCGAACTGGGGGAGTTCGTAGCCCGTTATGCGCGTATTACCTTGGAGGACACAGAGTCGTTCGTCGACCAAGTCAACAAGCTGCGTAAAGGCGGGCATGGTCATTTAAAAGTCGGCACTATTTTCGCCGCCACATCCGTGGTGCTGCCTGAAGCCATTGCCAGCATAAAACGGGAGCGGCCCCTCCTTTCTATCGAGGTGATCGAACAAACCAGTAACCATCTGCTGGAGATGCTCGAACAAAAGAAACTCGATTTGATCATCGCGCGCTTCACCGATGAGGATTGTCAGCCTTTCGAATTCACATCGCTGGGACCTGAACCCTTTTGCCTTGTCGCGAACAGCACACATCCCTTGTGCCGACTCGAGGAGGTCCCCACTGAGGCACTCAGCGAATGGCCATGGGTCATGTACCCCTTCAATACGCCGATCCGACAACGCATGGAGCGCGCTTTCAGGACGTTCAAGATCGCCCCGCCGACCAACACGGTGGAGACCATTTCCATGCAAACCTTCCTGCAATTACTTCAGTCCGGGCCAATGCTCGCCATGCTCCCCGAGTGCATGGTCCAGTCACAGCTGCAAAATGGGCAGCTTCAAATCCTCAACACGCCCTTCAAAGTTGAATCCCAGGATTACGGGGTTATCACTCGCAAGGATGAGCCCCTGTCAGAGCCGACACGGACGTTTATTGCGACCTTGCTGGCATTCGCCAAACAGCGGCAAACGACTACAGAGAAGAGACACCGCAGCCAGTTCAGAAAAAGTCGATGAGGCAAAGTTATCGAGCAATCGAAAGCTCTCATTAGGCAGCCATTTCCATGAATCCTATAGTGCCGGCACAAAAGTGCGGCGCTACTAGTGACCGCCCACCCCCCAGCAGCCCGTGAGGATGCGATGGAACTGATCATGAAAACCGGCGCAGCAGCTGTGTTGCGCTTGAACCCGCTGGACGATGTGTTGATTGCACGCCGACCGCTACTCGCTGGCGAAGTCCTCGATCAAGAAGGCGTGACTGTCCGGCAAGCGATCGTGCCGGGCCATAAAGTGGCTTCCCGCCGTATCGAAGCCGGTAAACCGGTGAGGCGCTATGGGCAAATCATTGGTTTTGCTGTTGTCGACATAGAAGCAGGCGAGCACGTCCATGTGCACAACCTGGCGATGGGGGAATTCACTCGAGATTATGCTTTCAGCGTCGATGCGAAGCCCAACGTCAAGCCGAGTGAAGCCCCGTCGTTCATGGGTATCGTACGTCCGGATGGACGCGTCGCGACACGCAACTACATCGGCATTCTTACATCAGTGAATTGCTCTGCCACAGTCGCCCGGGCCATCGCCGACCATTTTCGTCGGGACATCAATCCCGCCGCACTGCAAGCGTTTCCAAACGTCGACGGTGTTGTCGCTCTCACGCATTCCGCCGGCTGCGCCGTTGATCCCGCCGGCGACGGCTTGAGCATGTTGCGCCGGACATTGGCCGGCTATGCGACCCACGCCAACTTTGCGGCCGTGCTGGTGATCGGGTTGGGCTGCGAGACGAACCAAATCGACTCATTACTCACAACGCAAGGACTCACCCGTAGCAATACCCTACGCACGTTCAACATCCAGGACAGTGGCGGTACATCCAAGGCCATCGCCAGTGGCATTGACCACGTGAAGCAATTGCTTGGCGAGGCCAATCAGATTCAGCGCGAACCGGTCAGCGCTCGCCATCTGACCGTCGGGCTTCAGTGCGGCGGCTCGGATGGCTACTCCGGCATTACTGCCAACCCAGCGCTGGGCAACGCGGTGGATCGCCTGGTCGCCTGCGGCGGTACCGCGATTCTCTCCGAAACCCCTGAAATATACGGTGCCGAACACTTGCTGACACGACGGGCTGTGAGCCGTGAAGTCGGCGAAAAACTCATCGCTCGCATTCATTGGTGGGAACAGTACTGCGAGCGTATGGGAGCCGAACTGAACAATAACCCCTCTGCCGGCAACAAGGCAGGTGGCTTGACCACCATTCTGGAAAAGTCGCTGGGCGCGGTGGCAAAGGCGGGTTCGAGCAACCTGATGGATGTCTACGAATACGCCCAGGCCGTCACGGCCAACGGGCTGGTTTTCATGGACACCCCAGGCTATGACCCGGTCTCGGCAACCGGTCAGGTCGCTGGTGGTGCGAACCTGATTGCGTTTACCACCGGGCGCGGATCGGCCTATGGCTGTGCCCCTGCCCCGTCAATCAAGCTGGCGACCAATAGCGCCTTATGGGCGCGTCAACGTGAAGACATGGACATCAACTGCGGCGAAATAGCCGAAGACACGTTGACCATCGAGGCATGCGGTGCAGCGATCTTTGAAACCATGCTGCGCATTGCCTCGGGCGAACGCAGCATGAGCGAACAACACGGATACGGACAAAACGAGTTCGTGCCTTGGCAGATCGGCGCCGTCACCTGATTTTCAGTCCTGGGGACGCCTTGCCCTTCTATCACATGCACATTCAACCTGGAGACAACCATGTCCCTCATCACCGGCCAGAACTTTATCGGCGGTCAGCGTAGCGCCGCCGGCACCATCATCGTCAAGAGTGTGGATGCCAGTACGGGGGAAACCTTACCCTATGCGTTCCACCAGGCGACTGCGCAAGAAGTCGAGGACGCGGCTCATGCAGCCCACCATGCTTTTTCCAGCTACCGCACCCTGAGCGCGAGCAAACGGGCTGAATTTCTCGATGCCATTGCGCAAGAGCTAGAGGCTTTGGACGATGAGTTCATTGCGCTGGTTTGCCGTGAAACAGCACTGCCTGTCGCTCGCATCCAGGGCGAACGCGCACGTACCAGCGGTCAGATGCGCTTGTTTGCAAACGTACTGCGGCGTGGTGACTTCTATGGGGCCCGCATCGACCTGGCGTTACCCCTTCGCAAACCGTTGCCGCGCCCTGACCTTCGCCAGTACCGCACCGCAATCGGTCCGGTTGCAGTGTTTGGTGCAAGTAATTTCCCGTTGGCTTTCTCCACGGCTGGCGGCGACACCGCTTCGGCCCTCGCGGCGGGTTGTCCGGTGGTATTCAAAGCCCACAGCGGCCATATGGCCACTGCAGAACAGGTCGCCAACGCGATCATCCGCGCGGCCGAGCGCAGCGGCATGCCCGCCGGTGTCTTCAACATGATTTATGGCAGTGGCGTAGGCGAAGCCCTGGTAAAACACCCGCTCATCAAGGGCGTTGGTTTTACCGGTTCACTCAAAGGTGGTCGAGCATTGTGCGATATGGCCGCCGCTCGCCCCGAGCCCATTCCAGTCTTCGCCGAGATGTCGAGCATCAACCCGGTCGTGATCCTGCCTCAGGCGCTCGCGCTTCGAGCCGACAGTATCGCTCACGATCTTGTCGCCTCGGTGGTTCAAGGGTGTGGGCAGTTTTGCACCAATCCCGGGCTGGTCGTGGGTATTCGCTCGGATGCTTTCAGTGCTTTCCAGGACCGAGTGGCAGCGTTGATCAACGACCAACCGCCACAGACAATGCTCAATGCAGGCACCCTGCGCAGCTACGCGGCTGGCTTGCAGAACCTGCACGCGCACCCCGGCATCGCGCACCTGGCTGGCAGCAACCAACAGGGTCACCAGGCCCAGCCACAGTTGTTCAAGGCCGACGTAGCGTTGCTGCTTAACGGCGACAAGGTTCTTCAAGAAGAAATCTTCGGCCCCACGTCCATCTTCATCGAGGTCGCTGACCAGGTCCAACTCAACTCGGCAATCAATGCCCTTCACGGACAATTGACCGCCACCTTGATCGGCGAGCCAGAAGACCTTGCGCAGTTCATGGAGTTGACGGCTTTGCTGGAGATGAAGGTTGGCCGCATCCTCATCAATGGCTACCCAACAGGTGTCGAGGTCTGCGATTCAATGGTGCACGGTGGCCCTTATCCTGCCACGTCCGATAGCCGTGGCACTTCGGTCGGCACCTTGGCCATCGACCGCTTCCTGAGGCCCGTCTGCTTCCAGAACTACCCCGACGCGTTGCTTCCCGATGCGCTCAAGAACGCGAATCCGTTGAACATTTCGAGGCTCGTCGACGGCTGTCTTTCAAGAGATCGCTTGTAGTTCACCCTCCTAGCAACCATTCGTTCTATTGCATGGGCGGGCTCCAGCGTGCCCGCTCGGCGTGGCGACGCACCCCGCAGATAACCAGCGCCATGCCTTGATCGACCAAAGGAACTCCCTTGACAAGGCGGCGATTCTGGTAACAGAATTACTGATGGAACGACGTTACAATAACAACAATCGAGAATCCGGAGACATGTCATGAGCCAAAGCATTCAAGGCGATCCACACTCCAAACGTCAGTCTAAAAAGGCCGCAGCGAGCGGCTGGATAGGCTCAGCGCTGGAGTACTACGACTTTTTTATCTATGCCACTGCGGCAGCGCTACTTTTCCCACAGCTGTTCTTCCCGTCAGACAACCCGACGGTTGGGATCATCATTTCGCTGGCCAGCTTCGGCGTTGGTTATATCGCCCGGCCACTAGGCGCTGTAGTCCTGGGGCACATGGGCGACCGCCATGGACGCAAGACGGTGCTCGTCTACTGCATGTTCCTGATGGGCGCGTCGACGATGTGCATCGGTCTGCTTCCTACCTATGCACAGATTGGTATCTGGGCACCTGCCCTATTGATACTGTTGCGCCTGATTCAAGGTTTTGCGGTCGCGGGTGAAATGTCTTGCGCCAGTTCCATGATCCTGGAACATGCGCCTGATGGGCGTCGCGGTTACTTCGCAAGTTTTACCCTTCAAGGCGTCCAAGCCGGGCAACTGCTAGCCGCTGCGGTTTTCCTGCCTCTTGCCCAGTTCATGCCAGCCGATCAGTTTGCTTCTTGGGGCTGGCGGATTCCATTCCTGCTCAGCGCAGGGGTGCTCGTCATGGGGTGGATCATCCGGCGTCAGGTTCATGAGGCTCCGATCTTCACTGAGGCGCAGACACAGACCAAGCCCCGCAAGCTACCTGTGATCGAAGTGCTCACGCAGAGTTGGGGCGATCTGCTACGTGTCATCTGCATGGCGCTCTCTGCGGTACTTGCAATCGTCGCCTCTGTATTCGGTGCGACCTATGCCGTGCAACCCGCCTATGGCATTGGATTTCCTTCTGGCTTATTCATGTGGATACCGGTGCTAGGCAATATATGCGCAGTTATCCTTATCCCCTTCGTCGGTAAGCTCTCCGATAGAATTGGCCGCAAGCCTCCGGTGATCGTTGGCGTTCTGTGCGGCGGTATATTGTCATTTGGCTACCTCTATGCGATCAGCATTCACAATATGTGGCTTTCGCTGGTTCTATCGCTGCTCATGTGGGGTGTGGCTTACCAAGGCTTTAATGGTGTGTTCCCAAGTTTGTTCCCGGAACTGTTCCGTACACGGGTACGAGTTACCGGCATGGCCATTGGACAGAACATAGGCGTGGCATGCACAGCGTTTCTGCCGGCCCTTTTTGTATCCGTAGCGCCTCCCGGTAGCGACAATATCCCTCTGAAAATTGGGGCACTGACTTTTGGTATCTGTGTAATCTCCGCTATCGCCGCTATTACTACCCGGGAAACCTTCCGGATTCGTCTGAAAGACCTCGGTGACCCCAATGCTGTCCCGATGTCAAAGGAGGAATACGAAGAGGTGCGGGAAAAATCCAATACCAAGTTGAACGCCAAAGCCTCCGATCAAGCGTTTAAAAAAGCAGAGCCAGTGATGCGCTCCTGACGGCCGCCCTTTCACCACCGCCATGCTGCTCAGTTTTTTGCACAGGACTTCGAGCAGCATGGCAGTGATACGCACGCCCGTCAGGGGTGGATTCCGATATCTACATACCGGCAACTGGCGTGCAATAGCCAATACAAGTAGGTTGACATGCATCCACGCATCACAGGCACCACGCGAATATATGGATTGATAGGCGATCCACTCAAGAGCGCCAGGTCTCCAATGCTGTTGAATAAGCTGTTTGCCGAAGCACAGGCTGACGCCGTCTGCATTCCTTTGGAAATCGGTGCGGGGGGGCTGGCTGAGTTTGTCAAAGGCGTGCGAGCCGTGCGCAACCTCGCTGGACTTCTGGTCACCATGCCGCACAAGCAGAGCATGCTGGACATCGTGGATGAGCTCCACCCTACTGCGCGCCAGATCGGCGCAATCAACGTCGTTCGTTGTGACAATGACGGGCGCTGGGTGGGCGCTGTGTTCGACGGACTTGGCTGCGTAGCTGGCATGCAGCGCCACGGAGTTTCCCTGGAGGGAAAATCTGTTCTGCTTATAGGCGCTGGCGGCTCGGGACGGGCAATCGCGTTTGCCGTTGCCGCTGCTGGCGCACGATCACTGGTCATTGCAGACCTGGATCCGCACCGCGCCTCGGACCTTGCGCACCGCGTTGCCAAAGAGGGTCCGTGTGCTGTGTATGCAGGCCCGGCAGCCCCCGCAGGTCACGACATCGTTATCAATGCTACCCCGCTCGGCATGAACCCTGATGATCCAATGCCTATAGACGCAACGCGACTGGACCCAGCGACGGTGGTGGTCGATATCATCACCAGGTCAGAGCCGACTGCCTTGCTGCTCGAGGCGCAATCGCGCGGCTGTCAAACCCTCAATGGCGAGCCTATGCACGTAGGTCAAGCCCTGCTGGCATTGAGTTTTCTAGGTTTCGAAGATATCGAGCGTCGCTACTCGACCGGATTATAAGAGGTCCCGTACAACCTGCCCCGGCTCCCCTCTTCATAACCCGAACCGAAACGCTTAACAGCGTGGCTCGCGCGCTGTTATGTTCGGGCTTGATCGCACCCGAGGGCACCGGCAAGTTCGTCAAACATACTTATTTATAAGGAATGAGTGCTTGAAAGTCGTTCTTCTTGAAGTAAGCCACTGGCACACTCCGCTCTACCTTGATGCCCTTGAGCGCCTGCCTGATGTGAGCGTCACGGCGGTATCCGACGCCACCGGGTCCCGTGGTCCCGCCCTCGCCCAGCGCTTCGGAGCGCGACGCTACGATCACTGGAAAACCCTGCTCGATAACGAAGAGGCTGATTTCGCCTTCGCCTTTGGCCCGCACGACGAGTTGTATGCCATGGGCAAGGCACTGGTCGAGCGCAACATTCCGTTCGCGATGGAGAAGCCCTGCGGACTTACCCAGCATGAAGTACTGGACCTGCACCAACGCGCCGAAGCTGCCGGCGTGTTCGCGGCGGTGCCTTTGGTTTGGAGGCACAGTGAATTACTGAACCGCGTCAAGCATGCGGCGTTGCAGCGTGGTGCCAGATGGAGAACCCTGTCGTTTCGATTCAACGCCGGCCCGCCCGGACGCTACTTGACGAACAGTTGCTCCTGGATGCTTGACCCGAAACGCTCGGGTGGTGGATGCACGATCAACCTTGCCCCTCATTTCGTCGATCTGGCGCAGCAAATGTCCGGAGAGCGCATATGCAGCGTGTCCGCCGTCATGCATCGCGACCCGCAGCTGACCGCCGTAGAGATAGCCTCAATGATGACCCTGGTGACCGAGAGCGGCTGCATCTGCACCATCGAAACTGGCTACAATTACCCGGCTAACACACCCGAGCAACGGGAGTACTCGTTTTCATTGTCAACCGATCAGTTCTACGTGCGCTCGACCCCGGATGGCTTGCGGCTGATCGACACGGTTGGAGAGGCAAGTGACCTGACCATGAGCCTGAACTCTGACGTGTATTACGATAACTTCGTAACCGATGTCCTCACCCCCGGCCGTGACACAGCCTATACCGGTGCCGGACTTGCAACCATGCACCACGTCATGCACATCATCGAGGCGGCCTATGAGTCAGACCGCCTCGGCGGCACTCCCATCACCCTCTAGCCCCCCTGACACGACGTTGGATGGCCATTGCTGGGCCCGGTGGCCACCCTGAGCGTCGCCGGTCCCATCGCGACGCGATGAGTAATCCGATCCTATCGACTATGTAGAAGAGTTCCTCATCATTCTCCTCTGATTGATCTGGAACTCCCCCTGGATATTTCTTTCACGACCTTGGTTCTATTTGCTACGTCAGAGGCGATTCCAATGATCAGGCCCGGGGCGGACATGATCTACCTCCTATCTGATTCGATCAGCAATGGTGCCCGCGGGGGCTGCGCTAGAACACAAAGCTATGCCCTAACTCCACTTCCATCCAACCCAAGAACCGCCTGACCCTGGGGAAACTGGAGTGAGCCTTGGGGAACACCAAATGGTGGGCGGCGACCGCAGAGCTCAAGGCTTCGGGGGCGACTTCAACCAGCGAACCGTTGACGAGGTATTTTTGCGCCAGCAGCGTGCTTTCAAGGGCGAAGCCCAAGCCGTGGCTCGCGGCTTCCAGGCTCATGTAGGACCGGTCAAAACTCAAGGCGTAGGGCTTTTCGGGGCGCGCCAGACCATGCTGGGCGAACCACTCAGGCCACTTGAGCAAGGTTGCTTCGGAAAGGATCAGCTCTTGCGCCAGAAGATCTGCTGCGTTTTTTACCGCGCAGCGCACGATCAACTTGGGCGAGGCCAGCACAGCGAAACTTTCGTTACGCACGGTGCGCACTTCATAGCTGGGCCAATTAGGCCGGCCGTGACGAATATCGACATCAATCTTGTCCTGACTGAAGTGCAGCGATTCATAAGAACAGGACAAATTGATCTGGATGTCCGGATTGCTCAAGCGAAACGACTCCAACCGCGGCATCAACCAGAGTAAGCCAAAGCTGGGGGAGGAATGCAGCCGCAGGCAATCCATGCTGACGTCACTCGCTGCCCGCTCGGTGGCGACCTCAAGGCTCTGCAACAGACCGGAAATGTCCTTCAAGTACTGCTCACCCACTGGCGTCAGGGTCACCCCACGCGCTGCCCGCACAAACAACTGTCGACCAATCATCACCTCTAGCTTGGCCAATTGGTGGCTGATCGCTGACGGCGTGAGGTCGAGCACTTCGGCGGCTCTTGCCAGGTTGCCAAAACGGGCAGTCTGCTCGAAGGCTTGAATGGCTCTCAGCGGTGGCAGATGAGATGAAGGGAGATCGTCCTGGCGCATCGGTATTCAGCCTGTTTTTTTGGGGTCGCGAGCGGATCGTGCCATTCAAGCATTTGCGGTCCGCATTGACGAGTGCTGAATTTTATTCATCTAGCAGTGACGTTTGCGTTATTGCTCGGCCTGTCGACGGGGACCACTCTGAGCCATCGATCGTTGAATCGAACCATAAAAACAATCAGAGGTATCCCTCATGCTTCTTCAAGGCAAAGTCGCGATTATTACTGGCGCCGCATCCGCACGCGGCATCGGCCGCGCAACCGCGCTCACCTTCGCCCAACACGGCGCCCGCGTTGTAATCCTGGATCTCGACGAATCCGCCGCCCGTGACGCCGCAGCCACCCTCGGCGAAGGCCACCTGGGCCTGGCTGCCAACGTCGCCGATGAGACACAAGTCCAGGCTGCGGTCGCCAAGGTAGTGGAGCACTACGGCCGTATCGACATACTCGTCAACAATGCCGGCATCACCCAGCCCATCAAGACCCTGGATATTCGCCCGAGCGATTACGACAAGGTCCTGGATGTCAGCCTGCGCGGCACGCTGTTGATGTCCCAGGCAGTGATTCCGGTGATGCGCGCTCAGGCTTCGGGCAGCATCGTCTGCATGTCATCCGTATCGGCCCAGCGCGGCGGCGGTATTTTCGGCGGCCCGCACTACAGCGCCGCCAAGGCCGGCGTGCTCGGACTGGGCAAGGCCATGGCACGCGAATTTGGCGCGGACAACATTCGCGTCAACTCCATTACGCCAGGCCTGATCCATACCGACATCACCGGGGGCCTGATGCAGGATGAACGCCGCCACGCAATCATCGAAAGCATCCCGCTGGGTCGGCTTGGCGCAGCGCAGGATGTTGCCAATGCGGCACTGTTTCTCGCCAGCGACTTGTCCTCTTACCTCACCGGCATCACGCTGGATGTAAACGGCGGCATGTTGATCCACTGACCACAGGTGTCAGCACCCGCAGTTCATTAAGTTCAGGATCGAGGATACGCCGGGCTTCAAGCGCGGCGTTCTATAAAAACAAGAGATCAGACCCTCATGATGACCACCATGACGCTCGACACTGTGTCCACAGTGCGCGCAAGCGCGTATCGAAAAACTGCCTGGCGACTGATGCCTTTCCTGATGTTGTGCTACCTGTGCGCCTATCTGGACCGGGTAAATGTCGGGTTTGCAAAGCTGCAGATGATGAACGACCTGTCCCTGAGCGAAACCGTCTACGGGCTCGGCGCGGGCGTGTTCTTTCTTGGCTATTTCCTCTGCGAAGTGCCGAGCAATCTCATTCTCCACAAGGTCGGTGCCCGTCGCTGGATCGCGCGCATCATGATTTCGTGGGGCATTATCTCTGCCCTCTTCGCCTTCGTGGAAACGGCTTGGCAGTTCTATGCGCTGCGCTTCCTGCTCGGCATCGCCGAAGCCGGTCTCGCACCGGGCCTGCTGCTCTACCTCACCTACTGGTTCCCCTCCTACCGCCGCGCCAAAATGACCGTGCTGTGGTTCATCGCCATCCCGCTCTCAGGAATGATTGGCGGGCCACTCTCAGGCTATATCATGACCCAGTTCGCAGGCGTGCATGGCTGGGCGGGCTGGCAGTGGATGTTCGTGATCGAAGCCATCCCGACCGTCATCGTTGGCCTGATGGTGCTGGCCTACCTCAAGGACGGCGTGCACCAGGCGACCTGGCTCACCGATGAAGAAAAAGCGCTGGTCAGCAAAGAACTGGCCGAGGACAACAGCCGCAAAGTCACCCATGCATCGGTCGGCGCATTCCTGCGCGACCGCCGCCTGTGGATTCTCGCCTGCATCTACTTTTGCGTGGTCATGGGCCAATACGCGATCACCTTCTGGCTGCCGACACTTATCCGTAATGCCGGTGTTGCCGATCCGATGCTCATCGGCTTGCTCACCAGCCTCCCCTACCTATGCGCCATCGTCGCGATGGTGCTGATGGGGCGCAGCGGCGACAAGCACCAGGAGCGCCGCTGGCACCTGGTCGGCCCCATGATTGCCGGCGCGCTGGGCCTCACGTTGGCGGCGGTGTTCGGAGCCAACCTGACGTTGTCGGTGTTGTGCCTGTGCCTTGCAGCAGCAGGGGTGCTGTCGGCGTCGTCACTGTTCTGGATGCTGCCGACCACCTTGCTCGGTGGCGTCTCCGCCGCTGCCGGGATCGCTGGAATCAACAGCTTTGCCAATCTGGCGGGTTTCTGCTCGCCCTACCTGATTGGTTGGATCACTACCACGACCGGTTCGAGCGCCATCGGCATGTACCTGATTACCGGTGTGCTGTGCATCGGTGCCTGTTTGGTGCTGCGTATTCCTGCCGCTTCGGTCAATCGTTGAGTTAACGGAGAATTTCCATGACTGCCACCTTATCGCGCGCGTCCTCCATCACACTGGTGCAGCGCGCCCATAACATTCGCCGCCATGCCTTGCGCATGGGCCAAGTCCAGGGCCAGGGCTATGTGGGCCAGGCGCTGGGCGCGGCAGACTTGCTGGCCGTGTCGTACTTCCACGCCTTGAACTACAAGCCCGAAGACCCTGAGTGGGAACAGCGTGATCGCTTCTACCTCTCCATCGGTCACTACGCGATTGCGCTGTATGCCGCGCTGATCGAGGCGCAAATCATTCCACTGGATGAGCTTGAAACCTACGGTTCGGATGACAGCCGCCTGCCCATGTCCGGCATGGCCGCCTACACCCCCGGCATGGAGATCACCGGCGGCTCGCTGGGCCAGGGGCTGGGTATCGCAGTGGGTGCCTGCCTGGGTTTGAAGCGCAAACAGTCCGCCTCATTCGTCTACAACCTGCTGTCGGACGGCGAGCTGAATGAGGGATCCACCTGGGAAGCGGTCATGTCCGCTTCGCACTGGAAACTCGACAACCTGATCGCCATCGTCGACGTGAATAACCAGCAAGCCGACGGACATTCCAGCGAAGTGCTGGCATTTGAACCCATCGTTGACCGATGGCAAGCCTTTGGCTGGTTCACCCAGCGGGTAGACGGCAATGACCTGGACGCCTTGGTCAAGGCGTTCGACGCTGCCCGCAGCCATCCTGGCGCACAACCGCGCGTCATCATCTGCGATACCAGGATGGGCAAAGGCGTGCCGTTCCTGGAAAACCGCGAAAAGACTCACTTCATCCGCGTCGACGAGCATGAATGGGATGTGGCCCTGAACAACCTGGAAGAAGGCAAAACAGTATGAGCAACGCAACCAACATGACGGCTCAGGCGCCTGTAGCGCCGAAGAAAAAGCTGACCACCTCGGCGATGATTGCCTCGATTGCCACTGAAGGCCAGGCCACAAAACCAGCGCCATTCGGTCACGCACTGGCCGCACTCGCGGACCAGCGCCAGGACATCGTGGGTTTATCGGCTGACTTGTCCAAATACACCGACCTGCACATTTTTGCGAAGGCGCACCCAGAGCGCTTCTACCAGATGGGCATGGCTGAGCAGCTGTTGATGAGCGCAGCAGCCGGCATGGCTCGGGAGGGGTTCGTGCCCTTCGCCACCACTTACGCGGTGTTTGCGTCGCGCCGGGCCTATGACTTCATCTGCATGGCGATTGCCGAGGAAAACCTCAACGTTAAAATCGTCTGCGGTCTGCCGGGCCTGACCACCGGATACGGCCCCAGCCACCAGGCAACGGATGATCTGGCGATCTTCCGCGCCATGCCCAACCTGATGATCGTCGACCCTTGCGATGCCCTGGAAATCGAACAAGTCGTGCCCGCCATAGCCGCGCACCAAGGGCCAGTTTACATGCGGTTACTGCGCGGCAACGTACCGCTGGTGCTCGACGAATATGGCTATGAATTCGAGATCGGCAAAGCCAAGACCCTGCGCACGGGCAATGAGGTTTTAATCATTTCCACCGGTTTGATGACCATGCGCGCCCTGGAAGCGGCCAAGGAACTTCAGGCTGACGGCGTGGATGTCGCGGTGCTTCACGTTCCCACCATCAAACCTTTGGATGAGCAGACTATTCTGGCGGAAGCCAGAAAGCCGGGACGACTGGTAGTGACTGCCGAGAATCACTCCATCATCGGCGGATTGGGCGAAGCGGTGGCAACCGTGCTGTTGCGCAATGGCGTTACGCCGACGTTCCGGCAAATAGCGTTGCCGGACGCGTTTCTCGATGCTGGAGCGCTTCCGACGTTGCACGATCGCTACGGTATTTCCACCCAGGCTGTGTGCGCACAGATCAAGGGTTGGTTATAGGGTTTAAACCTGCAAGGGACTGAGTGAGTCCCTTGGCAGGAGGGCCTCCTCCGTTCACTGAAAATATTCCCTGAGAGTCTCTAAGCGTCTTCTGGCAGGCTGTTCATCTGATCATCTGATCATCCTGCCTTTCCTTAGCCCATATTGATGTGATAGCTCCGACCGGACTCTCTGCGAGTCGCTAGACCGATATGAGACTTTCAGCGCAACGGTGAACATGCAGCCGATGAGCATCTGCTCCGCCGATCTTCAACGGCGACCGCCGACCGCATGATCGCGGTGTAACCGAGCTACGTTCTGATCGATGCGGTGTTGGATCGTGCGCAAGGTGTCTCGAGTAATAACCTGTGGGTATAGGTTCTCGGCAATGCTTGCAAACTGGCTCGCCACATCACAAATGCCGTCAATCATTCTGCCTGCGACGTCCGGGGGCACCTCGGCTTCCTCGGCAAGCCGAAGCATTTGCGTGCGGGAAATCGACAGGGCTTCCCCCATCACATCCATCTGGTGATATCCACTTGGCCCCTCGCAGAAGGTCACGTCGTAAGCCGGCGACAGTCTCCACTGACCGTCTTGCGACATGATGTAGGCAAAGTTCTTGGGATGATCGTCTCTGTTGTTGAACGCAACATTGAAGACGGCACGTTCGAAGGCCACCGCCATCTCTCGCACGTCGTTGGTACACATCTGTGTTGCCCGCAAAAAATTGACGTAGTCCAACACCCCCGGAGATTGGTAATTTGCCCCCGTAAAGGCCGCGAGGCTTTGCATGGGTATGCGTAGACCATCCCGGCGGTCAAATCGCTTACTGGCAAACGCTGCCAACCCGTCAGGCAGACTGAAATACTGCGTGTCAGGGGTTTCGATACCGCACATGCGCAGGCACTCGGCGTAGACCATTTCGATTGCGCAAACCTCGGCTTGTTCTTCTTTGGCCGGGAACTTGATCAACCAGGCTTCAAAACCCGGCGTGACGGCAGTGGTAAACCGGCCAGTTTCGGGATCGCGATAGACGAGGGCCTTGGGCCTTGCACCTTGAGGCGAGCCGCCCACCAACAGCAACGTCTGCAGGAACTCGCCACCGTCTCCATGGAGCACTTCCCGCACTTCGGCGGCAAGCTGCTCCAGCGGGATGTGGACATCAGATTCCTGCCCTTCGGGTGCCACGGGCTCAAACGTCATGGCCCCCATTGCATTGCTACCGATGTAGGCCAGCCGTTCCAGTGAGCCGATGCGCGCCGTGGTGAGCCCGCGGCGCCTGAACATACGGTCCATCAGCAACATGCCCCACCCATCCGGCAAGGAGTCGTAAACAGGCCCAGGCAAGTACAGTTGGTGGTCTGGAAAATCTCGGCGCAAGTGAGCCCCCTCCAACGGCAGCGTGTAGGAGGACAGTTCCAAGCCCCTTTGCCTGGCTTCATTGCTGTACTCGAACACGATCAGCGGGCGACCGGTCAGGGCAGTCGTGGAGACCAGCGTGCCCCATTGCCATCGCTCACCCCATCCCTCGTAGAAGACGTTGACCTGCTCAAGCATTGCCGGACTTCCTCTTTGTACGCAGACGATTAGCGCTGTTTTCGTAGCGCCGAATATCCTCGATGCTGTCCAGCTTTGGCAGGAACAGGCCTTCCAGTTCCTTGGTTCGGCCAAGAGCCATCGCCACCCGAACGACGTTCTCGAATCCGACATTGCGCCCGGCTTCAAGGTTGGACACTGTATTTGTGCCGATGCCGGCACGCCCGGCCAAGTCGGCTTGTGTCATATCCCGCGCCAAGCGCTCTGTGCGCAAGCGATCGCAGAGGCGCTTGACGACCTCGCTCGGCTTGCTGAAGCTTAAATCCAACATAACGTGTACCAAGCCCATTCTGCGCCAGTTAGTTCACAAAATTATAGAATTAACGTCCAGCCCTATCAAGCGACTTAATTCCCTAAAGCTGTGTCTTATCGTTTAATTTCTGGCCTTAGCCACAATTTAATGGATTTATCTCATTGAAAGCTGTCAGTTACCCGGATCGTTATTCTTCTTGGGCCCCATCTTCTCCGTTAGCTTCTCGATCAGGTAGGTGTTGACCTTATCCTTGCTCTCAGCTGCTGCCTCAAGAGCTTTGGCGGTTGGCATCTTGTCAGGGCCCTCCGTGACCGTGAGTGCAACGTCCTGAAATCGCTTAGTCTTCTCATCCTCGAACTGGGCGTAATTCCTGGAAAGCTGGAGAGCGCCATACACCGCGCCACTCTTCAAGTGGTCCAATGTAATCGCAGGTTCGTGTTCAGCAAGATTGGTCTTGATAACCAGCTTACGTTCCAGGCCGTTAACCGTGCCCTTATGAAGCGGATAGGGATAAAAAAGATTGGTCGGTACGACTGTGTAAAGAATACTGTCGACTTTCTCAGTAGCGACAACATGCAATTCCAGCACCATTGATGGATCTTCGGTCAACTCGTCAAAGGGCCGGGGCGTACCCTCGTGGGCAACCAAGGGTAGTGGCGAAAAGTAGTCAGTTATTCGCGAAGGGAACGCTTCGTTTTTAGTGGAAAACAGACTCAACAGCCTATCGGACTTTTCCTTGGCGACGCCAGGCTTGTAGTTTCCTGCGACCAAAAGGATACACAAGTCGCTCGCAGAGTTCTCCAACGTGATAGCTGGCGATTTCTCCAGAGACAACGCGACTTGATCAGCCTTATCGGTAGCGTATTTTCTTGCTCGATCCTGATAGTCGTTCTCGCTCTGCCCTTTCTTCTTTGGATGTGACGACAAGAATTCCTCATATGCATTCTGGAGCGCCTCTGACTTTGCCGAGTCATTTTTTCGAGACAGTGCTAGATTCCTGTCTGTAGGCCAATAGCTATCACCCCCAAGTACAATTAGGGATTTCCCGCTAAGACTAACGTCCCCCTTCAGATAATTGGCCTTGTCCGTCATGTACTGGGCGAAATATTCAGTCGCTTGCTTCAAGGCAAATGATGCAATAGCGAGTGCGATTACACCACCTTCAGGGTTCGTGCTCCGATAATCACATTGCGAGCCATTCTTCACGAAGACCCTGGTTTCAGCCCTGGCTTCCGAGGTTTTACTATTGACCGCGCCATAGTCAACCTTCCCCGTATTAAACACGTCGGTGGTGGTCGCACTTGAGCATCCCGCTAATATTGCCAGCGACATCATCATGGTCACTTCTTTCATTTCTTCGCTCCATCAGTGCTTATCAGCCTTGCATAGTTGACAGCAAGCTCTTGATTGTTATCGTCCTTCTGAAGCTCACACCCATTGAACGTACTTTTGGTTCCCGAGTGTATTCCGAGGAGTTTGATTTTGTCTGTCTTCACGTCATAGCTATACATAGGCGCACCCGAAAAGCCTATGACGCTATTGCATCCATGAATAATGCAGCCATTTGTGTATTGCTTTAAAACTTTACAATAGCCCGCGCCATAGGGGCTCCACACGACATGCCTGTTGTATCTTGCCCTTACCTCCTTGGCATCAGGCCTTTGGTAAGCGGTAGCGCCCTTCAATATATCTGCCAAGGGCTCTCCCATTGGCATTCCTAGTACAAGAATGCTCTCTGAGGCGCTGATTTGAGTATCTGCGGCTATCAGGAGCGGATAAACGGCGTCATCCGGTGTATCCATCTCAATGAGAACGATGTCGCACGCCGCTCCGCATCCGACAAATTTCTTCCCGCCAAGAGAAACCACCCTGTTTCCGATGATGACTCCGTTGGTATCGTTCTGGATCACTCCAGAAGCGGCAGTCACGTCATCGTTGATACAGTGGCTGGCAGTAACCCACCAACCTTTTCGGTAGACTGATATGTCACAAACGTGACTCCTTGAGCCGTTGACAATTGAAGTGACATTACTGAGAGCGGCAAGATAAGTCATGGCCGGCAACGTTTCAGGGTAGAACCGCACGGTTTCTTGGTCCAGGCCAGCGAAACATTTCTTGGGATTACCATCATTAATACCCTGCTTGCAATCTACTGGGCCATTTTTAAATACCGAACCCAGAAGCTGACTTCTGTATGTGTTTTTGTATCTTTTATCCTCATAAGGTGGGAACGTCATCATCTGATCTTCTTTTCGCTTGATGAAGCCTCCAAAGTTAGCGGACTGCAAGTTGGAGATAACCAGGTCGTCCGGCAGGATATAGTCTGCTCCCGGAGTGTAGTTATCCTGAAGAAACCTCCCTCTCAACGCCTCATAGGTCTCAGGTGGTGAGTTGTTCTTATTATTTCTCAGCACCTCGACCTTGAACTCATTCTGCAGTTCGAGCAGCTTGTCAAAGTCTGGGCGTGCGCCAAAATAAGGCACATCCTTGCCCGGCTCGATATAGGTAGGATTGGGTCGTTGCGCTGCCCCCTGATTCAGTATTACCTTCCACTGAGGTAGTTGTTCATTTTCATCTTCGGCGGCTAACAAGTCTCCGCCAACCATCAATATCAAAGCGGCAGCGACGGCTTTTTTCTCGTGATTGCGCATGAGTTCCTCAACATCCTATCGAGAGCTGGAGTTATCTCTGTAGCTCACACCAAAGAAAACGTCCAGTTTTCTCAATTGTGAAACAGGGAAACTAAGACAACGCTGGCTTTATGGCGTCGGAAATATGTCAGGCAACCGCGATGCGTTCAGTTATTTAACAAAAACAATCCTAATTAAAATAAAACCTACTGACGCTCAGGAGACTCCAGAGTCGCCCAAGGTCAATTGACGTTTATAGCGATAGGTACAAAATCGACCAGCCACAGTCACACGCATGCGATGTTTCTTGCGTTTTTGAAAATGAATCGTTGCGTATCAATGTCGCCTAGGAAGTCGGACAGCCTCTGAAAGGACTGACCGCACGGTATTTTTTGCCGGTTTGAATCGCCAGTGCCAATCCAGATAACGAAAACGCGCCTGCGCGCCAAGGGCCCGGTGACTTTGTCAATCAAGTATCAGGACACTCCTTCCTGCCACCACTCAAAGCTTCCCGCTGCCAGGCCTGGCGCATGAGCTCAATGACTTCTGCGTCCGACGTCTGGGCAAAATCCAAATACCAATAACCGATCGACATCATCCACTCGGGAATGAACGGGCAAATCACTTCATTCACTTCGCTGCGCAAAGCCTCTACCGTTTCCAGCGGACCAACCGGCACCGCGACAACAATGCGCGCCGGGGACTGCACGCGCACCGCATGGACCGCGGCCATCATGGAGGAACCGGTTGCCAGGCCATCGTCGATCAGGATCACGACCTGGTCCTTGAGCTGCAACGGCGGGCGATTCCCGCGATACAGCTGTTCGCGTCGCAACAATTCCTGCGTTTCCCGGGCGACGACGGCCTCGAAACTGGCGCGGTCGATCGGGTGTACCCGCAGTGCGTCGTCATTGAGGATTTGTATGCCGCCGCTGGCAATGGCGCCCATGGCAAACTCCGGGTGCGACGGGATGCCGAGCTTGCGCACCAGCATCAGGTCCAGGCGAACGTTCAGGGCCGTCGCGACTTCATAAGCCACCGGGACGCCGCCACGGGGCAAGGCCAGGATGGCAGCGTCAGGCCGGTTGGCGTATTTGAGCAAGGGCTCCACCAGTCGCCGGCCAGCCTCGGCGCGGTTCGGCAACGTGGTTTGCAATGAGGGGCTCTGGATCATGGGAACCTCCTGAGGCATTGACGTGATGGACGATCCTGGTCGCGCCAGATGGCTAGTACGCTGGGACGGGTCGCCGTCGTTGCGTTACAACGGGCACCTCCGTTGCAGATTCACCATCCTCTGTCAGAGCAACCTTGGCGTTGATATATATCAAGTCCCTTCGTCAGCCAGGCATCCGACAACTCATGCACGCTGGAAAGGGCTGGTGGTGCACCATGGCGTCGCCCGGCGTTTGATCAGGTAGACATCACCTGAAGCTTGCGATCAAGATCGATGAAACCATCGGCCTGCCAATCCCAATCCTGGGCTTGGGCTGCATCGGGTGCGGGCGCTCCGCCATACTCCATGGGCCGGTCGATATAGGCCGTCATCAGGCCGCAATCCCTGGCTGCCGCAAGATCGCTGTGGTGGCAGGCCACCAGGCAGAGTTCAGCGGGTTTGATGTCCAATGCCCTGGCCGTGGACAGGTACGCCGCAGGATCCGGTTTGTAGGTTTGCGCGAACTCCGCTCCCAGTAGCGCGTCCCATTGCAAACCGTTGTAGCGGTTCATAGCGATCATCAAGGCCACATTGGCATTGGACAAAGTCACCACCGTAAAGCGCCGACGCAACAGGGCCAGGCCCTCGGCCACGTCAGGCCAAGGGTCCAGGCGACGCCAGGCATGGGCAAGCGTGTGCAATACCCCGGGGTCAACCTGGTCGACTTCCAGGCCGTAAGCCGTCAACAATTGGACCAGCATCTCGTAGTGCAATGTGTCCAGGACAACAAAGCCTCCATGCCCCTGGATGCACTCGCGCAACGCTGGCGCATATAACCGGCGCCATTGCATGGCAAATTCCGCGGGGCTGACAGCGGGCAGGTAGGTCGACACGAATGGACTCGCCTCATGTGCGATGCCTGAATGCCAGTCAACCACCGTACCGAACACATCGAATGCCAACGCTCGTGCAAGCGCCATCGCAAGACTCCTCTGCTATTTAGGTCCAGCCTGGCACACCGGCCGCCGAGGCTCTGGAACGCGGGAATCCAATGAGCTTAGCCTTATCCTTTTCATGCGTCATCGATACTGCGCCGCTCCTATAGCTTGTGACTACCCAGCACCAAATACCGTTGCGGTGCCGCCTTGCGCAGTCGCGCCGCGAGGAACACGCCAACCAGCCGCGCTGCGGGGATGAGACCTGAGTCAGGTGCGAGCCGACAACGTGTCGGAAGGCCCTAGATAAACGTCGTGGGATCCTGCTGGGCCTGGAGCGTGGAGACGATCTGGTCAGCTACGACACCGATCACCATCGACCAGACCGATAACGCATATAAACCCGGACCTACGCGTGCTGTCGCTGGCCAATGAGTTCATCTAGCTGTGCAGCGAATTCGGCGTCTTTGTCGACGGCTGGTTCGTCCAACAGGACATCGACTGGAGCGACGCCGACCGCACTGTGCTGACCCGATACCTGCGCGAGCGTGACATCCACGTGGTGGTCCACAAGTGGTTGTTCATGCATTCACGTCCACGACAGTACGCCCGCGCACCTTGCCTTCCAGTACCCGAGCGGCAACGGCCGGCACCTCTGCCAAGCCAACCATCTGGGTGGTGCGGGTCAGCTTGCTCAGATCAAGATCCTGGGCGAGTCGCGACCATGCCTGCAGGCGCACCGCTTGCGGAGCGTTGACCGAATCGATACCGGCCAGGGTCACGTTGCGCAGGATGAAGGGCAGCACCGAGCCAGGCAGATCCGCGCCCTGAGCCAGGCCGAAGGCAGCGACAACACCGCGATATTGGGTCTGTGCCAAAGCATTGGCCAGGGTGTGACTGCCCACCGAATCAATGACGCCAGCCCAGCGTTCCTTGGCGATCGGTGCGCCCGGCTGCGACAAGGTGTTGCGGTCGATAACCTGCGTCGCACCAAGGTCGCGCAGGTAGTCACCCTCCTCTAGTCGTCCGGTCGAGGCGATCACTCGATAGCCCAGGCCCGACAGCAGTGCGATAGCCACCGAGCCGGCGCCACCGCTGCCACCGGTGACCAGGATATCGCCTCGATCAGGGGTCAGCCCGCCATGCTCCAATGCCAGGACGCTGAGCATCGCCGTGTAGCCCGCGGTGCCGATGGCCATGGCGGCCTGGGTCGAGAATACTTCCGGAATCTTTACCAGCCAGTCACCGCTCACCCGCGCCTTCTGCGCAAAGCCCCCGTGGTGGGTCTGGCTCAGCCCCCAGCCGTTGACCAGCACACGGTCGCCGGCCTCGAACCCCGGGTGGCTGGACGTCTCGACGATGCCGGCGAAGTCGATGCCCGGAATCAGCGGAAACTGGCGAATGACGGGGGAGCGTCCGCTGAGGGCGATGGCGTCCTTGTAGTTCACGGTCGAGAACTCGATCGCGACAGTGACATCACCGGGCATCAGGTCCTCGTCCTTGAAGTCAACCAGCTGGGTCGAGATCGCTTCACCGGTTTTGGTCGTGAGCAGCGCTTTGAATGTCATGGTTTTTGTCCTGTTCGTTCAAACGGATCGTCATCGCTGCCCTGCAGATGCAACAGACACGGCAACGGGTATGGCCAGGCCGCAGTGTGCCTGAGAAGGCCACTTGGTTTCGAGCTGCAGCGCCCTGCGGATGCCCGTGTCCAGCAAGCGCGCCGGAACAAAGCTGCGCATGAACTGCAACTGGCCGGCCGCTTTGCCAGCGGTATAGCGCAACTTCGGATGCTCGGCACGCGCGACCTGGAGTACCACTTCAGCCACCACGTCGGGGCCGTCGGCGGTCGCCATGGCCTGGTTCACCACTTTCGTCACTTTTATCCGAATGTCTTCGTACACGTCGAGCTTGGCATCGGGTTGGAGGTTGTTGCTCTCGAATTGAGTCTTGGTATAGCCGGGCTCGACGACGGTGACCCTGATGCCGTGGGTACGCAATTCGTGATCCAGCGCTTGCGAATAACCTTCCACCGCATGCTTGCTGGCTGAATAGAGGGGGTGCGTAAGGAACAGGCACGACGCCGAGGATTGAGTCGATGTTGATGATGCGGCCAGCACCCTGGCGGCGCATGTGCGGCACCACCGCGCGCGTCGTGCGTACGATGCCGAGGAAGTTGGTATCGAAAAGAGCCTTGGCCTGCTCGACGGAACTCTCCTGCGCTGCTGCGTGATCATAATCGTAACGATCAATGTTTTTGATGCTAATCAACATCAATAATGCCGACGGCAGCGCCGCTCCAGCACTTGAATGAGTCAGTGCGCATGAAATAAAGGAATTAATAAGGCAGTCGACGAGCTCGTGGCGAGGACACTCGTTCGCACTTGAGCGGAAACGGTTCCGGGCCCTGAATTCTTTCCCTCAGGGCCCGAAACCGTTATATCAAGCGATCAGGTCATTAGCAGCGAGGGTATTGACACCCACCAGCTGGATTTCAAAATCCGCCCCCAGATCGCCGTTGACATTGCCATACAGCACCTGATCGACGAAGCGCAGTTGTCCTGCAGCCGTGAAGTCATTCGAATCGATGAAGCTGAACGAATCGGCAAACGCAGTCAGGAGATTTGCATCCAGCTTCGACAGGTCCAACTTGTCGCCTTGCAGGCTGCTGAAGTCGGAAATGGAGTCACGGTTAAAACCTGTGCCCAGCTCACCCAGCGTATTGAAAACAAAACGGTCGCTTCCGGTTCCGCCGGTGAGGCTGTCACTGCCCAGGCCGCCGATCAGCGTGTCATTGCCCGCCCCGCCATCCAACACGTTACGCCCGGCGTTGCCGATCAGCACGTTGTCCAGGTCGTTACCGATCCCCATGAAGGCAGTGCCCGTCAGCGTGAGATTCTCCAGATTGGCCCCCAGGATCCAGCCAACCGAGGAACGCACGGTATCGATTTCACTGCCCAGGACGGTGGTTTCGCTGATGACATCACTGAGGTTGTCGACCACGTAGGTGTCGTTGCCGGTACCGCCAATGAGGGTATCGATACCGCTACTGCCGTCCAGTGTGTCGTTGCCTGCCCCACCACTCAATACGTTGTTGCCGGTGTTGCCGATCAGTACGTTGTTCAGGGCGTTGCCGTTGCCATTGAGGTTGGCGCTGCCGGTCAGCGTAAGGTTCTCCAGATTGGCCCCTAGGTTCCAATTCAGGGATGAGCGCACGGTATCGATTTCACCGGCCAGGGTACTGGTTTCGCTGATGACATCATTGAGGTTGTCGACCACGTAGGTGTCGTTGCCAATACCACCAATCAAGGTATCGGCACCCACGCCACCATCAAGGACATCGTTACCCGCCCCACCCTGGAGGTTATTCACGGAGGCGTTGCCCAGCAGGCTGTTATTCAGCTCGTTGCCAACCACCGTGAACGCCCCGATGCCGTTCAGGACAACGTTTTCGACGTTGCGCAGATTGCTCAGGTTCAGGTTGACGACGTTGCTCGACGAACTGGCGGCGTAAGTGACGATCAGGCCATCACTGCCCTGATTGACACTCTCTTGTACCAGGACCAATTCATCGGCCCGATCGAGCACATAGGTGTCATTCCCCGCCCCACCGATCAGGGTGTCCCGCCCGGCTCCACCATTGAGTACGTTGTTGCCAGCGTTGCCGATCAGCACATTGTTCAGCGCGTTGCCGGTGCCATTGAGATGAGCGGAACCGGTCAGGGTGAGGTTTTCCAGGTTGGCACCCAGGGCCCAGTTCACCGAGGAACGCACGGTGTCGATTTCGCTGGCCAGGACGGTGGTTTCGCTGACGATATCCTTGAGGTTGTCGACCAGATAAGTGTCGTTGCCGGTGCCGCCAACCAGGGTATCGATGCCGCCGGCCCCATCCAGTGTGTCGCTGCCAGCACCACCACTCAGCACATTGTTGCCGGCGTTGCCGATCAGCACGTTGCCCAGGGCGTTGCCAGTACCGTTGAGCAGGGCGGACCCGGTCAGGATGAGGGTTTCCAGATTCGCGCCCAAGGTCCAGGTCACCGAGGAGCGCACAGTATCGATTTCGCCGGCCAGGGTGCTGGTTTCGCTGACGACATCCTTGAGGTTGTCGACCACGTAGGTGTCGTTGCCGGTACTGCCAACAAGGGTATCGATACCGCTGCTGCCGTCCAATGTGTCGTTGCCTGCTCCACCACTCAGTACGTTGTTGCCGGCGTTGCCGATCAGTACGTTGTTCAGGGCATTGCCGTTGCCATTGAGGTGGGCGCTGCCGATCAGCGTGAGGTTCTCCAGATTGGCTCCCAGGGTCCAATTCAGGGACGAGCGCACGGTATCGATTTCGCCAGCCAGGGTACTGGTTTCGCTGACGATATCCTTGAGGTTGTCGACCACGTAGGTGTCGTTGCCAATACCACCAATCAAGGTATCGGCACCCACACCACCATCAAGGGCGTCGTTGCCCGCCCCACCCTGGAGGTTGTTCACGGAGGCGTTGCCCAGCAGGCTGTTATTCAGCTCGTTGCCAACCAACGTGAACGCCCCGGTGCCGCTCAGGACCGCGTTTTCGACGTTGCGCAGATTGCTCAGGTTCAGGTTGACGACGCTGCTGGACGAACTGGCGGCGTAGGTCACGGTCAGGCCATCACTGCCCTGATTGACACTCTCTTGTACCAGGACCAATTCATCAGCCCGATCGAGCACATAGGTGTCATTCCCCGCGCCACCGATCAAGGTGTCCCGCCCGGCGCCACCATTCAGCACGTTGTTGCCGGCGTTGCCGGTCAGCACATTGTTCAGGGCATTGCCAGTGCCATTGAGATGAGCGGAACCGGTCAGGGTGAGGTTTTCCAGGTTGGCGCCCAGGGCCCAGTTCACCGAGGAACGCACGGTGTCGATTTCGCTGGCAAGGGTACTGGTTTCGGTGACGACATCCTTGAGGTTGTCGACCACGTAAGTGTCGTTGCCGGCACCGCCAACCAAGGTATCGATACCGCCGCCGCCATCCAGGGTATTGGCGCCGGCGTTGCCATTGATGCGGTTGTTCAACGTGTTGCCCGTGCCGTTGAGATTGGCAGTTGAGCTCAGCGTCAGAGTCTCGATGTTGGCACCCAGGGTGTAATTGATGGACGAGGTGACAGCGTCAATTTCGCTGGCCAAGGTGCTGCTTTCCTGCACCTTGTCACCGATATTATCGACAACGTAAGTGTCGTTGCCCGCTCCACCGATCATCGTATCCTTGCCGGCACGACCGTTCAGAAAGTTGGCCAATGCATTGCCGATCAATGTGTCGTCATTGGCCGAGCCGACCGCGTTTTCAATTTTGGCCCCGTAGGCGATCGCCAATCCTTCATTGAAGGCCGTCTGGGTGTCGAGTTTCAGAAAGGTTTGGCCGATCTTGCTGAACTGGCCTTCATTCAGGTTGATGCGCACCGCTGCCAACTGATTGCTGGCGTCGATCGTGTCATTGCCGCCTGCGTCCCAGATCGTCTCGAAAACCGATTGGCCGACGGCCCAACTGTAGGTGTTGTTACCTGTCTGCCACTGGGTGTTTGCGCCATAGAGACTCTGGATGGCGGCAATATCCAACAACATGGGCGTGGTTGGCTCATAGGAGTAAGCGGTGTTGTAACTCATGATCGTGTAACGGACATCGTCGAACTGTGCGGAGAGCACCGTGGAGTTCGACGAGCTTGGGGAAAATGGATGTTTCAGGCCCAGGGCGTGACCGATCTCATGCATGAACACCAAGTAATCGTAGGTGCCCTTGGCAGGCGCTGGGTCGTTCGTCACTGGCCCCAACCAGACATCGCCGGCGCTGGGGGTATTACCAGGAAAGTAACCCCAGGCAGCGGTGTCATCATCCATGTACAGGTAACCGCCGAATCGCAAGTCACCGACGTTGCTGGCCGTCTCGCTCACCTGTTGGAATTTGATGTTGGCAACCGAACTCCATGTGCCTAGCGCACTGACGATGCCATTCTTCTGTGCCGACGAGAGGACGTAACCGGCTTCATATTCATTTTCGCTGCTGTAGTTGCTGGCGAAATACGAACCCATGGTCATGAAGCTGTACGTCAAGGACGTGGTGAACACTCCCGTGCTCGTATTTCCAGCCCAATAAGTGCCGTAAAGCAAACTGTTGACCTGTGTGTTGCCGGTCAGTTTTGCGTACGAAATGGATGAGTAACCTAATGGACTGGGCATATGTGCTTCCTGTGGGCTAGCTGCGGACCTTCCTGGGATGCGGCCGCTACATAGTGGGTATTTTGCATGAGAAACAAGGGGATTGATATCACTTAGCCACTGCTTTTTAAGCCAGAATCCGACGACGATGGCGCAACCAACCACTCGTTGGCCCGGCGAATATCCCCATCTCCCAATCTTCCGCTCCAGCGATGCAGCACCAGCAAGCTGGTCACGAACTTGTATTGGGACTGATAGAGATCACGCCGCGCACGAAACTCGTCCTTGATACTGTCCAGCACATCGACCGCATTCTTGACGCCATAGCCGAAGGCTTTTTCCGTGGCAACCCGAGACTTTTCAGCCGACTCCAGCGCACGCCGTGTAGCCTTGATCCGGCTGAGCTCGGCCGTCATGCCGAGATAAGCAGTGCGGGTTTCCTTGATGACCTGGCGACGCAAGGCTTCCAGCTCCTGCTGGGCGGCTTCCTTGTCACTTTCGGAACTCGATACCCGTGCACGGGTGGAACCGCCGCTGTAGAGCGGCATCTGTAAATCCAGGGAGGCAACGAGGTTGTCCGAGCGAGGCGTCACGGCGCCTTCATAGCCAATGTCACTGCGTTGCGCCGTCAAATTCAGGCCCAGCCGGGGAAGATGCCCTGCCTTGTTTTCAGCGATGGCCGCCTCGGCGGCGAGGACACTGTGCTCCCGGGCGTGCAGCGCCGGGTTGCTGTCGAGCGCCGTCTGCACCCAGTAGTCCTGCGCTTGCGCTGGCAGGATGAAGGCTGGATTGTCGCCGATGCGCTTAAACCGCTCGCTGACATCGCGCCCCACCAGTTCGGAAATCGCTTCACGACTGACCAGGACTTTGTTGCTGGCTTCGATCTCGTCAGCCTTGAGCGCATCCACTCGCGCCTCAAGGTCGAGTGTGTCGGTCACCATCGCCATCTGCCGCGCGTACAAGGCCTTGACTCGCTTGAGGTTACGCTCGGTCGCCTCCAGCTCGCTGCGCACCAGCGACAACTCGTCCTCCGCAGCAAGAACGGCGAAATAACGCTCGGACAAATCAATGCTGGCCTGCACCCGCGTATCGACCGACTCGTAGCCACTCTGCCGGGCCAACTCAAGGTACTTCTGGTAACTGCGCCAGACCTGGGGATCGTAGATCACCTGATTGAGCATCACGGCCATGCGTTTGCCGTTGTACTGGATACGGTCCAGGTCGTCGTCGCGCCGGCTGCGGTTGACACTGCCGCTGGCGTTGAGCTGTGGTAACAGTTGACCAAAGGCCGCGCGTTCCTTGCCCTCACCGCTTCGAACCAGGGCTTGTGCCCGCAGGACACGCGGATCAGCGCCCTGCGCTTCCTGGTGCAATTGCCACAGGTCGATATACGTATCGTCAGCGAGCGCTCCCAGCGGCAGGAGGGCCAGGCACAGCGTGATCAGGAACTTCATCTCAGTCCTCGATCAACGAACGGGCGAACACATTGCTCGCCGGCTGTATCAAGTATTGCAACAGCGTTCGCGCGCCCGTATTGACCAGCACTTCGACCGGCATTCCCGGCACCAGGGTAAGGTTGCCCAATGTCTGGCGCCCTTTGTCCGTCAAGGCCACGCGTGTCAGGTAATAAGCCGTGCCTGTGTCCTTGTTGATCAGACGGTCGGCGGAAATCTGCACCAGTTGCCCCTCGATGACGGGCGTGGTGCTGCTCTTGAACGCGCTGAAGCGAATGTCCGCCAGCTTGCCCAACGCGATGCGGTCGATGTCCATCGGCGACACCTGCGCCTCGATGATCAGCTCTTCGTTGGCCGGGACGATGTCCAGTAGCGCAGTGCCTGGGCTGACCACGGCGCCGAGGGTATGGACCGTCATGCCCATGACCATTCCGGATTCGGGCGCAAGAATATCGGTGCGCTGATCGCGGTCCTGCAGGGTGGCCAGTCGCTCGCGCAGTTCATACACTTTGGTCCGTGCATCGCCCAACAGGCCGGCGACTTCAGTGGCGAAGGTCTTTTTCAACTGCAGTATCTTCAATCTCGCCTCGTCGATATGGACATGCGCTTGCGCAACCTCGGACTGGCTTTCAGCTATTTCGGTTTGCAGGCGAGAGAGGCTGCGCTCCTGCTCGCGCAGTCGCTGTTTGTCCACATAGCCTTCGGCAAGCAGTGCCCGCAAATCGACTATTTCTTCTTGATAGGAAGCCGCCAGCGCTTGCTTGCTGGCGATGATGGCCTTGAATCCGCGAATCTGTTCTTCGATTTGTCCGATGGTCTTCTCTTGCAAGCCGATTTCGCCCAGCAACGAGGTCCGTCGGGTCTGGAAGATCCGGGCTTCACTGTCGCGGGCTTCTTGCACCCGTGGGTCCGCGGGATCCAGGGCAGGCACCGCCAGAGGCTCGGGCAATGCGTCACGCTCAGCCTCCAACCGGGCCTGCAATTGAAGCGCGGCAATCAACTGGCTGCGCGTCGTTTCCATTTCCGAACGGGCCTGGGTGTTATCGAGCACCAGCAACACATCGCCGGTTTTGACCAAGTCACCATCATGCACGCGCAGTTCGCGCACGATGCCGCCTTCAAGGTGCTGCACCGTCTTGCGGTAGCTTTTGACCGTGACCACGCCCGGCGCGAGTGCCGAGCTGTCGAGCGGGGCCAACGCAGCCCAGCCACCGAACAGGCCGAAGGTGACCAGCAGCATGAGGTAGCCGACGCGCCTTACCGGCGTGTCATCGACAAGCAACGCGGTGGACGAGTGTTTGCTGTTTTGCATGAAATCGCTCATCCGCTTCCTACGGTTGAATCGCGGCAGCCTGGCGGGCCGCGGGCGTCGCATCGCGCAAGCGGGCCAGGACCTGGTCCCGCGGCCCGAACAGACTCAGTTCGCCATGATTAAGCACCAACAATTTATCCACCTGCGCCAACACCCCAGGTCGATGGGTAATCACAAACACCGTGGCCCTGCTCTGCCTGAGTTTTTGCAGCGCCTCGGCGAGCATTTTTTCGCCGGTCTCATCCAGGTTGGAGTTGGGTTCATCGAGCACCACCAGGCGCGGCTCACCGTACAAGGCGCGCGCCAGGCCGATACGTTGCCGCTGACCGCCGGACAATCCACCGCCATTGGCGCCGATCACCGTGTCGTAGCCATCGGGCAATTGCAGCACCAGTTCATGCACACCCGCCATGCGCGCGGCAGCGACCACGGCAGGGGCGTTCACCGGGCCGAAGCGGGAAATGTTCTGGCTGATGGTGCCCTCGAACAACTCGATGTCCTGCGGCAGATAGCCGATGTACGGGCCCAACTCCTCCCTACGCCATTGGTTGATGTCCGCGCCATCCAGGCGTACGGTGCCGGCCAGGCTTGGCCAGACGCCGAGCAGTGCCCTGGCCAGGGTCGACTTCCCAGCGCCGCTGGGACCAATGATGCCCACTGCTTCACCCGCGGCGACCTGAAAGCCCACGCCGCGAATAATCGGCTTGCGAGCATCGGGGGATCCGGCCGAAAGGCCCTCGACGCGAATCGCCCCCTCAGGTGCCGGTAGCGACATGCGTTCAGGCTCGGCGGCAATCTTGAGCAGCAATTCGTGCAGCCGGGCATATTGCGAGCGGGCCCCCAGAAAGCCTTTCCATACGCCGATCAACTGATCGATGGGCGCCAGCGCGCGCCCTAGCAAAATCGAGCCGGCAATCATCAGCCCGGACGAAATCTCGTGATTGATCGTCAGATAGGCGCCCAGGCCCAGCACCAGCGACTGGACGATCTGCCGGAATGTCCTGGACACCGATGTCATGGTTGCGGCGCGGTCGCTGGCCAGGCTCTGCAGCGCAAGGACCTTGTGGGCTCGCCCGCTCCAGTGCTGGCGCAGGCTGGCAAGCATGCCCATGGATTGCACCACTTCGGCATTGCGCAAGCTCTTGTTGGTGAAGGCGGTGGCCGCCACCTGTTCGCGGTTGGCGGCCTGCAGCGGTGAGTGGGTAAGCTTTTCGTTGGCAAAGGCCAGCGCGCCCAACAACGCTGCACTCACGACCCCCATCCAGCCGTACCAGGGATGAAACATGAACATGACAGCCAGGTAGATCGGGATCCACGGCGCGTCAAAAAATGCAAACAGGCCGTTGCCAGTCAGGAACTGGCGCAAACCATTCAAGTCACTCAAAGGCTGGGCCGTGGCATTCATGCCACTGGTATTGAGCGCCTGCTTGAAACTGGCGTCGAACAGACGCTGGCTCAGCAGCGTGTCCAGGCGAGTGCTGATCCGCACCATGATTCGCGAACGGACCCACTCCAAACCACCCAGGGTGATCATCAACAGCAACATGATCAGCGTCAGCATCAACAGCGTCGACAGGCTGGCGCTGCCTACCGCGCGGTCATACACCTGCAGCATGTAGAACGAAGGAACCAGCATCAGCAAGTTGACGAAAAAACTGAAAAAACCAACGGCAAGAAAACTACCTTTGCAGACGGCAAGGGCGCCTTCCAGTTCGGTCCTGGCGTGGGCTGACATGGTTCATCACCTGAGGTCCGATTCTGGTCAAACCTGAAAAATCACAAGGGCACAGGCGCACGAACGCCTGGAATATCGTTCGGCGGGACACCACTGGAGCGCCCGCACAATCGGATCTACCGCGCTGTATCGGCGCGGGTTTGCAGTTCTTAAGGAAAAATCGAAATTGGCGTGACGGGTGATACGCCACGCGCAATAGCCCTTCGCGGTGGGGCGACACCAGATCAAATACTCAAGCCTCAGCCTCCCAACGACGAAACAACACACTGGCATTGACGCCACCGAACCCGAACCCATTGGAAAGCGCATGGGTCATCGGCATCTTCCTGGCCTTCAGGCCAACCAGGTCAAGCCCAGCGGCGGCCTCGTCAGGATTAACCAGGTTCAGGGTCGGCGGCACGATCTGGTCACGCAGCGCCAATACCGTGAAAACGGCTTCAATGCCCCCGGCCGCGCCCAGCAGGTGGCCGGTAGCCGATTTAGTCGAGGTAATCGCCACCCCGGAGTCCGTGCCGAACACCGAACGAATCGCCGCCAGTTCCCCGCTGTCGCCGACCTGGGTAGAGGTCGCGTGGGCATTGATATGCTGCACGTCGGCCGGGCTGACAGCGGCCTGGCGCAGCGCCTGTTCCATTGCGCGGCGGGCGCCGTTGCCGTCTTCCGGGCCGGCCGTCAGGTGGTAGGCATCGGCGCTGGTGCCATAGCCGACCAGTTCCGCCAGGGGCTTGGCCCCACGCGCCAACGCGTGTTCCAGCGACTCGATCACCAGCAACCCCGCGCCTTCGGCCATCACAAAGCCGTCGCGATCACGGTCGAAGGGGCGCGACGCTTCCTGCGGGCGTTCGGCAAAACCGGTGGAGAGCGCCCTGGCCGCCGCGAAACAACCCAGGGTCACGCGATCGATCGCCGCCTCGGTACCGCCGCAAATAGCAATGTCCGCCTCCCCGCTCCGGATCAGCCGGGCCGCATCGCCGATGGCCTGGACGCCGGCGGCACAGGCGGTTACCGGTGCGCCGAGCGGGCCTTTGAGGCCATGCCGGATGGACACGTGGCCGGCCGCCATATTGGCGAGAAACGCCGGTGCAGAGAACGGTGACAGCCGACGCGGCCCCCGCGAGTCGGTGGTGCGTACGGCATCGGCAATGGCGCCAAACCCACCCACGCCCGATGAAATGATCGTCGCGGTCCGCTCCTGGTCGACGGCTTCAGTCGGATGCCAGCCCGCCTGCTCCAGGGCCTCATGGGCGGCCACCAGCACAAACTCGATGAAGCGATCCATTTTCTTGCGATCCTTGGGCGGGATGACGCGTTCGGGGTCGTAACCCGCGCTGGCGTCTTCCTCCAACGACGGCACCTGGCCGCCCACGGCCACACCGGTACCCTCGGTGATATCGCCAGGCAGGATACGAATGCCGGAGCGCCCGGCCAGCAACCGCTGCCATACCTCTTCTACACCGCAACCCAGGGGGCCGACAATGCCAACCCCTGTGACAACGATTCGTTTTTGACCTTTGGGAGTACTCATAAGAACCTCTTCATTTCTCGGTCGTCGCTCACGAACACTCGCTTATATCAGCCGTACTGTTTCAATTGGAGCAGGCTGGCCGGGACGGATCTTGAACCAGATGGAATACATCGCTGGCAGGAACACCAGGGTCATGAGGGTGCCGACGAACGTACCGCCGATCAGCGTGTAGGCCAACGTCCCCCAGAACACCGAGTGCGTCAGGGGAATGAACGCCAGGATCGCCGCCAGCGCCGTCAACAGCACGGGGCGGGCCCGCTGTACGGTGGCTTCGATGACAGCATTGAACGGATCCAGCCCTTCTTGGGCGTTGTGATGGATCTGCCCGATCAGGATCAGCGTGTTGCGCATCAGGATGCCCGACAGTGCGATCAGGCCGACCAGGGCATTGATGCCGAACGGCTGTTGGAATATCAGCAGCATAGGCACCACGCCAATCAGTCCCAAGGGCGCGGTTAAGAACACCATGAGCATCGCCGAAATCGAACGCACCTGGACAATGATGATCAGCAGCGTCAGCGCCACCATGATCGGCAGCAGGGGCAGGATTGCTTGGTTGGCCTTGCCCGACTCCTCGATAGCCCCTGCCTGCTCGATCCGGTAGCCGTCAGGAAGCGTGTCGAGGATCGGCTGCAATAGCACGAGCATCGCGCTCGATACGTCTGGTGGCTGCAAGCCTTCGGCGATGTCGCCGCGCACGGTGATGGTCGGCGTACGATCGCGCCGCCGAAGGATCGGATCCTCCATGCGTACATCCACCTCGCCGACCTGGGACAGCGGGATACGCTGCCCGGCGGCCCCTACCAGCGTAAAGCCTTCGATCCGGGCGGGGTCAAGACGGATGTCACCGGCGGCTCGACCAACGACCTGCACCGAACGGATGTCCTCACGAACCGCCGTGATCGGCACCCCGGCCAGCAGGAATTGCAGTTGCTCGGCGACGGCACTGGATGTCAGTCCGACCGCCTGCAGGCGATCCTGATCCAGGTTGAAATGCAGCGTCGGCACCAGCGGCCCCCAATCGGTGTTGACCGTCCTCATCATCGGGCTGGCTTGCATGACGTCCTGTACGCGTGCGGCAATCTCCCGCAGTTTCGTCGGATCAGGCCCCATCACCCGGTAGGCCACCGGAAACGGTGAATACGGACCGAACACAATCTGGGTCGCCCTGACACGGGCCTCTGGGGCAAGCCCTGCGGCAACCGCTTCGCGAAGACGGAACTTGAGGGTTTCCCGTGCCTCCTGGCTGTCCGTCAGCACGACGATCTTGGCGAACGACGGATCTGGCAGTTCTGGCGCCATTGCCAGGAAGAAACGCGGCGCGCCCTGTCCGATATAGGCGGTGACGATTTTCGCTTCCGCCTGTTTTTGCAGCCAGGCTTCGACCTTGGCCGTGGCGGCGCTGGTCTGCTCGATGGAAGTTCCATAGGGCATTTGCACCTCGACCATGACCTCGGGACGGTCTGAAGTCGGAAAGAACTGTTTTTTCACCAGACCCATGCCCAGGACGGCCACGACAAACAGCGTGATCACCGTACCGGCCACCAGCCATTTGTGGCTGATGACCCGCGCCAGGACCTGGCGGAAGCGATTGTAGTGGCGGGTGTTGTAAATGGCGGCATGTCCGCCTTCGACCGGTTTGATGTCCGGCAACATTTTCATCCCCAGGTAAGGGGTAAAAGCTACCGCAACTACCCAGGAGGCGATCAGGGCGATGCCCACGATCCAGAACATGTTGCTGGTGTATTCACCAGCGGTCGATTGGGCAAACCCGTTGGGCATGAAGCCAATCGCCGTCACCAGCGTACCGGACAGCATCGGTGCAGCCGTGTGACTCCAGGCATAGGCCGAGGCTTTGATCCGGTCGTAGCCCTCCTCCATCTTCACCACCATCATTTCGATCGCGATGATGGCGTCGTCCACCAGCAGCCCGAGCGCCAGGATCAGCGAACCCAAGGTGATCCGGTCAAAGTTCTTTCCGGTAGCCGCCATCACCACGAACACGATGGCCAGTGTCAACGGTACGGCCGCTGCGACCACAACACCTACACGCCAGCCCATGCTGAGAAAGCACACGAGCATCACAACCAGCAGCGCGACAAAAAATTTGACCATGAACTCGCCGACGGCCGAATCGATGTTCACGGCTTGATCGGTCACCTTGGTCAGCGTCATGCCCAGTGGCATGTCTTCATTGATCTTGCTCGTCTCGGCATCGAGCGCCTTGCCCAGATCGAGGCCGTTCCAACCCTCGCGCATGATCACGCCCAGCAACAACGCCTCTTCGCCATTGTTGCGCACCAGGAAGGTGGCCGGATCTTCATAGCCACGTTCAACCGTCGCCACGTCCGAGAGCTTCAACGTGCGCCCCTGGATTGTCAGCGGCGTGTCGCGGATTTTCTCCAAGGTATCGAAGGCCCCTTCCACCCGCAGGAAAACCTGTGGCCCTTTGGTTTCGATGGAGCCGGCGGGCGTCAGTACGTTCTGGCTGTTCAGTGCGGCGAAGATGTCCTGAGGAGAGACCCCCAAGGTCGCCAGCCGGTCATGGGAAAAGGAAATGAAAATGCGCTCGGCCTGTTCGCCGATGATGTTGACCTTCTTCACCCCCGCCACATGCAACAGGCGCTGGCGCAACACCTCGGCATCACGCACCAGCAGGCGCTGCGGCTCACCCTTGGCCTTGAGGGCAAACAGCGCAAACGTCACGTCCGAGTACTCGTCGTTGACCAGTGGCCCGATCACCCCCGCAGGCAACTTGGTGGCTTCGTCGTCGAGCTTCTTGCGCGCCTGGTAGAACTCTTCCTGCACCTGTGAAGGCGGCGTGCGGTCCAGTAGCGAAACCATGGTGAAAGCCAGACCGGGACGAGTGTACGTTTCCGAGCGGTCGTACCATTTCAACTCCTGCAGGCGTTTTTCCAGGGGCTCGGCGACCTGGTCCTGCATCTCCCGCGCCGTCGCCCCCGGCCATGCAGTAATGACGGTCAGTTGCTTGACCGTGAACGGCGGATCCTCCGCGCGGCCAAGCTTGAAGAACGCCAAGGTCCCGGCGACGGCGATCAGGAAAATCAGAAATACCGTGATGGCGCGCTCGCGCACGGCGAGCGCCGAAAGATTGAAGCTCATTGGCGGGTCCCCGCGACGTTCACATCGCCCGGTGCAAGCAGCCGGACGGGCTCGCCTTCACGCAACAGATGTGCACCCAGGCCGACAATCCGCTCACCAACGTTGAGACGGCCTGCAACGCGCGCCGCGTCGTCGCTCAAGCCCAAGACCTGGACGGGACGCCAAGTCACTTTTGCCGGCTCGCCGTCGATGACCCACACACCAGTGCCATTGCCGGGGTCGTACAGCGCCGCAATTGGCACTTGCAGCACCGGCCCCTGGGCCACGCCCTCGGCGATACGCAGTGTGACGGTCGAGCCCAGCGGTGCATTAGCCAGGGCGCCCTCCAGGACATAGCGCGCTTCAAAGGTACGGGTCACCCGGTCAGCCGAATCGGAAAGCAGCCTGAGCCTGGCGGTGACCGCCCCGCTGGTGTTGCCATACAGCGTCGCCTGGGCGCTGGACCCGACGGCTGGTCGCAGGGTCTCGGGCAGTTGCACGACGGCTTCGCGCTGCCCGGCTCGCGCCAGTCGGACCACCGGTTGACCCGGACTGACGACTTGCCCCGGCTCGGCGAGCGTTTCCATCACCACACCATCGGCGTCGGCGAGGAGCACTGCATAGCCGGACGCATTGCGGGCCACGTCGGCTTGCGCCTCGGCGGCGCTGAGCTGCGCCTTCGCGGTATCGGCGGCGGCTTTGATCTGGTCATAGCCCGACGCCGAAATCGCCCCGGCGGCCACCAGTTCGCGATATCGAGCTTCATCGTCCGCGGTCTGCTTGGCCCGGGCGCGCGCGGCCGTGACAGCCTCTTGCTGGGCTCGCGCCTGCAAGCCCAGATCGATGGGGTCCAGACGCATCAACGGCTGGCCTTTCTTGACCGCCTGACCGGCATCCACCAACCGCTCCAGGACCTTGCCTGACACACGAAAACCCAGGTCGCTCTGGACGCGGGCCGCCACGACGCCAGTGAAAGAGCGAGCGCCGACGGAGGAACCCTGCACCTGCGCAACCCTCACCAGAGGAGCAAGCGTGCGCGGATCGGTGGCAGTGGATGAGTCGCCGCACGCCGTGAGGACAAGAGGCAACAAGCAAGCGGCAAGGGTGACAGGTCGGAGCCGGAGCATAGGTTCCCTTTACTGGACAGAGGATGGGGAACCCATTCTTGCGCTCGTGACCAATACTGTCAATGGTCACAAATTGAAGTTTTGTTTTTGGCCCTGTTGGCTCGCGGATAACCCCCAGTAAACAAAGGGCCTTGGATCCACGAAGCGGACTTCACAACCAATTGACAGACTGTGACCATTCTATAATATGGTCACAAATGTCGATCCCGAGGAAACCGCAATGCCTCCCCTCCGCCCCCTTGCTTTATTAGTAAGCGTCAGCTTGATGGCCGGCTGCGCGGTCGGTCCGGACTATCAGCGTCCCAACGCTGTCCTGTCGGATCGTTTCCTGGGCCAGCCTTCTGTCGAGCAAAGGAGCGGTACAACACAGGCCAGCCTCACCACCTGGTGGGAGGGGTTTGGCGACCCGGTGCTGAGCGACTTTATCGCCAAAGCCCTGGAGCAGAACCTTGACCTCGCCCAGGCGTCGGCGCGCGTTGCTCAGGCGCGGGCCGGCCTTGGTGCAGCCAACGCCGCCCTGTTGCCCTCGGGAAATATCAGCGGCCAGGCCGCACGCGCCTATCAATCCGTCGAGACGCCGCAGGGCCAATTGCTCAACTCGAACCCTGGCTTTGATCGGTACGGGAACAGCTACGAGCTGGACCTCGGCGCGAGCTGGGAGCTGGATATCTTTGGCGGCCTGCGACGCGGACGCGAAGCTGCATTGGCCGAATACCAGGCCTCCGAGGCCGGAGCCGCGGCGACAAGGTTGGCCGTGGCCGCGCAGACCGCTGACATCTACATCACCCTGCGCGGCTTGCAAGCCCGGCTGGATATTGCGAACCACCAGGTCAAGACCCAGCAGGACCTGCTGGAAAAAGTCCAGTTGCTCTACAGCAAAGGGCTCGCCGCCAGCTATCAGGTCCGCCAGACCGAAGGCGCGCTTGCCCAGGTCCAGGCAACGGTACCGGTCCTGCAAACCGGGCTGGACGCCGCCATGAATGCGCTGGATGTCATGCTTGGCACGCCGCCAGGCACTCATCGCCCGCAACTGACCGAGACGGGTAGCATCCCCCTGCCGCCACAAATCAGCGAGATGGGTACGCCGGCTGATCTACTGCGCCGCCGACCAGACCTCATCGTCGCCGAGCGCCGTCTCGCCGCCTCCAATGCCCGTATCGGCGAAGCCGTCGCCGAGTACTATCCGAAATTTTCCCTCAGCGCGTTGCTCGGCAGCGCCACTGCGGTCTCTGCCGGGCACCTTTTCTCCGGCGGCGCCAGCCAGGCGTCGGGCGCGCTGGGACTGCGCTGGAGGCTGTTCGACTTTGGCCGGATCAACGCCCAGATCGACCAGGCCAAGGGACAGGAAGCCGAAGCGCTGGCTGTTTATCGCCAGTCCGCGTTGCGCGCCACCGAGGATGTCGAGAATGCCTTCTCCGCCTTGGTCAACCGAGAAGCCCAGGCCGCGACACTCACCACAGGCGAAGCGTCATTGAGCGAGGCGCGTCGATCATCCTTTATTGCCTATCAGAAAGGCACGGCCAGCCTGATCGATGTCCTCAACGCCGACCAGACACTGCTCCAGGCATCCGATGCCCGGGCACAAGCCCGGACGGAATCGGCACGGGCGGCGGTCGCAGCATTCAGAGCCCTCGGTGGCGGCTGGCAAGCGCCACAGCCACCGCAGCCGGTAGCGAGCCGATGATCAGGCAATCACCACTATTTTCAATCTTTACAACCGGAGTCCAGCCACATGAAAACCAACGAGAATTCCTGGGTGCTCATCACGGGCGCTTCAAGCGGCTTTGGGGAGGAGTTCGCCCGGCAATACGCAGCACAGGGAAAATCCCTCGTTCTGGTAGCCCGCAGGCTGGACAAACTGGAAGCGCTGTCAAAAGAACTGCGCGAGCGTTTCGGCACCGAGGTGATCACCGAACAAGTCGACCTGTCGTCGATTCCGGCAGTCATCGACCTGCACAAGCGACTGGTTCAACAGGGTATTGCAGTCGATGTGCTCATCAACAACGCCGGCCATGGATTGCAGGGCCCGTTCCTGGACCACGCCATTGACCAATCCCTGGCAATGATCGATCTGGACATCGCCAGCCTGACCATCATGACTCGCCTCTTTGCCCAGGACATGCGCATCCGCCGCCGCGGCCACATCTTGCAGGTCGCCAGCTTGCTTTCCTATCAAGGCGTGAAAAATTTCGCGGTCTATTCAGCGGCCAAGGCCTATGTGCTTCGCTTCTCCGAGGCGCTGCACCAGGAACTCAAGGGCGACGGTGTCGTCGTGACCGCGCTGTGCCCAGGCATGTCGGATACCGGGTTTGCGCAGAGTGCCAACCAGACCCTCACGCCAGCGCTGAAAATGGTGATGATGCAACCCCAACCAGTGGTTCGCGCAGGCATCCGCGCGCTGCAAGCCGGGCGCATGAGTGTGGTGCCCGGCTTCGGCAACAAGGCACTCGCGGTGTTGATCTGGGCCACGCCACGCCGATTTCACCAGCGTCTCATGGCGAATGTCATGGGGGTATGAATGCGATGCGGCGAAGGACCGGGAGCTGCAAGGGCTCCCGGCACACGCCCTATTGCGCTAGAAGCGATAGCTGACTGAAGTACCAAAACCGCTGGCACTGTTCCGGTATTTGGAACTGTATGCGCCACGGGTCGACGAGGTTTCGTTGATGCGCACGCTCTCTTCCTGCAAGTAGGAGTAAGCCACGTCGATCGTCACCTCTTCCACAGGCGTCCAGCCGGCACCGAAGCTGAGCACCGTGCGGTCGCCGGTTGGTATCCGAGGCCCACGGTTGGTGTTGTTGGCGGGCGACTGGTCGACCGACAAGCCCGCGCGCAAGACCCATTGATCATTGAGTTTATACGCGGCACCGATGGCATGGGCCCAAGTGTCATGCCAGTTCTGTTCTTCGCTGACGGTGCCCAGCGTGCCGCTCAGCAGCGCAGGCAAGCCGGAGTTCTCGATGGTCAGCTCCTTGAAGCGGCTCCAGCGCGTCCAGGTACTTCCCAGGTACACCGTCCAGTCGTCATTGAGCTGATGAGTGAGCGAGATGTCCACTGACTCCGGAGTATCCACGTCCAACGACGCGTCATAGCTGCGGCCACTTACCCCCAACACACTGAAAATACCCCCCGTGAGCTTGGACTTTGCGTCCAGGTGGTAACTGACCTTGGAGTGGTAAGTCAGCCCCAGGCGAGTCTGGTCCGTCGCCTGCACCAGGATGCCGGCGTTGAAGCCGAGCGCCGTATCGTCGCCGTTGCTTTTCAGCTTCCCATCGTTGCTGCCGGGACTGAGGGGATTGGGCACCATCCCGGAGATCTCACCGCTGATCCGGTTAATGGTCGGACCAAACCCGATCGACACCTTGTCGTTGAAGGCGTAGCTGACGGTAGGCTGGAAAGTCAGCGTCGTCACTTCGCTTTTATTGCCGTAATAACGCCCGGCAAAGTCGCTGCCATAATCGGTGATCAAACCAAATGGCACATAAAAACCAACGCCGACAGCCCAATGCTCATCCACCGGCTTGACGTAGTAACCCATCGGCACCGTGGTGGTCGGCACCATGTCACCGTCCTCTCGGCCACCGAAAGTGCTGCGGGTCTGGCTGATATCGCTCTGGGTAAACAGTGTCGCAGCGCCCAGGCTGACCTGCTCTTTCTTCAAGCGAGACATGCCCGCCGGGTTGCCGAAGACAGTACTGGCATCTTCAGCGGAAGAGGACCGCCCGGCAAAACCCGCGCCCATCCCACTGATACTTTGTTCGTTCAGCGCGAAGCCGCTGGCAAACACTTGGGACGTTGCAAGCGCAACGGCGAGACTCATGGGGGTCTTGAGCAAGATTCTTTTCATTATTAGGACTCTAGGAACAATTGCTGGGGGATGGAACGGTTTGTTTTTCTATTAGGTAAAAATCGCCACGGTCTGGCGCGCCCAAAGCACTCGCCGACCGTTTTCGTCCCAGATTTCCATATCTTGCAAGGAGTAACCCTCCGAGGCCTGCTGGCTGAAGGCGCTGATGAGAAACCATTCGCCGGCCACGGCGGGCTGCGGCAGATCGATTGTCCAGGAAGCCGAGCTGATGGCTGCCGGCTCTGTGAAGCAGGTCATCGCGGCGGGCGGCAGACTGTCAGCGAGGGCGATCAAAGCCACCGCCGGGTCTACCCCCTGGGCATCCAGGTGACGAACCCACATCAGCAACTCGGGATCTGTAGCCCCGGACACCGGCAATGCCCCACCCGCAGGGCGCATTTCGAAGTTGAAGGCGCAGGCAGGCGCAATGGTGTTGTCCAGCGCCAGCGTGGCGTACCGCGACGCCTGCTCCACCAACGGGCATCCCCATGCCTCATGGGTAATCCTGCTGGCGCGTGGCTGAGCGAACAGCAAGGTCGTGCGCAACGCCAGCTCATCGCCCGACTTGCAGTCGACAGACACCGAAGTCACGGATCGCCCTTCGCGCAACACGCTTGTATCGAATGTCTGGGCTTGCGTGACCGGACCTATGAATGAAACCTGCGCAGACTTGAACGGAGGAAAGCCCTGTGGGCGTTCGCGCAGAACCGTTTCCAACGACAACGCCGCCGAAAGACCACCGAAGATCGTCCGGCCCTGCTGCCAATTGGCTGGAGCAACGAACGGCACGCTCGGATCAAACTGCGCCAGCACCTGAGCAAAACTGGTCATTTAGACGTCCTCCGACGGCCTGAACGTGAACCCGCAGAAGCATCGCAAGAAGGATCACTTGAAAGTCGATGCCATACTTATTCACGTGACCATTATTGTCAATGGTCACTAAGCAGGCAAAAAGAGACCGATCGGTCAGGTACAACCCGAAGGCAAGGAAGTCGTTTCTGAATCGGGACGGCCGCTCGTCGCAGCCGTCCCTCAGGGCATCAGGCTACGCAGGATGAGGTTGGCGGTCAGCGTCGGCGCCACCTCGACATGATCGAGGCTGTACTGCAGCAATAGAGGATTGACGAAAGGTCGAAGGGTCAGGTGTATCGCTTCGACGGTTTCATCCAACGGCGTCTTGCGTTCGAACTCACCGCTTTCGCGCCCTTCCCGTACGACCTGCACCACGAATTGCTTGATCCGTGCGTCATACACCAGGGAGCTGGGCCAGCGCTCCGACGCGGAGAATGCGGCAATGTCGTAGAGCTTGCGATCATTGAAGAACAGGTCGATCCCCGTGGTAATCAGGGTCTTGACCAGGCGGCGAAAGCGCTCGGTCGAAGAGAGCCCTTCCTCGCTGATGGCCTCCTCCACGGCCGCAACGATCTTCGCAAGACAGCCGGAGCAAATGGCTTCGCCAATCGCCTGCTTGGAATCGAAGAACTTGTAGATGTACGCCTTGGAAAAGCCGATGGCCTTGGCCAGGTCAGACACGGTGGTCTTGGCGTAGCCGTATTGACTGAAATGCTCGTTGGCCGCCGCGACAATCTGGTCGCGAATGTCATGATCGGCTGGGCCGCGAGTGCTGGGCGAAGGTGATGTTGGCTGATTCATGGGAGCAGCTTACGCATCCCTGCGAGGGATGACAACTTGTGACCATCCATGAATATAGTCACAAAACAGCCGTTCGTCCGTTACACGCACCTTGCTCCCTCGTCACGAGGGCTCCGATTTGTCCGTGTCATTTGGCAAAAAGCTGACTCATATCCTTGAATGCCTTGAATTCAAGGGCGTTGCCACAAGGATCGAACAGGAACATCGTGGCTTGCTCGCCAACCTGCCCTTTGAAGCGGACGTAGGGTTCAATCACAAACTCCGTGCCGAAAGATCTCAATCGTTCAGCCAGTGCCTCCCACGCCTCCCAAGCCAAAACAACACCAAAGTGCGGGACCGGCACATCATGCCCGTCCACCGGATTGCTCTGGGCGCTTTCCTGGAAAGCGGTCTTGGGTTGCTCATGAATCACCAGTTGGTGACCGTAGAAATTGAAGTCGACCCACTGACTGCTGGAACGGCCTTCTTCCAGGCCAAACACTTCACGGTAGAACGTACGGGCGGCGGCAAGATCGTAGACCGGAATCGCCAGGTGGAATGGAGAAAGGCTCATCGAGAATCCTCTTAACGTGTGAGGTTGGGCCATCGTAGCGCCGCGCTCGCGGCAAGAAAACCCTACAGACCATGTCCAAGCGATACCGGGAGCGACGAGTTTTCGCGGCAGGCTCATGCACCGCAGGTCCATCGTGCAGGTACACATCCAAATTAGCCGCTTTAGCCGAGCAAATGATCTATACCTTCAGAAGCACACAGTCAGACCAAGGCGGCACTGACGTGATGGGATGGAACGGTTGTGGCGAATCCTGCTGGATCGCTGCATCATGCGCCGCATCATATAAAGAAGCTGGCCTGTAGACGTTGTTTCCGGCGCCTCGTACACCGGAATTGGCGCCCCCCCTTTCAATGCCTGAAGTATCGTCCATGAGCCCGACTACACGCGTTTTGAACACATCAACCAAAGCGCTTTACCGGCTTTGTCTGTTACTGCCGCTGCTGGCGAGCCATGAGGCGAGTGCTGAATCTCCGATCATTGAACTGCACATTCTCGACGCACCGCCGCTGACGTTCGTCAACGACCCCAGGGGCCACGGAATCGTGGGCGATGTCGCCGTGGCGGCCATGACCAAGGCCGGGTACGCCGTGAAAATCCATGTGCTCCCCTGGGCCCGGGCACAAAAGCATGTCAGTGAAGAACATGACCACTTGATCACGCCCCTGTCGCGCATCCCAACCCGTGAGGATCGCTTCACCTGGATCGCTTCGATCATGCCTATGGAGCGTGCTTTTTTCAGCCTTGAGCGGCGGGTGAGCAGCTTCGCCCAAGCGAAGGAAACCTACCGCAAGATCGGCGTCGGCCTGGGCAGCGCACAAGAAGATATCCTGCGCAGCGAAGGCTTCAGCGATGAACAGATCTATCCGTTGGCCATCGGCGACAATCCCGCCCAGATGCTGTTGATGGGGCGTATCGATGCCTGGTTCAACGGGGTGCCGGAGAGTCGTTACATCTGGCCGAAGGTGTCCAAGCGCAGACTACTCATGAGCTCGGTCGGCAGCAGCGCCGATCTCTACCTGGCCTGCTCGAAGCAATGCTCACCAAAAATGGTCGAGGATTTGCGCGAGGCGGTTGAAGCGCTTCGCGCGGATGGGACGGTCAAGCATATCCATGACCTCTATTTGCCGCAGTAGGCTGTGGCGAAGGGATTTATCCCCGCTGGGCTGTGCAGCAGCCCCAAAGGCAGGGTGCAACCAACCTGAGATGACGCGGTGGCTGGATTCAGGGTTGCTTCGCAACCCAGCGGGGATAAATCCCCTCGCCACATGCAGTTCAACATCGAATGAATAGCATCGCTGAACTAGAGCCCTCATCGATGGCTTATATCATTCCGAATGATAGTTACCTTTGCTTCATTCGATTCGTTCCTCTGCCTTGCGCCACGCATCATCCGCCCATTCTCAATACATTGGCGGATGCTATCCATGGAACATTCACTTTCAAAACTGCGTTTTCCCCTCGCGCTGCTGGCGATGCTGGTGATGAGCGCCTGCGGCAAGACTCCCGACACGGCAGCGTCCATGCCGCCGGCCAAAGTCAGTGTGGCCAAGGTATTGGAGCAACCTGTCAACGAATGGGATGAGTTCACCGGACGCCTTGAAGCGCCGGAAACCGTCGAGATCCGCCCACGTGTTTCCGGGCAGATCGACGAAGTGGCCTTCACCGAAGGCGCGCTGGTCAAGAAAGGCGACCTGTTGTTCCAGATCGACCCACGCCCTTTCCAGGCTGAAGTACGTCGTCTCGAAGCCCAACTGGCCCAGGCCCGCGCCACTGCCACCCGCAGCGAAAACGAAGCCCAGCGTGGCGAACGCCTGCGCTTGAGCAACGCCATTTCCGCCGAACTGGCAGACTCGCGCACCAGCGCCGCCCAGGAAGCCCGCGCCGCCGCCGCGGCCATCCAGGCGCAACTGGACCTGGCCAAGCTGAACCTGAGCTTCACCCGGGTGACCTCGCCCATCAGCGGTCGCGTCAGCCGGGCGGCCATCACCGCCGGCAACCTGGTAACCGCCGACGTCACCCCGCTCACCAGCGTGGTCTCCACGGACAAGGTCTACGCCTACTTCGACGCCGACGAACGTGTCTTCCTCAAGTACACCCAACTCGCCCGCCAGGGCCAGCGCGGCCAGGCCACGCCGGTCTACATGGGCCTGTCCAACGAAGACGGCAACCCGCACCAGGGCCAGATGAACTTCGTCGACAACCAGGTCAATCCGCAGACCGGCACCATCCGTGGTCGTGCCGTGTTCGACAACAAGGACGGCGCCTACACCCCAGGCCTCTATGCCCGTCTGAAGCTGGTGGGCAGCGGTACTTACGCCGCCGTGCTGATCAACGACGAAGCCGTCGGCACCGACCTGGGCAAGAAATTCGTGCTGGTGATGGACGCCGAGAACAAGCCGGCCTACCGCGCCGTCGAGCTGGGTCCGAAAATCGAAGGCCTGCGTATCGTGCGCAGCGGCCTGAGCAAGAACGACACCATCATCGTCAAGGGGCTGCAACGGGCTCGTCCGGGGGCACCGGTCACGCCTGAAACCGTGCCGATGGCCAGCGACGAAACCATTGCCGCCCTGGCACAACAACGTAAAGCGCTCGAAGCCAGCAACCTGCCCCAAGTCGCGCCATCCAAGGACGCGTCAGGGGCGGCCGGCAAATTGGCCGCTGCGACCCCACGCGGTTAAGGGACTGAATCCAAGATGAAATTTTCCCAGTTCTTCATTTCGCGGCCGATCTTCGCAGCAGTGCTTTCGCTGCTGATCCTGATCGCCGGCGCCATCTCGCTGTTCCAATTGCCGATCAGCGAATACCCGGAAGTCGTGCCGCCGACCGTGGTCGTGCGCGCCAACTTCCCGGGCGCCAACCCCAAGGTCATCGGCGAAACCGTGGCCGCGCCCCTGGAGCAGGCCATCACCGGCGTCGAGAACATGCTGTACATGTCCTCGCAATCCACCGCTGACGGCAAGATCACCCTGACCATCACCTTCGCCCTGGGCACCGACCTGGACAACGCCCAGGTGCAGGTGCAGAACCGCGTCACCCGAACCGAGCCCAAGCTGCCGGAAGAAGTGACCCGGATCGGCATCACGGTGGACAAGGCGTCGCCCGACCTGACCATGGTCGTGCACTTGACCTCGCCGGACAAACGCTACGACATGCTCTACCTGTCCAACTACGCCCTGCTCAACATCAAGGATGAGCTGGCGCGCCTGGGCGGCGTGGGTGATGTGCAACTGTTCGGCATGGGTGACTACTCCCTGCGGGTCTGGTTGGATCCGAACAAGACCGCTTCACGCAACCTGACCGCCACCGACGTGGTCACCGCGATCCGTGAACAGAACCGCCAGGTGGCTGCCGGCGCCCTGGGCGCACCGCCAGCGCCCAATGCCCAGGCTTTCCAGCTGTCGATCAACACCCAGGGGCGCCTGGTAAATGAGGAAGAGTTCGAGAACATCATCATTCGTTCCGGTGCCAACGGTGAGATCACTCGTCTGAAGGACATCGCCCGGGTCGAACTGGGTTCCAGCCAATACGCCCTGCGTTCGCTGCTGGACAACCAGCCGGCAGTGGCGATCCCGATCTTCCAGCGCCCGGGTTCCAACGCTATCCAGATCTCCAACGACGTTCGCGCCAAGATGGAAGAACTGAAGAAAGGCTTCCCGGCGGGAATGGACTACAGCATCGTCTATGACCCGACGATCTTCGTCCGCGGTTCCATCGAGGCGGTGGTCCACACCCTGTTCGAAGCACTGATTCTCGTGGTGCTGGTGGTGATCCTTTTCCTGCAGACCTGGCGCGCCTCGATCATTCCATTGGTGGCGGTGCCGGTATCGCTGATCGGTACGTTCGCCGTGATGCATCTATTCGGCTTCTCGTTGAACGCCCTCTCGCTGTTCGGCCTGGTACTGGCGATCGGTATCGTGGTGGACGACGCGATCGTGGTGGTGGAGAACGTCGAGCGAAACATCGAACTGGGGCTTACCCCGGTGGAAGCGACCAAGCGCGCCATGGGCGAAGTGACCGGCCCGATCATCGCCACCGCCCTGGTGCTGTGCGCGGTGTTCGTTCCGGCGGCATTCATCAGCGGCCTGACCGGGCAGTTCTATAAACAGTTCGCCCTGACCATTGCCATCTCCACGGTGATTTCGGCGATCAACTCCCTGACCCTGTCGCCAGCCTTGGCCGCGGTGTTGCTCAAGGGCCATGACGCGCCCAAGGACCGTTTCTCCAAGTTCCTGGACAAGGTCTTCGGTGGCTGGCTGTTCCGTCCGTTCAACCGTTTCTTCGAGCGCGCCAGTCATGGTTATGTGGGCACCGTCGCTCGAGTGATTCGCAGCAGCGGCATCGCCCTGGTGCTCTATGCAGGCCTGATGGTGTTGACCTTCTTCGGTTTCTCCACCACCCCGACCGGTTTCGTGCCCGGCCAGGACAAACAGTACCTGGTGGCCTTCGCCCAACTGCCGGACGCCGCGAGCCTGGACCGTACCGAAGACGTGATCAAGCGCATGTCCGACCTGGCCCTCAAGCAACCGGGCGTGGAAAGCGCCGTGGCCTTCCCGGGCCTGTCGATCAACGGTTTCACCAACAGCCCGAACGCCGGCATCGTGTTCGTGACCCTCAAGCCTTTCGATGAGCGCAAGGACCCGAGCATGTCGGCCGGTGCCATCGCCGGCGCCTTGAACGGCCAGTACGCCGGGATCCAGGAAGCCTACATGGCGATCTTCCCGCCACCGCCGGTACAGGGCCTGGGCACGATCGGTGGTTTCCGCCTGCAAATCGAAGACCGGGGCAACCTGGGCTACGACGAGCTGTACAAAGAAACCATGAACATCATCACCAAGAGCCGCAGCGTGCCGGAACTGGCCGGGTTGTTCACCAGCTACACCGTGAACGTGCCCCAGGTCGATGCCGCCATCGACCGTGAAAAAGCCAAGACCCACGGCGTGGCCGTCAGCGACATCTTCGACACCCTGCAGATCTACCTGGGTTCGCTGTATGCCAACGACTTCAACCGCTTCGGTCGCACCTACCAGGTCAACGTCCAGGCCGAGCAGCAATTCCGTCTCGAGTCGGACCAGATCGGCCAGCTCAAGGTGCGCAACAACCGTGGCGAAATGATCCCGCTGGCGACCTTCATCAAGGTCAGCGATACCTCGGGGCCAGACCGCGTGATGCACTACAACGGCTTCATCACCGCTGAAATCAACGGTGCCGCCGCCCCGGGCTACAGCTCCGGCCAGGCTGAAAAAGCCATCGAGAAGCTGCTCAAGGACGAATTGCCCAACGGCATGACCTACGAGTGGACCGACCTGACGTACCAGCAGATCCTCTCGGGCAACACCGCGCTGTTCGTGTTCCCGCTCTGCGTACTGCTGGCGTTCCTGGTGCTCGCGGCACAGTACGAAAGCTGGAGCCTGCCATTGGCGGTGATCCTGATCGTACCGATGACCCTGCTGTCGGCCATTACCGGGGTGATTCTTTCCGGCGGCGACAACAACATCTTTACCCAGATCGGCTTGATCGTACTGGTGGGGCTTGCCTGCAAGAACGCGATCCTGATCGTCGAGTTCGCCAAGGATAAACAGCTCGAAGGCATGAACCCGCTGGCGGCGGTCCTCGAAGCGTGCCGCCTGCGTCTGCGGCCGATCCTGATGACCTCCTTCGCCTTCATCATGGGCGTGGTGCCCCTGGTGTTCTCCAGCGGCGCAGGTGCTGAAATGCGCCATGCCATGGGTGTGGCGGTGTTCTCCGGGATGCTCGGCGTGACCTTCTTCGGCCTGCTGCTCACCCCTGTGTTCTATGTACTGATCCGCAACTTCGTCGAGCGCAGCGAGGCCCGCAAGGCGGCCCGGGCTTTGAAACTGGAGGCGCAACAATGAGTTTGAAAGCGTTCGTGCCGAGCTTGCTGGTATTGGCCTTGAGTGCCTGCGCCGTGGGCCCGGACTACAAGACCCCGCAAACGGAGGCGGCGAATATCACCACCGCCACCGACGGCGCCGCCGGCCAGAAGAATTTCGACCGTGCCCGGTTCGAAGGCATCTGGTGGCAGCAGTTCGACGACCCGACCCTTAACGCGTTGGTGACCCGATCCCTGGAAGGCAACCGCGAGTTGCGCGTGGCCTTCGCCCGTTTGCGGGCCGCCCGGGCGATTCGCGATGACGCCAGCAATGACGCCATGCCGACCATCACCAGCCGTGCCAGCAGCAACCTGGGCAAAGGCCAGATCCCGACGGGGCAGACAGACGAACGAGTCAACACCGAGCGTTACGACCTCGGCCTGGACATGGCCTGGGAGCTGGACTTGTTCGGGCGCATCCAGCGCAACCTGGAAGCCAGCGACGCCGATCAGCAGGCGGCCGAAGCCGATCTCTATCAGTTGCAGGTGACGATGATCGCCGAGCTGGTGGATGCCTACGGTCAACTGCGCGGCGCCCAACTACGGGAAAAGATCGCCCTGGCGAACCTGAAGAACCAGCAGGATTCGCGCAAGATCACCGAAAGCCTGCGCGATGCCGGCGTCGGTGATCAGCTCGACGTGGTTCGCGCCGATGCGCGCCTGGCCTCGGTGGAAGCCAGCGTGCCGCAGTTGCAGGCCGAACAGGTGCGCCAACGCAATCGCATCGCCACGTTGCTGGGCGAGCGCCCGGACAAACTCAGCGTGGACCTGAGCCCGAAACAGTTGCCAGCCATCGCCAAGGCCCTGCCCATCGGCGACCCGGGTGAACTGCTGCAACGACGCCCGGACATTCTCAGTGCCGAACGCCAACTGGCCGCTGCCACGGCGCGCATCGGCGTGGCCAAGGCCGACCTGTTCCCACGGGTCAGCCTGAGCGGTTTCCTCGGTTTCACGGCTGGACGCGGTTCGCAGATCGGCTCCTCGGCGGCCAACGCCTGGGCGCTGGGCCCGAGCATTACCTGGGCCGCTTTCGACCTGGGCAGCGTGCGGGCTCGCTTGCGCGGTGCCGACGCCGAGGCGGACGGCGCCTTGGCGACCTACGAACAGCAAGTACTGCTGGCCCTGGAAGAATCGGAGAACGCCTTCAGTGACTACGGCAAGCGTCAACAACGGCTGATCTCGCTGATCCGCCAGAGTGAATCGAGCCGTGCCGCCGCCGACCTGGCCGAGATTCGCTACCGCGAAGGCACTGTGGACTTCCTCGTGCTGCTCGACGCCCAGCGCGAACGCCTGGCCGCCGAAGACACCCAGGCCCAGGCCGAAGTGGACCTGTACCGCGGCATCGTCGCGATCTACAAGGCCCTGGGCGGCGGCTGGAAACCGGAAACCGTTGCCAGCAACTGACCCGCCCTGCTCAACCGAGCTCCTTTGGTTGGCCGCAACCAACCAATTCTTTGCCCCGCGTTCATTTGGACGCGGGGCTTTTTTTGCCTATCGCCCACGACCCAGCGTGAAAGAGCCCATTGTGGGGAATGAGCTTGCTGGTGATGGCGGTGGGTCAGTCAATATCGATATCGCTGAACCGACGCCATCACCAGCAAGCTCGATCCCACAGGTCCGCACCGCTGTGACAAGGTTTGACTCAAGCCGCCACCTGACCGAAGCTTGCGGCATTTCACGCTTCTGGTAATGGATTCCCTGCATGCCCTCGCCTCGCCGCCGCTATCTGCTCCTCAGCCTCTGTGTCCTGTTGTTGATCGGTCTTGTCGCGCTATGGCTACGCAGCACCACGCCGCAAATCCCCGAAGCGATCAAGCGTGGTTACAGTGAAGCCCTGGAAAGCGCCCGCAACGGACAGCCGGGAGCGGCGCGCATGCTTTACCAGCAACTGGGGCGCCCAGACCTCTCGCCCAAGCGCCGCGTGTGGCTGCACGCCGAACTGCCCAACTACCCCAGCCCCCAAGCCCTGAAGCTGGCGGACGCGGACCTGCACAACGAATCGCCGGACGTGCGTCGAGCCGCCATCGGCAGCGTCGTCGGGCTGGTACCGACAGGCCAGCGCAGCCTGTTGCTCGGCCCGCTCCTGGATGATGATGACCAGAACGTCCGGTTCGCCGCCGTGAACGCGCTGCTGGGCTTGTCGCCGGATGATCTCGGCCTGTATTTCGGGGCGATGCAGTTAGCCATCGACACCTGGGAACAGGTGCTCGAGGACGGTCCGAAAACCGCTGAGACCCACTGCCAGCTCGCCCGACTGCACCTGCACAACGCCGAACTGAAGAAAGCCCAACGGGCCCTTGAACAGGCCTTGCGCCTGCAACCGGACAACCTGCCAGCACTGGTCATGCAGATCGAGGTACTGGACAAACAGGGCCAAAGCGAAGCCGCGCGATTATTGCTCGCCCGACAGTTGCAAACCCAGCCAGCGTCGGCTTATCTGCAACATGCGCTGGGCATGTGGCTGCTGCAACACGGCCAGAACGAGTATGCGGTGCTCGGCTTGGCAAAAGCGGTGGAGCTGGAGCCCGAGAACCGCCATTACCGTTATGACCTGGCGACCACCCTGCATGCCGAGCAGGAAGTGGAAGCCGCGCAGAAACAGCTGCAGGAAATCGTCCAGCGCTATCCCGCCGACCGCAAGGCACGGGTGCTGCTGATCAACTATTGGAAGGAGACCGGCCAATTGCAGAATGTTCAAATCCTGCTGGCGCAACTTGAACAGTTGAACCCCGATGACCCGGCGCTGCAGCAAGGCCTGTAGGCCTAATGCCTAACTTTTGTCAGCTGGAACCTTGGGCAAACACACAAACCGTGGCGAGGGAGCTTGCTCCCGCTGGGTCGCGAAGCGGCCCTGTTTTGGGACTGCTGCGCAGCCCAGCGGGAGCAAGCTCCCTCGCCACGGGGTTACTGCTCGGCTTCATTTCGCTTAGCTGGCTGGCATTGGTCTGTAGGCCCTCATTGCACGCCGAAAGTTGTGCAATACACCGCGTTTTATCGATGTAAGCGGAACCGCCATCACCGCCAAAGGTCAAGTGTTCAGGCAGTTGAATTCAGGCGTTACCCCGCCTGCTGCCCACTTCCCTAGTCATGAGAGGGCTATTTTTGTCTACATCTAACGAGTTGATCAGTGCAAAAGCCGCCACCGGCATCGAAGGACTGGACGATGTCCTTTCCGGTGGTTTGTCCCGCGGCCATGTGTTCCTGCTCGAGGGGGAACCAGGGACGGGTAAGACCACGGTCGCGCTGCATTTTCTGTTGGCCGGCGCCAAGGCTGGCGAGCGCTCGTTGTACATCACGCTATCGGAAACCGAGCGTGAACTGCGTCAGGGCGCAACCTCCCACGGGTGGACGCTGGACGACAACATTCATATTTTCGAACTGACCCCGCCCGAAAGCCTGCTCAATGCCGAGCACCAGCAGAGCCTGCTGTACTCCTCGGACCTGGAGCTGGGCGAAGCGACGCGGCAGATTTTCGAAGTGGTCGAACGGGTCAAGCCGACCCGGGTGGTGCTCGACAGCCTGTCGGAGATCCGCCTGCTGGCGCAAAGCTCCTTGCGCTATCGTCGCCAGATCCTCGCGATCAAGCACTACTTCGTGCGCTACGACGCCACGGTCCTGCTGCTCGACGACCTGACCACCGAGTCCCTCGACAAGACCGTCCACAGTGTCGCCCACGGGGTGATTCGCCTGGAAGAACTGACGCCCAACTATGGCGCCGAACGGCGGCGGATCCGGGTGGTCAAGTATCGCGGGCAGAAATACCGCGGCGGTTACCATGACTTCACCATCATGGGCGACGGCGTACACGTCTTCCCACGCCTGGTGGCCGCCGAGCACCGAGGCCAATACCTGCGCCAGCAACTCTCCAGCGGCATCGGCGAAATGGACGCCCTGCTGGGTGGCGGTATCGAGACCGGCTCCAGCACGTTGATTCTCGGCCCGGCGGGGACCGGCAAATCGCTGATAGCAATGATTTTTGCCGCCGCCGCCGTACATCGCGGCGAGAAAGCCGCGCTGTTCATCTTCGATGAAGAACTGGGCTTGTTGTTCGAACGCATGAAAAACATCGGCATCGACCTGCAAGCCCTGCAAGAGACCGGCAACCTGCTGATCGAACAAGTGGACGCCGCCGAGCTGTCCCCTGGCGAGTTCTCCCACCGCGTGCGCCGTTGTGTCGATGAGGGAGACATCAAGACCGTGGTCATCGACAGCATCAATGGCTATCAGGCGGCCATGCCGGAGGAGAACGCCCTGGTCCTGCACATGCATGAATTGTTGCTCTACCTCAACCGCAAGGGCGCGGCCACCTTCATGACTGTTGCACAGCACGGTCTGGTCGGCGACATGCAGGCGCCCGTCGACATTACTTACCTGGCTGACACGGTGATTCTTTTGCGTTATTTCGAAGCACTGGGCAAGGTGCGCCGGGCGATTTCCATCATCAAGAAACGCACGGGCAGCCATGAGTCGACCATCCGCGAATACCGCATCAGCGGCTTGGGCATGACCATCGGCGAGCCGCTCGAGGCGTTCCAAGGCGTCTTGCGAGGGGTTCCCACTTATATGGGCGAGAGCAACCCGCTGCTCAGGGATGAACACCGGTGACGCTGGCCGAGCCCCTGTCCGAGCGGGCGCTGATCCTCGCACCGCTGGGACGGGACAGCCAGATCGCCTTGATGATCCTCAATGAAGCCGGTTTTGCCGGCCTCATCTGCCGTCATCTGGGCCATTTGTGCGAAGAATTGGAAAAAGGTGCCGGCCTGTTGGTGATTTCCTCGGAAGCGCTGGTGGGGCCTGATCTGGAAGCGCTGTTCCTGCACATCGAGCAACAGCCGGCCTGGTCTGACCTGCCCATTGTCTTGCTGACCCATCACGGCGGCCCGGAACAGAACCCGGCGGCGCGTATCGGTACGCAACTGGGCAACGTGACCTTCCTTGAGCGCCCTTTCCACCCAGTGACCCTGATCAGCCTGGTGACCACCGCCCTGCGAGGTCGTCGAAGGCAGTACGAAGCCCGCGACCGCCTGATCGACCTGAGCAACAGCGAACTGCGCCTGCAAACCACCCTTGAAACCCTTGAACAGCAAGTGGAAGAACGCACCGCCCAGTTGCGCCATAACGAAGAGGCATTGCGCCAGTCACAGAAAATGGAAGCAGTCGGCCAACTCACCGGCGGTATCGCCCACGACTTCAACAACATGCTCACCGGGATCATCGGCAGCCTCGAACTGCTGCGTCGGCGCCTGGCCCGAGGCCGCACCGAGGACCTGGACAGCCTGATCGACCTGGGCGTGACCTCGGCCAACCGCGCCGCCGGCCTGACCCATCGCCTGCTGGCGTTTTCCCGTCGGCAATCACTGGACTCCAAGGCCGTCCAGATGAATACGCTGGTACTGTCCATGGGCGAGTTGCTGCAACGCAGCCTCAACGAAAGCATCCACCTGGACATGCAGCTGGACGAGCAGCTCTGGGTCGCCGAAGCCGACCCCAATCAACTGGAAAGCGCCCTGCTCAACCTGGTCCTCAACGCCCGGGATGCGATGCCCAATGGCGGGAACCTGGCGGTAAAGACCTGCAACCAGCACCTGGACGCCGACTTTACCGACGCCTACACCAACCTGGAACCCGGCGACTATGTGGTGCTGAGCGTGCAGGACAGCGGTTGCGGCATGCCCGAAGCGATCATCGGTCGTGCGTTCGATCCGTTCTTCACCACCAAGCCAATCGGCCAGGGCACCGGGCTGGGCCTGTCGATGATCTATGGGTTCAGCAAGCAATCGCGCGGGCATGTGACCATCGACAGCGAAGTCGACAAAGGCACCACGGTGAACCTTTACCTGCCGCGCTTTCGCGGCGAGGAAATACACGAACCACAGGCCACCACCCCACATGCACCGCATGCGCAGGACGGTGAGACCGTGCTGATCGTCGAGGACGATCCAGCGGTGCGAGTACTGGTGAGCGCGGTGTTGAGCGAGTTGGGCTATGCCTTTGTGGAAGCGGCCGACGCCAACGGCGCCGTACCAATCCTCCAGTCAGGCCAACGCATCGACCTGCTGATCAGCGACGTGGGCCTGCCCGGCATGAATGGCCGGCAACTGGCAGAAATCGGCCGGCAGATCCGCCCGGACCTGCGGGTACTGTTCATCACCGGTTACGCGGAACATGCAGCGGTACGCGGCGGTTTCCTTGACCCGGGGATGCAGATGATCACCAAGCCATTCACGTTTGATTTGTTGACAGCCAAGGTGCGGGAGATGATCACGGTTTGAGCCGATTGAATGTCGCTTGTGGCGAGGGAGCTTGCTCCCGCTGGGGCGCGAAGCGGCCCTAAAACCTCAATCCCGGTTATGCCAGATTCAATGGTGTCGCCGGCCTTGGGCCTGCTGCGCAGTCCAACGGAAGCAAGCTCCCTCGCCACGAAAGCGGCCCAGGCACCTCATTTATCTGCATGAAGCAACCCGGATACAAACACTTGGTAGCA